>DATCOB010000080.1:0-15316 GCA_036564925.1 Candidatus Dormiibacterota bacterium | reverse complement strand
GCGCCGCCGGGGGCGCCGGGCGACAGCATCTTCGCCAGTGTTGGCCGCTACCTCGAGTTCTTCGGCATCATCGGGTTCGTTATCGTTTTTGGCGTGATCGCCGGTCTTCAGGAAGTGCGCCGCAGGCGAAACCCAGGGCGTAGCCGGAAGCCACGCCGATGAGCCTGACGCGGCTCCACGCGTTTGGCGCCCGATACGATCTCCCTGCTCCCCTGTATCTCTTTCTGCTCGGCGCGGGCGCGGTGGTCTTCGTTTCCTTCCTGCTGGTGCTGCAGCGTCCGGTGGGCCGCGACCTGCCGGCCGGCGACGATGTCCCGCCCATTCGTGACGTCCCGACCTGGCCCGGATGGCTGATGCTCGTGCTGTCGCTGGTGCTGATTGCGGCCGGTTTGTTCGGGACCCAGAGCACGCCCGACAGCATCCTGCCCACGGCCTTCTGGTTGGTCTTCTGGATCGCGGGACCGATCTCGATCGCGGTGGTGGGCAATTACTGGCCCTACATCAGCCCGCTCGACGTTGTGGCCCGCGCGGTTGGTCAGCGCGCTCGCATCGCCTGCCCGCCGGGATGGGGCTACTGGCCGGCCGCCCTCCTGTTTTTCCTGTTTGCCTGTGGGGAGCTGGTCTTCAACGGCGTGACGACCACGCCTGCCGGCGCGGCCTTCGTGATGCTCGCCTACGGCACCGTCAATGCCCTGATGGCCGCGCTGTTCGGCGCCGAGGTTTGGCTTCAACGAGGCGAGGTCTTCTCCGTGCTCTTCGCCACCTGGGGCCGGTTGGGATTCTTTCGATTCGGCGCCCCCGGCCATCGCGGCTTCTTTCAGGGGCTGACCCGCCCGTTCGACGCCACGGTCAGCCGGCTGACCTTCGTGCTTCTGCTGCTCGTGTCGGTCAGCTTCGACGGGCTGCTTGCCACGCCGGCCTGGAAGAACGCCTTTGGTCGGATGCCGGACTCGCTCAGACCGGGGACCGCCGGGTACACGGTGGTGCTCCTCGTCGTTTTCGTCTTCATGGCGGGACTGATCTGGGCGCTGTTCACCGGCTTTGCGGCCGCGGTGCGCGCGGTCGGCCGGCTCGACGCGCCCTTGATCGACGTCGTGGCGGGACTCGTCCCGTCGCTCGTGCCGATCGCCTTCGGGTACCTGGTGGCGCACAACCTGGACTACCTGGTCATCAACGGGCAGCTGCTCATCCACCAGATCTCGGACCCCCTGGGCAGCGGCCTCAACATCTTCGGGACCGCGAACTATGAGCCCAACCGCAACCTGGTCCCGACGGCCGTGATCTGGTACTTCCAGATCGCCCTGATCATCGGCGTCCACATCGCGGCCGTCGTGCTGGCGCACGGGTACCTTGGTCGCGCCGCGCGGACGCAGCGCCAGGGCCAACGCGCCGAGTGGCCGTGGATCGTCGCCATGGTCGGGTACACGATGTCCAGCCTCTGGTTGCTGGCCCAGCCGATCGTGCAGGACGGCACAAAGGGTTGAGCCTGCTTCCCCTCCACGCGAGCCTGACGGTGTGGACCTGGTCCTGGGATCCGAGCATCCTGTTCGGGACCGTGGCCCTGGGAGCCGGATATGCATGGCTGCTGCGCGGCCGCGGGCGGATTTCCGGGTGGTCGCCGATGGCCCGCCTTTACTTTGCCGGCGGCCTGCTTGCCCTGATCCTGGCGCTGGAGTCGCCCATCGATGTGGGTGGCGACCATTACCTGTTCAGCCTGCACATGGTGCAGCACCTGATCCTTGCCATGATCGTCCCGCCGCTGCTGCTCCTGGGCCTGCCCACGGAGTGGTTGCGGCTGGAACGGATCCGGATCTCGCCGGTCGCCGCCAACATCACCTTCAACCTGGTGCTGGCGATCTGGCACCTGCCATTCCTGTACGAGGCCACCCTCCGCAACGGGCCCATCCACGTCGCCGAGCACCTGACGTTTCTAGCCGCGGGCGTGTTGTTCTGGTGGCCGATCCTGGCGCCCAGTGTGCGGCGGCGCGGACTGGGCCTGATGGGCAAGATCGCTTACCTCGGCTTTGCCGGCGTGCCGCCCACCATCCTCGGCCTGGCCTTCATCATGTCCCGGACCGTGCTCTATCCGTTCTATGCCGCGGCGCCGCGCGTAACGTCGCTATCGGCGTTGGACGACCAGTTGGTGGCTGGGCTCGTGATGTTCGGTGTCGGTAACCTGATCTACTTCCTGGCCATCGCGATCATCTTCTTCACGCTCGATGACAAGGGCGCGACAGCCGGGGAGGCTTCGTCACGGAGCGCCGAGCGACCCCATGCCACAATGAAGTGGTGAGCCGCAAGCCGTCTGCGACCGAAGCGCTTCACACGTCGGGCTACCGCCTCACCATGCAGCGCCAGCTCGTCTGGGACACGCTGCGCCACAGCAAGAAGCATCTCAGCGCCGAGGATATTCACGCACAGATCCGGCGCCAGTACCCCCGCTTCAACATGGCCACCATCTATCGCTCGGTGGAGGTGCTGGAAGAGCTGGGACTGGTCAAGGAGACGCGGATCGGTGATCGCGGCTACTACGAGCTGGCGGAGGAGGGGACCGATCATTACCACCTGGTTTGCGACCAATGTGGGTCGACGCTGCATATCGAGGGGGATCATATGGTCCCCGTGCTGCACCACATCACCGACGAGCACCAATTCGTGGTGAGCACCGCCGACCTCGTCGTGCACGGCCGGTGCGCCCGCTGCCAGGCGAAAGCCTCCAGGCCCTAGCCGCCGTTGGCGATCGACGAGACCGGGACCCACGGCGGCGCGCTCGTCTGGCCGCGGGCCGGTGGGCCGGGGATGGTACTGGTCATCATCAGTGGCAGCCACGCCGTCATCCACGCCTACTCGACGCTGATGCCGCTGGTCTACCCGCTGGCGCTGACCGACCTGAACTTTTCGGTGGTCGCGCTCGGCCTGATGGTCGGCATCTCCAACTTATCGGGCGGCCTGCTGCAGTTGGGTGCCGGCGGGCTCGCCCGCGTGATCCAGCGTCACAGCCTGATCGGCTGGGGCGCGGTCTTGATGGGCGTGGCCGGAGCCGTCACCGGCACGGCGAACACGTTCGCGCAGTTCTTTGCCGGGAATCTCCTGCGTTCCGTGTCGACGAGCGCGCAGCACCCGCTCGGGAACTCGCTGCTCTCGGACCTCTATGAAAAGAGCCGGCGCGGGATGGCCATTTCGGGCCATGTCGCCGGCGGCAACATCGGGACCGTGCTGCTGACCCCGGTGGTCGGCGTGCTGCTCAACGCCTGGGGCTGGCGCAACGCCGTCCTGCTCCTGACCATCCCCGCCCTGATCGCCGGCATCGCCGTCGTCACCTCGATCCATGAGCGATCCCGGCCGGCGCGGACCAATACCGTTTTCGGCGACATCATGGATGGGCTGGCCGAAGTCCGCCGCTCGTCGAACCTGGTGTTGATCTTCCTGGCCTCGCTGATCGCCGCCGGTGGCCGAGGGCTGGGCGTCGTGATCCTGGTGATCCCGCTCTACCTCAAGTTGCATCTCCACCTGTCGAACGGCTACGTGACCCTGCTCTACTCGGTCCTCCTGGTTGGCAGTGTCGTCGGCCCGCTGGTTGGCGGCCCGCTGAGCGACCGGATCGGCCGCCGGACGTTGCTGTTGATCGCCTATCCGCTCAGCACCGTGACGACGCTGGTGGTCCTGATGAC
The DNA here is from genome assembly GCA_036564925.1 of Candidatus Dormiibacterota bacterium. GTDB lineage: Bacteria > Chloroflexota > Dormibacteria > CF-121 > CF-121 > JALYYC01. The sequence continues at coordinate 11,645 of DATCOB010000080.1, read as the reverse complement.
GCCCGCGAGTGGCCCGTGGCTCGCCATCGCGCTGGCGGCGATGGGACTCGTCGTGTATGTCGAGAGCCCGATCCTGCAGGCGTTCCTTGCCGATGAGGCGCCCGCGAGCCAGCGGGATGCGATCTTCAGCCTGTACTTTGCGGTGGCCTTCGGCGTCGGGGCGCTGTGGGCTGCGGCAGTCGGCGTGGCGATCGGGCGTCTTGGGTTTGGCCCGGTTTTTGTGATGATGGCCGCCACCTACCTGGCGGCCGCCGTCTGCGTGGTCGCCATGCGCGAGCCGGCGAGGCGCGCCGCCTCGGTGGGAAGATAGGGCGCAATGGCGCAACCCGAACCAACGGCCGACGGCCTGTTCCACGAGCCGGATGCCCCTCGAGGCGGGATCGGCCGCCAGCTTCGGGACATCATCCTGGGCGGCCAGGACGGCCTGGTCAACGTGCTGGGCCTGGTGCTCGGCGTGGCCGCGGCGACGGCGCAACTCAAAGTGATCATGGTCGCCGCGCTGGCCGCGACATTTTCCGAATCGATCGCCATGGGAGGTGTGGCCTACACATCCGCGCTGGCCGACCGGGACTACTACCTGGCGGAACAGGCCAAGGAGCGCCGCGAAGTGGAGGAAGTGCCGGAGGTCGAGCGCGAAGAGGTCCGGCAGATCTTCCGAGAGAAGGGACTCAAGGGTGAATTGCTCGAGCGTGTGGTCGAGGAGATCACGTCAGACAAAGAGATCTGGGTCGACGTGATGATGCGCGATGAGTTGCACTTGACCCCGATCCCCAAGGAAGGGATCGCGGGGCGCGCCCTCGTGACCGGCCTGGCCACGCTGATCGGCTCGCTGATCCCGCTCATCCCGTTCATCTTTGTACCGCTGTTCGGTCTTTCCGTCGGCGTCGCCACGTTGCTGGCGGTGCCCCTGTGTGCCGCCGTCCTCTTTGGCGTGGGCGCCTACAAGGCGGTGACACTTGTGGGCGATTGGCGGATCAGCGGTATCCAGATGCTGCTGATCGGCATGGTCTCGGCCGCCGCCGGGTACCTGATCGGCCGCCTGCTGCACGTCGGCGGCGCCTGACCGCCCTGCCCATATCAGCGCTCGGGATGCGTCGCATCATCACTATCGCGGTCACTGACGCCACACGCCCGGGCGATCACCCGGTCCATGCTGGAGTGGGCGGCGAGCACCGCGCCCAGGGCTTTGGCCCGGCTCCGGAGCGGCGTTTCCAGGTGCCCGGTCACCGCCACGACCGTCGGGGCGGGCTGCGCGTGCCGCAGACGATCGACCAGCGTGAGCTGTCGTTCTGGATGGAGCGTGACCTGGAGGACGACCACGCTGTCGGGCTCCCAACGGCGTTCGGTGGCCTGGGCTGGGGTCAGCAGCTCCAGGTCGAGGCCGAGCCGTCCGGCCGCGGCCCGGACGCGCTCTGCGAAAAACAGGTCGTCCTGGACCACCGACAGCCGCCTCGCCATGGTCCGAGAATAGCCGGTTGGTCGGCGGGCCGACCTTTTGGCTATCACCAAAAGTCGATCTGCGCTTGTTATAATCCGCGCGGGAAAGTTTGGGTCGCAGGTTGAGCGATGATCGGGCGAAGACCTGAGATCCAAAGTCAAGAAAGAAAGGAGATCCTTGACGTGAGCTTCAGCGATAGGACCATGACGTGCCGTGACTGCGGCCTCAACTTCGTCTTCACCGTTGGTGAGCAGGAGTTTTATGCCGCCAAAGGGTTCCAGCATGAGCCGTCACGCTGCCCCGACTGCCGGTCGATCAACCGCAATGTCCGCGGAACGGGACGTCCAAAGGAGCTCCACGAGGTCGTCTGCGCCGAATGTGGGAAGCCGGCCCAGGTGCCGTTCACCCCGACCATGGGCCGCCCGGTCTACTGCAGCGACTGCTTCGACAAGGTGCGAACGAGCCGGCACTAGCCCGGCTCGCCGGGCCGTTCGTAACGGTCGCCGTAATGCAGCCAGCGCAGCATCGATTGAGCGGACCCCACGCCTACCGGCGTGCGCCCGCGGAATCATATGCGTGATGGAGTCAACCCGGCCCTCCGGTTGCTGGACGATGCGGACGATCAAGGCCGTCCGCGAGTTCGGCATGTTGGCGGCCTGACGCTCTGGGCGGAAACCCTCACCTTCCGCACCAACGCGGCGCGCGAATTCATCGACATCACCGCCGAGGTGACGGAAGTCGTCCGGCGGTCGGGCGTCTCGCAGGGCTGGGTGTCGGTGTTTTCCAAGCACACGACCGCGGCTGTCGTCCTCAACGAGAACGAGCCGCTCCTCCTGAAGGACCTGGGCGACATGCTGGAGCGGCTCTCGGGATCGGCCGCCGTCTACCAGCACAACGACATGAGCCTGCGCACCGGCGAAATGGAGCCGAACGAATGCGCCAACGGCCACGCCCACTGCCAGCACCTCCTCCTCGGTGCCAGCCAGAACATCCCGGTCGGCAATGGCGTGCCCGACCTTGGGCGCTGGCAGCGCATCTTTCTGCTCGAACTCGACCGACCGCGAGGCCGGCAGGTCGTCGTCCAGGTCTTCGGCGCCTGACCCGCCGATCGTAGAACGCGGTCTGAACGCGGCACTGACCTAAAATTTCAGGCACGCGTCGGCAGGCGACTCAAGGAGGACAGATGCGCACCGAGATGGTTTCGTTTCGATCCAACGGCGACAAGACCGATGGCTACCTCGCAGAGCCGGGTGACGGCAAGCACCATCCCGGCGTGGTGGTTATCCAGGAATGGTGGGGGCTCGAGCCGCACGTCAAGGATATTGTCGAGCGGGTGGCCAGGGCCGGCTACATCGCCGTCGCTCCCGATCTGTACCACGGCAAGGTTGCCAAGGAACCAGACGACGCGATGAAGCACATGATGGCCCTGGACATGAGCCACGCGGTCAAAGAGATCGCGGGTGCGGCGCGATACCTGGCCGGTAGACCCGATGTCGAGCCCAAGAAGGTTGGCGTCATCGGATTCTGCATGGGTGGCCGCCTGGCGCTGAAGTTCGGCGAAAGCTCGGAGCTGGCGGGCGCCATCGCCGCCTTCTATCCCGGGTACTACCAGCCCTCCGTGGAGGATGCCGCGAAGATCCAGGCGCCGACACTGATCCAGTTCGGGGCGGACGACGAGAGCATTCCGGCCAGGGCGCGCGAACAGATCGAGAACAACCTGAAAGCGGCCGGGAAAACGGTGCAGGTGCACACCTACGAGGGTGCGGGGCACGCCTTTCTGAACGACACTCATCCGACCCATCGGCCGGAGCCCGCCAGGCAGGCCTGGGAGAAAGCGATGGATTGGTTCGCGACCCATCTGGAGGGCGCGACCGTCCGCTAGCGGCAGGCAAGGGCGACTTCTACATTCTTGCGTCGTTGCGACAGACAGCTGTCACAAGCATGCCTCACGATGAAAGCATGGCCGTTTCAGAGAAGCGCGGAGAGAGTCCGCTCGACCTGATTCGGCGCGGGATCGAGGCCTTGCCGGCGTGGCTTGCCGGGCAGCGCGATGAGGACCTGGGGCCGTCGCGATCGAGCTGCGCGAAGTCGTCGATCGTTCCGAGGGCCTGTCGGCCGAGGTGGTCCGCCGTTTCGAGAAGTCGGGCGCCTGGGCCTCCGACGGCGCGCTCAACATGGTGGCCTGGCTGCGATCGAATGGCAAGCTCTCCGGTGGTGCGGCGATGGAACGAATCGCCATGGCGCGCCAGCTCGAGCAGCTGCCGAAAACGGCGCAGGCCTTTCAGCGGGGCGACCTCGGCTACCAGCATGTGGCGATCCTGACCCGGACGGCTGAGAAGGTCGGCGCTGGACAGGTCCAACAGGAAGAAGCCAGCTTGCTCACGGCGGCGGCCGCGATGGATCCCAGCCAGTTTGCGACGGTGGCCAGGGCGTTCGAATACCGCGTTGACCACGCGGCCGCGCTGGCGGAAGCCAACCGCGCCTGGAGCCGGCGCTACCTGCATGTGAGCGATTCAAAGGATGGTTTGGTGCACCTCGAGGGGCTGCTGGATGCCGAGGGTGGCGCGATCGTCAAGACGGCGCTCGATGCCCTCATGCCGCCACCGCACCAGCACGACGAGCGGTCGGCCGGGCAACGGCGCGCCGATGCGCTGGTCGATCTGGCTCGCCGGCCGCTCGACGCGAGCAAGCTCGGCAGCACCGGCGGTCAGCGGCCCCACCTGGTGATCACGGCCAGCGTCGAGACCCTGGCCGGACTGGCGGGTGCGTCGCCGGCGCAGCTCGAGGGCGTCGGCCCGATCCCCCTCGAGACGGCCCAGCGGCACGCCTGCGATGCGACGGTCAGCTGGCTGCTGGGGCAGGCCGAACTCGAGAACGAGACGAGCCACGAGCATCGCACGATTCCGCCGGCCACCCGGCGGGCGCTGGTCGCACGGGATCGCGACTGCGTCTTTCACGGCTGCCACCGGCCGGCCAACTGGTGCGATGGGCACCACGTCCGGTGGTGGACAAGAGGCGGTGAGACAAAACTTGAGAACTTAGCGCTGGTTTGCGGCCGGCATCATCGAATGCTGCACGAAGAGGGCTGGGCGCTGGAGCGAACGAAGGATCGCCGGTGGGTGACGAGGCCGCCGGCGCACCAGGTGGCCGCTCAGGCGCGCTCGGCCTGAACGAACGGGAACTTCCGAACGCCTCCTCCGTCTGAGTACTGACGTCCCACGGACGGAATAGGAGGAACCCGATGGTCAATAAACTCGTTCCCGCGGCGGCGGCCACCCTGGCGGTGTTCTTGACGCAGGCGCTCCCGGCGGCGGCCTGCGGTGGGCTGGTGGCGCCTAATGGAGCGATCCGGCTGGATCGCGCCACGACGCTCGTGGCCTGGCATGGCGGCGTCGAGCGATATCTCACCAGCTTTAGTTATCGGGGCAGCGCCCAGAGCTTCGGCTGGATCGTCCCGCTGCCGACCGTCCCCGATAAAGTCGAACCCGGTGGCAAATGGACATTGCAGCGCCTTCTGCGTGAGACGCGTCCACAACCGTTCGAGCTGGGCTTCGGCCCGCGACTCGCCGTCAGCGCCGATTCGGCCGTGGTTCTGCAGCAGGTGCAGGTCGACGCGCTCGATATCACGGTGCTGAGCGGCAGCGGTCAGGCGGTGCTCGACTGGGCCAAAGAAAATGGCTTCGCCATCGACGCCGAAACGCACGCGCACGTGCTCCAGTATGCGAAGGGCAGTCCGATCTTCATGGCGGCGAAATACAACACGGCACGCGCGAAGACGCAGCGCCTGTTGTTTGGCGATGGCGCGCCGGTGCTGATCACGATGAAGCTGGCGCACCCCTGGGTCCCTTTCGAGGTCCTCGCCGCCGGGCAGCAGGTTCAAGCTGATCTTTACCTGCTTACTGACCAGCCGGTCAACACCAGCGAGTTGGGTGCCGCGCTCGGCGTTTCCGGTGTGGGCACCAGCGTGGCGGGAGCCGAGGGCTTCACGCTGAACTTCCAGGAGAAGATGAACGACAGCCTGTATCACGATCTTTCGACCGACCGCAATATGGGCTGGGTTCGTCAGGACAGCTGGCTCACCTACTTGAGCCTGGACGCGCCGGATGACAAAGTCACGTACGACTTGAGCATCACGCCGATGGGCGTCGTGAAGATCGCGCCCTTGGGGACCAACCCGATGGCGATCGTCGATGGGGCGAACGGGACCCACCGCGCGCTCGATCTGCCCACGGCACCGATGCACACGGGCCTGACCTTGCTGGTCTTCGGCCTGATCATCGGGGCGGCGTTCTGGATGCTCCGGCCGCGCGAGCAGTAAAACCAGGGCTGGACCGGCGGCGTGTGATGCCGGTCCACCCAGGGCCGGCGCCGGGTGATCGCGACAGTATGTGCGCCGGCACTCACGGGACCTGATACAGGCACTTCCCTGATTTGCGGGTGCTGTGCTAGGGTCGTGTAAGGGCTTACATCGGGCGCGCCAGGGGAAAGGAATGGGGAAACGGGTGCCGACCATCTACACCGTCGCCGACCATGCCGGCGTGTCAATCGCCACCGTGTCCCGCGTCGATCGGGGGCACCCGAGCGTCGCCGATCCAACCGCCAGGCGCGTTCGCGCCTCGATGCAGAGCGTGGGCTACCGGCCGAATGGGGCCGCTCGGGCCCTGGCGATGCAGCGACATGGTGCAATCGGCCTGGTCTTTCCACAGATGTCGGGCCCCTACTACACGGGCGTCATCGTCGGCCTGGAGGAGGCGGCGGCCGGCCTGGGACAAGGCGTGTACATCGTCGGCACACAGGGTCGCGTGCGGCCCGAGCAACTCGTCACGGACCTCAGCCGCCGGGTGGACGGCCTGGTGCTCACGGGCCGCACGGTCCCGGATGAGCTCATCGCCGAGCTGCAACGGCAGCGCCTCCCGGTCGTCCTGCTTGCCCGAACGGCGGTGGGCGCTTCGGACGTCGTGCGGACGGAAAACACGCGCAGCGCCCAGCGCTTGACCGCGCACCTCATCGAGCACGGCCACAAGACCATCGCCTTCATCGGGGACCCCGATTCGTCACCGGACACCGCCGAGCGGTGGGACGGATTCCTCAAAGCGCACCGGCGCGCGCGGGCCGGTGCCCCCAAATCTCCCGAGTTGAGCGCACTGCGGGAGACGGAAGGCCGGGCGACCGCGACCCGCCTGCTGGGGAGCCGGGCGCGCCCGACCGCATTGTTCTGCGCCAACGATGAGATCGCCATGGGCGCCTACGCAGCCGCGGCCGAATTGGGCCTGAAGATTCCCGCGGATGTCGCCGTCACCGGATGGGACGACATCCCCGTGGCCCGCTTCCTCAACCCGGGCTTGACCACCGTTCGACAGCCCTTGACCGAGATCGGCGCGGTTGCCGCCCGGCTGCTCGCGGAGCGGGTCAACGGCAGCCGCCGCCATGCGTCGACGACCGTCCTACCGACCGAAATCATCATCCGTTCGAGTTGCGGTTGCCAGCCACAAGGAGGTATTTGGTGACATGAGATCGTTTTTACGGCCGTTCCGTGCGATTGCGCTGGTGGGACTCGCGATGCTGCCGGTCGCCTGCGGCACCGCCACGAACCCCAATACGGGGGGCAGCAGCGGGCCGGTGACGCTGCAGGTGTGGGCCAACGGCGACGAGGGTGACAAGCTTGCCGCCAGCGACGTCATCAGCAATTTCCAGAAGCAGAACTCGAACATCACGATCAAAATCACGCCACTGCCGTGGAACGTCGCCCACGACAAGCTGATCACGTCGATCGCCGGGCGCGCCACGCCGGATGTGGCGATGATCGGGACGACCTGGATGGGGGAACTCAGCAAGCTCAACGCCGTGACGACTCTCCCGTCGACCGTCAACAAGGGTGACTTCTTCAAGGGCGGCATCGACACCGCGTCCGCCAATGGGACGACCTACGGTCTGCCGTGGTATGTCGAGACCCGAGTTCTCTACTACCGCAAGGACCTTGCCGACAAGGCCGGCGTGACGTCTCCGCCTGCGAACTGGGACGACCTGATGACGATGGCGCAGAAGCTGAAGGCCGGGGGGAGCAAATACGGCATCAACCTGCAGACCAACGACTGGCAGGAGTTCATCCCGCTGATCTGGTCAGCCGGTGGCGATGTCATGAAGAGCGGCAAGTTCACGCTGGACAGCCCTGAGGCCGTCAAGGCGCTGACCTTCTACAGCGACTTCTTCAAGAAGGGCCTCACGCGGGGCTCCACGCCGCAAGGATTCGACCTGATCCAGGCGTTCGCTGCCGGTGATGACCCGATGTTCATCTCCGGGCCATGGATGGCCGGGCTGATCACGAAGGCCGGGCTCGACCAGTCGAAGTGGGCGGTGGCGCCCATGCCCAGGGGCGACAAGTCGGCGACGTCGTTCGTGGGCGGCAGCGACTGGGTCGTCTTCAAGAACAGTAAGAACCAGGACGCGGCGTGGAAGTTCGTCCAGTTTCTGACGCAGAAGGACACCCAGGTCGCCTGGTACAAGGACCTGAAGGACCTGCCCTCTCGGCAGGATGCCTGGAGCGATCCCGCCCTGACGGCCGATCCGAATTTGAAGGTCTTCGGAGACCAGCTGAAAGACGCGAAATCGCCGCCGAACATCTCGCAATGGGAAGAGGTGGCGAAGGCGATCGATGACTGGCAGGAGAAGGCGAGCCTTGGCAAGGCCACGCCACAGGACGCCGCAAAAGGCATGCAACAGCAGGCAACCCAGATCATCGGCGGGTAGCCACGTGAGCGCGCAACAGGTGCTGGTCGGTTCCGCTTCGCCGGGCCGACCAGCCCACCAGCGCGGGCGGCTCCGGGAGGCCCTGGTCGGCTGGGCCTTCTCGGCGCCGTTCCTGATTCTCTTTCTGGTATTCCTTGCGCTCCCGATCCTGGCGTCTTTCGTGTTGAGCTTCACTGATTTCAGTCTCGGAAACCTGGTCGATCCACTTTCGGCGCCCTTTGTCGGCCTGAAGAACTACGTGCGGTTGTTCCACGATGCCAAGTTCCTGCAAGCGGCGTTCAACACGGGGTACTTCGTGATCGTTGGCGTCGCCTTGAACCTGGCGGTGGGGCTGGCGGCGGCCGTCGCCCTGAATCGTGGGATCACCCGATTCCGGGCCGTTTTTCGCGTTGGCTACTACCTGCCCGTTGTGACCAGCATCATCGCGGTCGCCGTCATCTGGCGCTTCCTGTTCAATGCCGATTTTGGCCCGGTTAACGGGGCATTGCGCGCCGTGGGCGTCAACGGGCCAAACTGGCTCGCCAACCCGACGCTGGCAATGCCGATCATCATCGTGCTGGCCGTTTGGCGCAACTTTGGCAACGCGATGATAATTTTTCTGGCCGGGCTCCAGGGGATCCCAAACGATCTTTACGAGGCGGCGCGGATCGACGGCGCGACCCGCTGGCAGGAATTTCGCCATATCACCCTTCCCATGTTGCGTCCGACGACGCTATTCCTTACCGTCCTGACGACGATCGGGTTCCTGCAGGTCTTCGAAGAGCCATTCGTCATGACGCAGGGAGGGCCGCTGAACAAGACGCTGTCGATCTCGATGTTGGTCTATCAGCAGGCGTTCAACTTCTTTCACCAGGGTTACGCCAGCGCGATGGCCTACACGCTGTTCGTCGTGATCGCCGCGATCACGTTGATCCAGTTCCGGCTGCTCAGGAGCGAAACATGAGCGTCGCGGCGCCGGTCCGCCCGACGGCCCCGGTCGCCACGCAATCGCGGCCGGAGCCCTCACGCGCCGAGCGTGGCCGGCCCGGGTCCTGGTGGGTATACGCCGCGCTCCTGCTCGGCCTGGTCTTCCTGATCGGACCCTTCCTCTGGATGCTGGCCAGCTCGGTCAAGACTTCGGCCGAGCTTCACCACGTGCCGCCCACCTGGATCCCGCAGACATTCACCCTGGACAACTACGCCACGATCTTCACCAAGCTGAACTTTCCGCAGTACTTTCTTAACTCCGTTATCGTCGCCGCCGTCGTCGTCTCGTCCAACCTGCTCTTTTGCTCGATGATCGGCTACGCGCTGGCCAAGCTCCGCTTCGCCGGCAAAAATGCGGTCTTCCTGCTGGTGCTGGCGACCATTATGGTCCCGCAGACGGTGTATCTGGTGCCGCTCTTCGTCTTGATGAGCAACCTCGGCCTGGTCAACAGCTATCCGGGGCTGATTCTCCCCTTCGCCGCCCAGGCCTTCGGCGTGTTTCTGATGCGGCAGTTCATCCAGGGGATCCCGGACGAGCTACTGGAGGCGGCGCGCATCGACGGCGCCGGCGAGTTCTCGATCTTCTGGCGGGTCGTGCTCCCGCTGCTCGGCGCGCCGCTGGCGACGCTCGGCATCCTCATTTTCCTCGGGAGCTGGAACAACTTCCTGTGGCCGTTGATCATCGCGACCAGCGACCAGATGTACACGCTGCCCGTCGCCGTCGGCGTTTTCTCAATCGGGCAGAACGCGATTGATTACGGCCTGCTGATGGCCGGCTCGGTTGTCCTCGTCGCTCCCGTGCTGATCGTTTTTCTCTTGCTGCAACGGTTCGTGCAGCAAGGTATCGCGACTACCGGTCTCAAAGGCTAAGGAGGAAGCGCTATGTTTCGGACCCGAACTTTTAGTGTGGGGGTCGGCATCGTTCTCGCGGTGGCAGGCTTTTCGTCGCCCGTCGTCGCCAGCGCGGCGAGCCACCCCGTGGCCTCCGGATGCAGTCCGGACCAATCCGTCCCGAATTGCAGCGGGTTGACCGAGCAGCAACGGCAGAGCCTTGAGGCGATCGCCAGGGACACGTGGCCGTTCTTCGACGCCGATACCGATCCGCCGACGCACCTGCCGATGGACAACATCGGTTTCCACGGCGCGACGGCCCAGGGTCACTACACCTCCCCGACCAATATCGCCGTGTACTTCTGGGGCGTGGTCGCCGGGATGGACATGCACATGATCAACCGGCAGGGTGCGCTCGCCCGCGCGTCGGCAACCCTCTCGACGGTCGAAAAACTCGAGAAATGGCACGGGTTTCTCTTCAGCTGGTACTCGACGCAAACCGGGCATCGCATCAACGGACCGCTCAACCCGACGGACTCGGCGTTCCGTGACCAGCAGGGGTCGCCACCGAAAGGCGAGTTCCTCTCCGCCGTGGACAACGGCTGGTATGGAGCCGGCCTGATCCTGGTGCGGCAAGCCTTTCCTGAGCTTGCCGCCCGCGCGACGGCCTTGTTGAATGAAACGAACACGGCGCAGGGGACCCAGGGGACCCATGGCTTCGGCATCTTCTACGACAATGGGCCGCAGGACCCGATGCCGAATCAGTCGCCGACCGGTCAGCAGTACGGCGGCTACATCGCCGACGTCGGACCGGCGACGTTTCACTATGGGCTGCTGAATACCGAGACCAGGATCGGCGCCTATATGGGCATCGGTACCCACACGATGCCCGGGGATGTCTGGTGGCGGACCTGGCGGACATTGCCGCGGAGCTTTGACTGGCAGGGCCAGCCGCCGCAACCGGTTCCGCCGGTGCTGGTGACCTATCGCGATCCACAGTCAGGGAAGCGTTTCACCGTCGACGAGGCGCACTACAGCTGGCCGATCGGCACCGGGCCGCAATTCGTCCCGAGCTGGGGCGGCAGCCAGTTCGAGGCCCTGATGGATCCCCTCGTCATTCCCGAGGCCGCCTGGGGGCCACGAAGCTTCGGACTCAACGACCTCCGGTATGCGCAGGCGCAGATGATCTATGCCACGCAAACGCTCGGCTACCCGGTCTGGGGGCTATCGCCGTCCAGCACGCCCGACGACACCGGCAACTACGATGCCTATGGCGCACAACGGATGGCCTCGAACGCGAATTGCTGTCCGTATGACCAGTGGGCCGTCACTCCACATGCGTCGTTCATTGCCCTGCCGTTCGTGCCGCAGGATGCGTACACCAACATCCAGAAACTCCGCACGCTCTATCCGGACATTTACGGGCCCTACGGCTTCTACGATGCCGTGAACCCGCGGACCGGACAGGTCGGGCATCGATACCTGGTCCTGGACGAGGGGATGCTCTTCGCCGGGCTCTTCGATGTCCTGCACCATGACGGATTGCAGAAGTACTACGCCAGGGATCCGATCATCAAAGCGGACCAGCCGTACCTCTCTATCGAGACGTTCTCCATTCATTAGCGATCGAGTGACGACACGGGGGCAGCCGGCGCCTGAAAAG
>DATCOB010000079.1:0-17118 GCA_036564925.1 Candidatus Dormiibacterota bacterium | reverse complement strand
AGCTCGCCCTGCCGCACCCCCGCCTATGGTGGCCATGGGCGCATGGCGAATCGGCCCTCTATCGCGCGGACGTCGACGTAACGGCCGACGAGCGCCGCAGTGTGGGCCTCAAGGAAAGCTTCGGCATTCGCGATGTCATGCTCGATTCCCGCGCGGAGGGCTGGACCTTTGCGGTGAACGGCCGCCGCATCTTCATGCGAGGCGGAAATTACAGCAGCGAGTTCTTCCTCGACGCCGCCACGCCAGAAAGCGTCAAGACGGACGTTGAGCTCGCCCGGGAGGCGAACATGGACATGCTGCGGCTGCGCGGCCACCTCGAGATCCCCGCGTTGTACGAGGAGGCCGATCGAACCGGCCTCCTGATCTGGCAGGACATGCCGCTCGTCGCGTCGTACGTCCATCGCGCGGACGCTCGATCGCGGGCCTTCTTTCGCGAGGCGGCACTCAGCCAGGCGGAAGAGGTGGTCCACATGCTGTTCAATCACCCGTCCGTCGCCGCCTATGCGACGCACCACGAGCCTCCCTGGTGCAAGGCGCTGGCCTGGCTCGGAGAGCGGCATACCGAACAGCTGAACCGTGACATCGACGAAGAAGCCACGGCTCTGATCAAGCAACTCGATCCGGCCCGCCCGGCGATCGTCGCCTCTGGCGATCAGGACCAGCACCTGTCGCTGCACGGCTACCGGGGCCACTGGCGCGATCTCGGCGCCGACAATCCCGCCTTTGTCAGCGAGGTCGGCGCCCAGGCGCTCCCGAATGCGAACTCACCGGTGTGGCGTCAGCTCAATCGCAGCTGGCCAATAGCGGACGACGACGCTGGGTGGCGGTATGCGGGCTTTCACCTGGATGAATGGGCGAGGAGCGGCGTCGGCCCCCCCTCCGCCTACCCCACCCGAGACGCATACATTGGCGCCAGCCAGGAGTACCAGGCCCACCTCCTGCGGTTCGCCATTGACCGTCTCCGGCGACAGAAGTTCGCCCACTGTGGTGGCGTCCTGATCTCTCAGTTGGTCGATCCTTTTCCCGCTATTTCATCAGCGGTCGTGGACCATGCGCGCCGGCCCAAACGCGCCTACCGAACCGTGGCCGACGCCTTCGCCCCACTGTTGCTGACGGTGGACCTTCCCGAAGCTGAGACGGCCGTCGATGGGTTGTTCATCCGGCTGCCGCGCGGCCGCCTTCACCACCTTCGGATCCTCTGTGTGAATGACGATCCGGCGCGTGGCGGACCGGCCAGGCTTCGCTGGCGGGTTCAGCGCGAACGCGCTCGGGACATTCCATGGTGGCGCGCCGTGCGCGGATGGCTCACGCGCCGACGGTTCAAGGGCCATGAATGGGTTGTGATTCCCGATCAGGACGATCCGGCGGCAATCCTGGCGGAACCGCTGGTGCGCTTTCATGCCGATGGGCTCTACCGGATCTCGGCGGAGCTCGAGGTGGGGGACGCGACGGTCGCGCTGATGGAGCAACGCTTCCTCGTGGGGCGACCGGCTGCCCCGTGGGAGGAGGTCACCGGCGGTCGGCTGGACGACTCGACGTTGATCCAGGACCGGGCGCCGGCGGCGGCTCGGCGCTGAATGGGATGACGCCCGTTCGGCAGATCTCCGCATACAGGTGCGCGCTCGTCCGGAGACGGCGCTCCTGCCTGACCGGGTCGTTCGCGATCAGACCAAACTTTGCCGAGTACCCTTCGGCCCACTCGAAGTTGTCGAAGCAGGTCCAGTGAAAGTACCCACGAAGGGGCACTCCATCCCCGATGGCCGACAGCATGGCTCGGGCGTGATCGATCAGGAATTGCGGTCGTAAGGCGTCACTGGCGTCCGCGATGCCATTCTCGGTGACGAAGATCGGGAGATGTTCGCGTCGGAGCCACATCAGCGTTCGGTAGAGCCCGTCCGGGTAGATCTCCCAGTCCAGCTCGGATCGCAAAACACCCGGCCGCATGATCCGCTGGCCGAAGAGCTCGGCGCGGTACCGCCGGTTGAACCGGATCAATTCCCGCGTGTAATAGTTCAGCCCGATGAAGTCCTGGCTGGCTGGAGGTCCGCTGGCACGACCGGCCCGGCTCAGCGGGAAGGCCAGCCGGCCCTGCCGGAGCGAGCGCAGGACGCTCTCGTTGAACACCCGCTGGAAGGCGGCGGCAACGATGCGGTCTTGCGGGGCAAACCGGCGCGCGGGATCAAAGATGCGCAGGTGGTGGGCGAGGCCGATCCGGATGTCACCCCGTCGCTGTTTCATCCGCTCGTAGGCCAGCCAGTGGCCTCGCAACATGGTCACGAGCACCCGGACGGCGGTCCGCAGGTCCCGCGTCCCGGGCGGCCACTCGCCTTTGAGGAACCCCTGGTAGGCGACGACGGTCGGCTCGTTGATGGTGATCCAATCGTCGGCGAACTCTCCGAGCTCCGCCATCACGCGGTCCGCGTAGCGCGCGAAGCGTTCGGCCGTTTCTGGCGCGCCCCAGCCGCCGGCGTCGGCGATCCAGGCCGGATTGGTGAAGTGGTGCAGCGTCACGAACGGCCGCATGCCGCGCGCCCGGAGCGCCTTCAGGACCTCCGCGTAGTGGTCGATGGCGTCGGTGGCGAATTGGCCGGGGGCCGGCTCGATCCGACTCCACTCCAGCGAGAGGCGATGGGCGTTCTGATGCAATCGCCCGAGCAGGTCGAAATCGTCGACGAAGCGGCGGTAGTGATCGCAGGCCGGGTCGGACCGATCGCCGTTACGGATATGGCCGGGAACGTCCTCCCAGGCCCACCAGTCGTTGCCATGGTTGCCGCCCTCGACCTGGTGGGCGGCGGTCGAGGTGCCCCAGAGGAAGTCGGCGGGAAATCGCGGCAGGTTCATGCCGGGCCGGCCCGGTGAATGACCACGCTGAGCAGCAGTGCCACGAGCAGTAGTCCGATGGCCAGCGCCACGACGCATCCAAGGGGGCCAACGACGGCGGTCACGGCGCGCTCCGTGGAGACTCCGTAGTGGACGCGCGCGGCCACCACCAGCAGCGCGTTCTCCCAGACGAAGACGCCAAGGCCGAGGATGCCGGCCAGCTGGCTCAGCGGAGCGTGCGCTCGGCCATTTCCCCACAACCGTAGGAGGGTTTCAACCGCACCGACGGGCAGCGTGAGCAGGCCGACCAACGCGATGAAGCCGACCAGCTTCACGTACCCATGAAAGCTCCCGCGCCCGTGCAACGCGCGAACCACGAGATGGATCAACCCGGCCGCGACGAGCCACAAGATGGCGGCGATCACCATGCCGTAGACGGGCAGGGCAAAGCGGTGCTGATAACTCCACCGTGCGTAGATATCGACCCCCTGGGCGGTCAGGCCCGACAGGGAGCTGAGGTTCGTGGGTGGCCGGTATGGACCCAGCGCCCCAATTTCCGCCAGGCTCGCGGGAATCAGCAAGGCGAGTCCAAGCGCCAGAAGTCCGTGCCACAGCCGGTGGCGGCCATCGATCGCCCGCAACGCGGCAGATGGATGGCGGACCATCGCCTTGAGGTCCGCCCAGAGCAGCATCGCGGGGCATTGTACCCTCCGTGGCGCGTCTGCCTCCGTATAATCCCGCGAGACGATGGCGTCATCCGTACTCGCGGGTCTGGCCGACCGGACCACGGCCCTTGTCGGATGGACGATCGCCTGGCGTGCGGCCAGTGCCGTCACCACCCTGGCGCTCGGAGCGGTCCTTGTTCGCCAGCTCCCTACCAGCGAGTACGGCCGCTACACCCTGGTGCTCAGCGTCCTGGTCTATATCGCGTTACTCGCCACCTTCGGCCAGGACCAGGGACTCCTCCGGTACTTGCCCGAGGTCCTCAACCGTGGAGACCGGTTGGCGGCGCACGACCTCCTGCGCAAGAGCGCGATCGCGGTCGTGGCGGTCTGGGTCATCACCAGCAGCGTTGTCTTTATCCTGCGGCCGACCATCGATCGGCTCCTGCATGCCCACGTGGCGGATCTGCTCGCCCTGGGCACCGTCTTGCTGCTGGGCGGGATCGCGGCCGGCGTGCTGTCATTCGCGCTGGTTGCGATCTACGACATGCGAAGCCAGGCCATCGCCACACCCATCGCGGGTGCGCTAACCCTGGTGCTCGCGGTGATCCTCTTGAAACGCGGTGGCCACCTCGAGGGCGTCCTGATTGCCGGTGCCGTGGGTCAATCGGCGCTCGCCGGCTATTACGTGACCGTCCTCCTCCGCCGGATCCGGGCCGCCCCCGGTGGGCGAGGGGAACGGGTCGGCTGGCGCCGGCTCCTGGTCTATGCGAGTGGCTGGCTGCCGAGCCTGTTGATTGCCTCCGCCGTCGGCCTGCAATTCGAAAGCCTCTTTCTGCTGCGCTTCAACGGCGCGACCACGGTGGCTTTCTACGACACCGGGTACAACATCCCGCAACGATTGGTCGCCCTCATCCCGAGCCTCCTGACCGGCGCCTGGGTCGTGGGGACGCTGGAGGGCGCTCGAAGCGAGGGTGATCGACTGCGGGCCGCGGTGGTCGCCTTCTACAAGGGCATTTTTCTCATCGCGTTCCCGCTCGGGATCGCGGGTGGGGCCCTGCTTGGTCCCCTGATCCGAACGCTGTATACGGACCGGCTGGCCCCGGCCGCTGACATCGCGCCGCTGCTCCTGGCGTTTTTCATCGCGGCCTTGCTCGCCACGCCGTGGGGCCTGGTCGTGCGGGTCCGCGAGCTCGCCTGGCTCAATGCGCTGATCAGCATCGCCCAGGTCGGGTTCGCGGCGGTCGCGGACCTGTGGCTGATCCAGCGCTTCGGGCTTTCGGGCGCCGTGGCCGCGGTCGGGTTGACCACCGTGTTGACCATTGGGCTCAGTTTTGTCGCATGGGTCAGCTTCGATCGCCGATCGCTGGCCATCCCGTGGGGCTATGCGGCGCGCTGCCTGGCCGCCGCATTGCCTTACGTCCTGCTCTTTCCGCTGGCGCTGCGAGGATCGCGCCTGCCGGTCCTGCTGCCGGCCGCCGCGGTGCTGACCCTGGGCTGGCTTTACCTTGTCCGCCGGCTGGGTTTGCTGCGGCGGAACGAGGTTCCCTTGCTCCACGAAAGCAACCAGGGTCCCGTCCGCGCCGCCCTGCGGGTGCTCGCGTCCCGCTAGCTATTGGAAGATGACAGCCATGTCGTTGAAGTCACGCCAGTTCGCCTCGAAGAGCGACTTGCTGATCCAGTACTGGGTACCGTGCAGGGGGTCGTTGACCCGCACCTGCGTTGCGGAGAGACCGCTGAGGACGACCGCGTGCTCGATCAGCGAGTACCGGACCTGCCGACCGTCCCACGCGGTCCAGGTCCGCACCGCCGGCCGTTCCCAGTAGGTCTCGACCCAGACCTCGACTGGATGTCCGGCGGAGAGCGCGGCATAGATCGCTGCCGGCGAGAAGCCTTGCCCGCCCGACGCGCGCGGCAGGCCATGGGACCGGGCGATCGAGAGGATAACCGGCCAGTAAACCCCGTACCCGGTGGGCGCCGTGTCGCTGCCGTTGACGTTGCCCACGAAATTCGTGTAGGGATCGCCCCACTGGATCACCGCGTGGTTGGTGCCCACGACCGGGGGGCGCAGGTCCGGATTCTCCAGAGCAAAGAGGGCCGCGTCGCTGAAATCATGACCGAAGGTGGCCAGGCCCATTCGCAAGGCACCGGTCTCGCAATCCAACGTCATCGCCTGTCGGTAGATCGGCACCGGGATGACGGCGTAGCCGGGAGGCGGCGTCCATGGGCGGGGCGTGGCGATGGTGGCGATAGCGATGGCGGCCGGAGGAGGCGGTGCCGGGACATCGCGCGCGTAGACGGCCATCGGCGGCGCAGGCGTTGAGGGCGCGACGCCAAGCGTGCGAATCATCCGGACTCGGCCGGATCCGGTGATGGTGGGACCCGTCGGGCCAGCATCTGGGGCGAGGAGATGGGGGCCAGGAGTCACAACGAGACTGCTGCCCGCGGCCGATCCGATGACGAGGAAGCCGAGAACCGCGGTGCTGACCTTCATTCGGCTTTCGCGCCCTTGCGCTCAACCTAACGGAGCAGTCTTGCGACGGCAGTTGCTCCGCCGCTGGTGTGGTGAACTCGTCACCCGCGTGTATCGCCACCAGCGCAGGCGTTACTATCTGGAGACGCGGTGAGGCTCGAGGGAAAGATCGCGATCGTGACCGGGGCAGGCCGCGGCATCGGCGAGGGGATCGCCCGCAAGCTGGCCGAGGAAGGCGCCACCGTCGTTTGCGCTGACGTCAATGACGCCGATGCGCGGCGCGTCGCGGGGGACTGCGGCCGCCAGGCGATCGGGGTTCGCGTCGACGTCGCGGTGTCTGCCGAGTGCGACGCCGTGATCAATGATGTCGTCGGGCGTTTCGGCCGTCTTGATGTGATGGTCAACAACGCCGGCATCAACCGCGACGCGATGCTCCACAAGATGACGGATGAGCAATGGCACCAGGTCATCGCCGTTGACCTGTCGGGGGTGTTCTTCATGACCCGCGCGGCGAGCCGGGTCATGCGAGCGGCCGGTTCTGGCCGGATCGTCAACATCGCCTCGGCGAGCTGGCTGGGCAATGTGGGTCAGGCGAACTATGCGGCCGCCAAGGCCGGGGTTGTCGGGCTCACCCGGACCGCGGCCAGGGAGCTGGCCCGCGCCCAGGTGACCGCCAACGCCATCTGCCCGGGGTTCATCGACACGCAGATGACGCGTGGCATCCCGGAGGCGATCCGTGAGCAGCAGGTGGGGAAAATCCCCCTGGGTCGCGCCGGCAGTCCCGCCGACGTCGCGGCGCTCGTGGCGTTCCTGGCCTGTGATGAGGCCGGGTACATCACCGGCGAGGTGATCAACGTCGGCGGCGGCTACGTGTTGTGAGGGTCGTCGGCGTCGGCGAGGCCGTCGCCGCTATCCGGGACGGCGCCACAGTGGCGACGGATGGGTTCACCCTCATGGGGGTGGCGGAGGCCCTCTACGAAGGGATCGAGGAATCGTTTCGTCGAACGGGCCATCCGCGCCAGCTGGTCATCGTCCACGCTGCGGGCCAGTCGAACCGGCGGGTGGGCTTCGAGCACTTCGCTGTCGAGGGGCTCCCCAGGCGGATCGTCGGTTCCCACTGGGGGCTGATGCCGAAGATGTCCGCCTTTCTGGGGCAGGGTGGGGCGGAGGCGGTCTGTCTCCCGCAGGGCCAGCTCTCGACGCTTTATCGGTCCATCGCCGCCGCGCGGCCCGGCAATCTCAGCAGGGTCGGCCTGGGTACCTTTGTGGACCCGCGGATCGAGGGCGGCAAGGTCAACGAGCCGGCCAGACAGGCGGCTCCCGATTATGTCGAGCGGCTGGTGGTCGACGGCGACGACTGGCTGCTTTACCGTTCGTTCCCGATCGATGTCGGCATCATCCGGGCGACCTCGGTCGATGGGCGCGGCAACTGCTCGCACGAGGACGAGGCGGTCACCCTCGACGCGCTCGCCATCGCCCAGGCGGCGCATAATTCGGGTGGCCTCGTCATCTGCCAGGCCAGGCGGCTGGTCGAGCACGGAACGATTCCGCCGCGCCAGGTCAGTGTTCCCGGCTGCCTGATCGACCTCGTGGTGGTCGCCCCCAGCGCCGAGCAGCACCACCGCATGACGGATCGGGTGCTCTTCGATCCGATCTATGTCTCGGCCGCCTCGGCAGAGGCCGATATCCCGGAGCCGGCGTTTTCGTCGCGGCTCGCCATCGGACGGCGCGCCATCCGGTTTCTGCACGAGGGTGACGTCGTCAACGTCGGCACCGGGATCCCAGGCGATACGGTGGGACCCGCTCTGGCCGAGGCGGGACTGCAGCACGCCATCACGCTAACGGTGGAGTCGGGCGTCTACGGCGGGGTGCCGGCGGGTGGCGTCGACTTCGGGATCGCGGCGCATCCGGATGCCATCATTCCGCACCCGACCCAGTTCGATTTTTACAACGGTGGTGGCCTCGACGCCACGTTCATGGGGGCCGGGCAAATAGATCGTTTGGGCAATGTGAACGTTAGTCGGCTGGGCGGCCGGGTGATCGGCGCCGGGGGCTTCATCGATATCACGCAGAGCGCGCGGCTTGTCTGCTTCTGTTTCACCCTGGAGGGGCGCAACGAAAAATTTGTCCAGTCAGTCGACCACCTGACCTTTAGTGGCGAGCAGGCGCTGCGCAATCGCCAGACGGTGATCTACATCACCGAGCGCGCCGTCTTCCAGCTCGAGGCCGGCGGGTTGGCCCTGATGGAGGCCGCGCCCGGCGTGGACCTCCAGCGCGACGTCCTGGACCGGATCCCGTTCCCGGTCCGCGTTCCGACCCTGGTGGGCCTGATGCCGGCGGACATCTTCCAGCCTCGGGTCGAACGGGTCACGCTGCCAGCACGACCAGCAGGCACAATACGAGTGTCCTACCTGCGTGGGCCGTTAGCTCAGGTGGTTAGAGCAGCTGGCTCATAACCGGCTGGTCGGAGGTTCGAGTCCTCCACGGCCCAAACCTTCGTGATCGACCAAGCCAGGTCGGCCTGGACGGGTTTTTTCGCCTCAGGCTGACCGCGCCTTCGCCGCGACCGCGCGGACCATCGCCCAGCGGCCGTTTGGCGATCTTCGTAACAGCCAGCCGTCTTCGTGGACCATGCGGTGATGCCGCCGGCACAGCAGGACCAGGTTGGGCATCGTGGTCTCACCACCGTCAGCCCAGTGCCGGACATGATGCGCGTCGGTCCACTGCGGCGGACGTCCACAACCTTCGGCAACGCAGCCGTGATCCCGGGCGGCTAGCGCCCGGCGCGTGGACGGCGGAACGCTGCGCGTCGCGCGGCTGATTTCGGCTTCCAGCTCGCCTTTTCCAGTGATCAACGTCAGGGCCGCGTCGCAGGCCAGCCGCTGGACGGTCCCGGCGGGCACCGAGCCGCCCCATTCGAACTGACCGGCCGCCGCCCCAGGCGTGCCAGCCAGCGTCTCCACGCTGGCCCGGAGGACCAGGTGCGGCCGTGGCCCTGCGCCGTCTCTTGATCCAGCTGCTTTTTTCACACAGAGATCGATCAGAGCGTCGGCGCGGCGCTGACCGGCCGTGCGTTGATCATGTTTGCCTGGTGGCGGCATCAGGGCATCGAGGGCTGCGATCAGGGTGCTTCCGCCCTCCGCATCCAGCAGGCCGTCGAGGCGGACCAGGCCGTCCGCAGGTTGGCCTATGCGCAGGTAGCGGCGCTCGTATGCCCGGTTGGCTTCCGCGAGTGCACCCGCTGCGTCGACTTGATGCTCGAAATTCTTCAGCACGCCGGTGAATCGGCCGGGGTCCATCGTTGCCGCTGTCTGGAGCAACGTCGACTCCGCCTTGCGGACAGCCGTAACGCCCAGATGCTCCGCCGTCCGCGCCATTCCCGCCACGTGCTGATACCCGAGCGCGCCAACCGCAAAGGCCTTCCGTGTCTCCGGTAGGTGCTCGAGCTGGCGGCTGATGGCGACCCGTTCCGTGGCCGCGCCTCCGGAGAGGTTGCACTTCCAGCGCAGCCAGGGCACGATGCTGAGCGCCCCGTCCGCGGCGTACTCGCCGGACTTGTCGAATCGCCGCAGTCCCTCGGCGAAGACCGCTTCCAGGGAGTCGATTCCCGCCTCTCGGATTCCGATCAGCGCCTTGCCGAGCTCGACGTCGTCCGCATGGTGGAACCAGTCGGCCCAGCGTTTGACCAGAGCTTGGGTTTCGGCGATCGGCGGTCTATCGTGTACGCCTGGCGCGGCCATGCTTTCATCGTGGGTGACTGCCGCGACAGCTGTCTGTCAATCACGCAGAGGTCAACGGCGATGACACGGCGTCGTCGGCCCGGCCGCCCGGCCGCGTAACGGGATGCGGCTAGAGATGCTCGCTGAGCTTGCTGCCGATTCCCACGTCGTCCAGCGGACCGTAGTTGTTGGTGACGTCGGTCGCCGCGACCGTCTTGGGCCCCCGCCATTCCTGCGCGCTGCCGCCCATCGTCAGGACGAAGATCTCGAGCTTGCCGTCGGGCAGGACACGGCCAACGCGGGCCAGCGAATGGCTTCGCCCTTTCAGACGGACGACATCCTTGACCTGGAATCGCTCCGGGGCCCGGGTCGCTGTCGTGCCGTCGCCGTGACCGTCGCCGTTCGCCGATCGAGCCCGCACCTTGCGGGCGATAAAGGCGATCGGATCGTAGGTCGCGGTCGTCATGCGCTCCTTCAACGGGATGATGGCGTTGTCGGTGATCTTGATGTGCTCCGGACAAACCTCCTGGCAACACTTCGTGATGTTGCACATGCCGACGCCCGCCTTGCCGTGCAGCAGGCCGGTGCGTTGCTGGGTGTCGAGGGGATGCATCTCCAGGGCGGCGATCCGCACCATGTACCGGGGCCCGTAGTACAGCGACTTGTCATCGTGGTTCCGCAGGACATGACAGACGTCCTGGCAGAGGAAACATTCGATGCATTTGCGGTACTCATAGATGCGCTCGGTGTCCTCCGGCAGCATCCGATAGGGGACCGGTTCGTCCGCCCGTGGTGTGAAGCCGGGAATCTCCTTGTTGACCTGGTAGTTCCAGGACACGTCGGTGACCAGGTCCTTGATCAAGGGGAATGCCCGCATCGGTCCGACATGGATCTCCATGTCCGGAAATTCATCCACGCGCGTCTTGCACATCAGCCGAGGCCGCCCGTTGATCTCGGCGCTGCAGGAGCCGCACTTGGCCGCCTTGCAATTCCAGCGACAGGCAAGATCGTTGGCGAAGTGGGCCTGCACGTAATGGATCGCGTCGAGCACCACCATGCCCTCCACGAGGGGCACCTCGAAGCGCTCCTCCCGGCCACTCGTGTCCTCCCCCCGGAAGACCTGCAGAACGATCGAACCGGTGCTCACGCTGGCACGCGCTGCGGCGCCGCCTCTTCGAACAGCCGTGCCAGCTCAGGGGACATCTCGGGAACCGGACGCCGCTTGAGCTTCATGACGCTGTCGTCGTTGTACGCGATCAGATTGATCCGTCCAAACGCCGGATCCTTTTCGAGGTAGTCGAGTCGCCAGTGCGCGCCCCGGCTTTCCTTGCGTTCCAGGGCTGCCCGCACGATGGCCTCCGCGATCACCAGCATGAAGCGGAGATCCCGAGCCGTGTGCCACCCCGGGTTGTACCGACGCGATCCGGGAACATGGATGCCCCGGGCGCGCTCCCGGAGCTCGAGCACCGCATTCAGGCACGTGGTGAGACCAGCCGCGGTCCGTGCCAGCCCAGCCCCATCCTGCATCGCCTGCTGGAGTTGTTGCTGGAGCAGGTAGGCGTTCTCCTTCCCGTTGCCTTGAAGCGGCCCGAGCAGGAGATCCTGCTCTGCGGCGATCTGCTTTTCGTCGAGGGACCCGAGCCCCACCCCTCGTTGGTAGGCGGCCGCCGCGGCCCCGGCGCGACGCCCAAAGACCAGCAGGTCGGAGAGCGAATTGCCGCCCAGGCGGTTGGACCCATGCAGGCCGGCCGCCGCTTCGCCCGCGGCGTACAGGCCGGGGACCGTGGTTGCACCCGTCTCCGCGTCGACCAGCAGGCCGCCCATTGCATAGTGGATCGTGGGAGCGACCTCCATGGGTTGCCGGGTGATATCAACGTCGGCGAGGCGAAGGAACTGCTCGTACATGGAGGGCAACTTCTTCTTGATCCGGTCCGCGCCGAGGTGGCGAACGTCCAGGTTCGCGCCGCCGTGCTCGGTGCCGCGACCTGCCTTGACCTCTTTGTAAATAGACCTGGCGACCACGTCGCGAGACGACAGCTCCTTCTTTTTGGGGTCGTACTCGAGCATGAAGCGCTTGCCGTCGCGGTTGGTCAGATAGCCTCCCTCGCCGCGGACGGCTTCCGTGACCAGGATGCCCTTGACGCCGGGCGGCCAGACCATCCCGGTCGGATGAAACTGGACCATCTCGGGATCGAGAACCTCGGCGCCGGCTTCATAGCCCATGCCCACGCCGTCGCCGGTGCCTTCCCAGGAGTTCGAGGTGACCTTGAAGAGGCGACCCCACCCGCCCGTGGCGATGATCACGGCCTTGCACTTGAAGGCAAGGAACCGGCCATCGACGCGGTTGTAGCCGAACGCGCCCACCACCCGATTGCCGTCTTTGAGGAGCCGGGTCAGGGTGACCTCCATCTGGACGTCGATCCCCAGGGCGACGACCCGGTCCTGCAGCGTGCGAATCATTTCCAGGCCGGTGCGGTCCCCGACGTGACAGAGCCGGCGATAGGTGTGCGCGCCGAAGGGCCGCTGGAGGATTCGACCATCCGGCGTGCGGTCGAAGATGGCGCCCCAGGTCTCCAGTTCGTACACGCGGTCGGGGGACTCCCGCGCGTGGATCTCCGCCATGCGCCAGTTGTTGATCATCTGGCCGCCACGCATCGTGTCCTGAAAGTGCACCTGCCAGTTGTCGGCCGGGTCCACGTTGCCGAGCGCGGCCGCGATCCCGCCCTCGGCCATCACGGTGTGCGCCTTGCCAAGCAGTGACTTGCAGATCACCACGACACGTGCCCCGACTGACGCGGCCTCGATCGCCGCCCGCATACCAGCGCCGCCGGCCCCGATGACCAGGACGTCGGTCGTGATGGTTTCGTAGGACTCGGTCACAGGATCCACCGCGGCTCGTGCAGGATGCCCGCCATCAGCAGACGGATATAAACGTCCGTTAGCGCGACGGAGAACATGCTGTACCAGGCCCACATGCCGTGACGGGGATTCATCCGGTTAAGCACCGTCGTCGCCCGTTGCCAGACCAGGCCGCCCCGCGCACGGGAGAAGGCGTCGATTCGGCCCCCCATCAAATAGCGGAGAGAATGACAGGTCAGGCTGTAGAGGCTCAGCAGAATGAGGTTGACGAGCATGACGACGGAGCCAAGCCCGATGAAGAAATGCCCGTGGTAGGTGAAGGCTCGGACGACGTCAACGCCGAGAAAGAAGATGACCACCAGGCTGAGCAGTAAGAAATAGCGATGATAATTGCTCAGCACCCAGGGGAACCGGGTCTCGCCGCGGTAGGGGCCTCGCTTGAGTTCCTGGATGGCGCAGGCCGGCGGGTCCCAGAAGAAGGAACGAAAGTACGACTTGCGGTAGTAATAGCAGCTGCCCCGAAGCCCAAGCGGGATGACCGCCAGGAATGGAATGAGCAGCCCGATGATCGGGACACGGATCAGTCCGAATCCGAGCCAGGTCGAGAAGAAGGGAGAAACATACGGATCAAAGAACACGTTGGTGCCAGAGAAGACTGACCAACTCGCGTAAATGACGAAAGCCGAGTAGCAGAGCACAGTGAGCGCCGGCTCGATCCACCAGGCACGCCCTGGTGATGCCTCCTTGGCCGTCGATGGCCGCGAAGGTGTTACCGCTTCGACCGCCAAATGCGCCTCCTGTCCTGGGTTCCGACAGGATTAGTTTAGTCGGTGTCCGCGCTGCGCCGGCCGAGGAGGACTCCGACCATGGAGGCGCCCACGGCTATCAAGACCGCCGTTCGAGCGCGAACGCCGGTGCGAACCGGGCCGTGCGAACCATTGGCGGATCCCTCGACTTGCGGTGCCCCGCGCTTGTCCGCCTCTTCGCCGGTCTTGGGCGCCGCCGTGATGGTGTTGCCTCGCGCCGGCTGCTCGACGGAAACCGGATAGAGAACGCTGTTGACTTCAACGCCCACCATCGTGATCAGTCCGAAAAAAAAGAAGAATGTGAGGACGACGAAAAAGAGGCCGAACGTCTGGCCGTAACTCAATGCGCTGTTGGTCAATCTGATGTAGACGGGGAAGACTAACGTCACCAGCTCGAACAGAATGCCGGCGACAACCGCCCCGGGCCAGACCTTGCCCCACTCCTGGTGACGGTTCGGGACAACGAAGTACACGCTGGCGAACAGGATGAATCCGGTGACGACCCCAACCACGATTTGGACGAGCAGCGAGAATCCGCCTTTCAGCGCCTCCGGTGCCCCGGCGATGTCGGGGAGGGCCGGAAGCGCCACCGAGCTGAGGATGGCCACGCCGCCAAATAGGGTGAACACGAAGATCATGCCGATGCTCATCACCTTCTGGGGCAGGAACTCGCGTGGCTTGGTGTGATAGATCACCGCAAAGGCCTGTTCGATCGCGCCGAAGAGGGCCGATCCTCCCCACAACAGCCCGAGCACGCCAATCACGATCAAGAGCCCTTTTTGGTGCTCGAAGTGCTTGATCGCCTGCGCCGCGCCGGCCACGGTTTGTTGCGGCAGCGCCGACAGCAGGGTGCAGTCCAGTGCCGAGATTCGGGCTCCACCCACGAGCTGGCACGTCACCATCCTGGTTTCCCCGATCCATGCCGCCACGATGCCGACGACGGCGGCGATAAAGACTACGATGGGGAACACGGCGAAGAGGGCATTCCAGGCGATCAAGACCGCCCAGTTGGGAGCCTGGTCTTCCAGGAACTTCGCCACGACCCGCCCAGGAAAGCTATGCATGAGCGCGCCCATCCTTCCGATTCTATCTGACATCTGCGCTATCACGTAAATGCCAAATCCAGAAACCGATGTCGAGGCGCAGAAGCGGGCCGCCGCCGGCAAAGCCCTGGAGCTCGTTGAGGCGGGAATGGTCCTCGGCCTGGGGACCGGCTCCACGGCTCGCTACTTCATCGAGGGGGTTGGTCGACTGGTCAACCAGGGTCTCGACATCCGTGCGGTTGCCACCTCCCTCGATAGTCGCCGGCGTGCGGAAAGCTGTGGGATTCCGCTTCTCGACGAGGTTGCGGGCGTCATCGATCTCACGATCGACGGCGCGGACGAGATCGACCCCGGCTTGAATTGCATCAAGGGGCGCGGCGGCGCTCTGCTGCGCGAAAAGATCGTGGCCCACGCCAGCCGCCGGTTCGTGCTGATCGCCGACGAGAGCAAGCTGGTGGCGGAGCTCGGTCGCGGTCCGGTGCCGGTCGAGGTGGTGCCCTTCCTGTGGCAGCGCACCGAGCATGACGTGGTCGCGCTTGGAGGGCGGTCGACGGTCCGCGGCGACGGGGCCAGTCCCTACCGGACCGACAACGGCAACTTTATCCTGGACGTGATGTTCGACCGAGTGGGTGAGCCGCTTGCCGCGGACCTGCGTCGCATCCCCGGCGTGGTCGGCCACGGACTGTTCCTGCGGATGGCCCATGCCGCGATCGTCGCCGGGGGCTCGGGCACCCGCCTCCTGGGCGCGCTGGCCTGACCCCGCGTTATGCTAGGCGTCGCATGTCGTTCGAATACCAGGTGGTGGACAGCATCGACGAGGCCAACCGACTGGCGGACCAGGGCTTCGAGCTCTTCACCGTCCTGCCGCCGGGCCCGGCAGGTGGGGCAGACCGAATCTACCTGCGACGTGAAAAACCTCGCGGTCAGACACCAGGGTTTCTCCGAGAGTCCAAAGCCTAGGGCGGCGGCCTGATTGACGCGCTCCCCGATCTAGCCTACAATTCACCTATCACGATTTAGACAGCCCACCGGGCGGTTCCCGCCCTGCTCGTGGTTGCCGAGATTGCCGACGGTCCAGGCCGTTCAGATGAGGAGTCAATAGTGTTGCAACGAATGACAGGCGCGATCGAACCGGCGCACCACTACGAGGCGGCGATCCGGGCCATGTCCGAAGCCTCGGCCGCCGCAGAGGCGATGCACGCCCCGATCCGGCTGGCCTACTGGCGCATGGCGGCGCTGGATGCGCTGCTCGCCCGGCTCGAGGAGCTTCGGCTGGCCGGCGAGCGCGTCCTGCCGGAGGATACCCGGGAGTTGGTGGTGACCTTCGCCCAGCGGCACGATCCAGAGCTCCGGAGTCGCTTCGAGGCGATCGATTCGACCGACGTGACGGCGGTCCACGATGCCGTTTTCGAAGCCCAGGGCCGCGTGATGCTGAATCTGGCCGAGTTGCGGCGCGTCCCCAACTGGCAGGATCTCGACCTGGTCCTCGAGCCCGGCGGCGAAGAAGCGGCCTGACCCAGGATCCCGCCGATCGGGAACGCCCAATTGACATCCTGGCGGACCGGGCCCGCCAGTTGCTGACGGCCCAGTGGGCCGATGGTCATCAGTCGGCCTATGCCTTCGAACTGCTTCGCTGGAACTGCCCCTGCGCCGAATGCGCGGGGGAGGCGGGACTCCCTGGGAAGCTGGCCACCACCGAATCCCTGTCCGATGACGCGGTTACCCTGGATCGCGTCGAGCCGGTCGGCCTGTTCGGCCTGCGTCCCTACTGGAAGGACGGGCACAATACCGGCATTTACGGCCTGAAACTCCTCCGGGCGCTCTGCCCCTGCGAGGAATGTGCCCCCGCGCGCGGTCGGTCAGGTCCTAGCGCCTAGGCGCGGATACCGTTCAGGCCGAGGTTCGCCTCGAGGGCGGCCTTCGGCTGGTAGCCGACGACCTGCTTGGCGACCTTTCCGTCCTTGAAGAGGGCGATGTAGGGAATCCCGCGAACCCGGTACCGTTCGGCGAGGACCGGCTCCTCGTCGACGTTGACCTTCGCGATCTTGACGTCAGCGTGCTCGTTGCCGATCTGCTCCAACAGCGGGGCCAACATCTTGCACGGGCCGCACCAGTCCGCGTAAAAGTCGACGATGACGGGCTGGTCGGAGAGGAGTACCTGCTCTTCGAAATTGGCGGTTGTGACGTGGACTGGCTTGCTCATGGACTCTCCTTGATCCTGTGTCGTTACAAAGAGAGTAACCCAGAAAACGCTCCAGACATTCCGTTCGGCCGGCGTAACCGCCTAATTGGTAAAGACTTCGACCACCATCGTCCTGGCCCCGTTCGAGGCGACGCCAATCCCGACCCGGTGGTAGGCCCCGTTCAGAATGTTGGCCCGGTGCTCGGGCGAGTTCATGAACATGACGTTGAACTCGGCCATGGAGGGATTGGTCGACCAGGCGATGTTCTCGCCCGCCGTGGTGTATCCGATGCCCCACATATGGAAGAGCTCGAGAAAGGCGAGCTGCCCGGTCGACGGATCATAGTGCGAGAAGTAGTTCCGGTTCAGCATGTCCTGGGCGCGGTACTGCGCCACCCTCGCCAGCGTGCCGCTAAAGGCGAGCGGTCCAACGCCGTTTGCTCCCCGGTCCTGGTTCACCAGCGCGAACTCGGTGCCAGCGCCGCCGACGGCGGCAACGGGCGGCGGCGGAGGGGGCGGTGCCGGGCGGTAGACGGGAGCGGGAGGGGCGACCC
>DATCOB010000078.1:0-4417 GCA_036564925.1 Candidatus Dormiibacterota bacterium | reverse complement strand
GACGAAGACGGCGACCTTGCCCTGGGCGTCTGGGCGGGCGTAGTGCCGCTTCGGACCGTGGCGGGTGACCCCATACCGGATCCCCAGCTATTTCCGGAAATCGACGTCCCCGAATACGCCCGCGACTACCGTCGCCCGCATTCGACCGAATAGCCACGTCAGCCGAATAGGAGGTTAGGATGAGCAATGAACTGGACCCGAGCCGGGCATACCAGGCCCAGCTGCTGGCCCTGGTGGGGGACGACGACCCCGCGGAGATCCAGACGCGTACACCGGCGGCTCTGCGAGACCTTGTGGCCGAGGCCGGCGACACAGCCCGCGTGAAGCCCGCGCCGGGCGAGTTCTCGCTGGTCGAGTTGATCGGTCACCTGGCCGACGCCCAATTGGTATCGTTCACCCGCTATCGCTGGATCCTGACCCAGGATGAGCCCCCTCTGCCGGGTTACGAGCAGGACGATTGGGTCCGGGTTTCTGGCTACGCCGACGCCGATCCCGCCCAGCTCATCGACCTCTTCGAGGCGGTGCAGCGCGCCAACATCGACCTCTGGCGCCGGACCCCGGCCACGGAGCGTTCGCGGATTGGGCTGCACGCCGAACGCGGTCCGGAGTCATACCAGCTGAGCTTCAAGATCCTGGCCGGTCATGACCTGCTTCACCTCGACCAGGCGCGCCAGACCATCGACGCGGTGAAGGGACAGGCCTAGACCGGAGCCGGTAACGCCGCGGCGCGGGCCCGCGCCGGTACCGGGCGCGCGAAGTTGCGCGCCGCGGCGCGCTTGTGCCCCCGCTTGCGCTCCTTGCCGAGCTGGTACCTGTACTCGTCGTAGTCGACCTGCATGGTGTGCCGCTCGGACTTGACGTAGCGCCTGAACATCGCCTCGCGCTCGCGCTCGATGTCGGCGCGAACGTCCTCGTCACCTGGCATCGCGTAGTCGCCCAAGAGGTACTCGGCAACCCACTCGGACTGCGTCTCAGCCAGCGGCATGATCGCGCCCAGCGGCTGCAGCAGGCCGATGAAGAAAACGTTGTCCACGCCGGGTTTGAAGACGCGGCGGAAAAGCGGTAGGTCGTTGTCGGGCGCCGAGATGAAGTCGGGGTCGAAGAACGGGAAGGTCACCTTGTAGCCAGTGCAATAGACGATCACGTCGATCGGCTCAAGGCTGCCGTCGGCGAACTTCACGCGGTCGCCCATCAGCTCGGCGATGTTGGGCTTGGGGGTGATTTCGCCGTGGGCGATACGCATCAGGATATCGCTGGAAACAGTGGGGTGCGCCTGGCCCAACTCATGGTCAGGCTTGGGCAGCCCGTAGCGCTCCGGCGGCCCGATCGTCGTGAGCATCATGCGCTTGAAGATCTTCTGCTTGATCGCGTAGGGGATGCGAGGGTCGGTCATCTGCTGGTCGAGCGGCCGGCCGAGCATGTATTTGGGGATGATCCATGCCCCCCGCCGGGCCGCCAGGAACGTCCTGTCGGCGACGAAGCTCGACTCCACCGCGATGTCCATCGCCGAGTTGCCCATGCCCAGGACGAGGACGTTCTTGTTCTTCAGCGGCTCGTTGTCGATGTAGTAGTGCGAGTGCATGACCTCGCCGTCGAAGTCGCCGGGGAACGGTGGCTCCGGCCAGCGTGGGTCCCAGTGGTGGCCGTTGGCCACCATCAGGGCGTCGTAGCGCCGCGACTCCCCGGTATCCAGGGTCACGGTCCAGGTGCCGTCGGCTTCGCGCTCGGCCCGCTCGACCCCGGTGTTGAAGGTGATGTGGTCGCGGAAGCAGAAGTGCTCGACGTAGTCGTCGAAATACTCCGCGATATGGGTGTGGTGGGGAAAATCGGGGTAGCGCTTGGGCATTGGGAAGTCGGAGTACTCCATGCGCTCGCGCGAGGAGTTGATGTGCAGCGTGCGGTAGGCCGACGACATCCCGTTGCTGTTGCCAAAGACCCAGTTGCCGCCGACGCGGTCGCCCTTCTCGAAGCAATCGAACGGGATGCCGCGCTGATGCAGGACTTTCGCGGCCGCGATACCGGACGAGCCGGCGCCGATTACGCAGACGTAGGGCAGGCTCATGAGTACCGGCCAGCTTACCCGATACCGGGCCGCGAATAAGGGCCGACGACCCGGCCGTGAGATTGATATCCTGAGCCCGATTTCCCGGGACCGGGAACCGCAATGGGAGGAGATGGATGGCTGATTTATCGACGATCCTAGCTGCCGACGACAGCGCCAAGCAGGCCGCCGGGGTGGCCGCCGATACGGTCTGGGTGGTGGTCGCGGCGCTTCTCGTCCTCTTCATGCAGGCGGGATTCGCGATGCTTGAGGTCGGCTTCACGCGGATGAAGAACGTTGGCACCGTGGTGGCCAAGATCATCGTCAATCTCAGCATTAGTTCGATGATGTACTGGCTCGTGGGCTTCGCCGTGGCCTTCGGCGCGGCGAGCGGCGCGATCGGCTCGATCATCGGCCACAGCGGCTTCGCCCCTACCTTCCTGCCCGGATCATCGATGGACCTGCCCGCTCTCAACGCCGCATCCACCGTGCCCGCGTCGGCCAAGTTCTTCTTCGAGTTCGTCTTCTGCGCGGTGTCGCTGGCGATCGTCTGGGGGACGATGCTGGAGCGCACCAAGTTCATCGTCTACATTCTCTTCGCCATCCCCTTCACCGGCTTCATCTACCCGATGATCAGCCACTGGCTCTTCGGTGGCGGCTGGCTCCAGGCCAACTTCGGAGCCCAGGACTTCGCCGGCTCGACCGTCGTCCATCTCACCGGGGCCACCGCCGGCCTCGCGGGGCTGCTGTTGCTAGGGCCTCGCATCGGCAAGTACGGCAAGGACGGCAAGCCCAATGCCATCCCCGGTCACAGCATGCCCCTGGCCCAGCTCGGGGTGCTGATCCTCTGGTTCGGCTGGTTCGGCTTCAACCCAGGGTCGACCTTGAACGCCACCAACCTGCACTTCCCAGACGTCGTCATCACCACCAACCTGGCTGCCGCGGCGGGGGCGATGGCGGCGATGGCGGCGATCTATCAGCGGCAGAAATCGCTGGACGTGGGCATGATCGGGAACGGCGCCATCGCGGCCCTGGTGGCGATCACCGCGCCGTCCGGCTATGTGCAGCCGTGGGCGGCGGTGATCATCGGTGCCGTAGCCGGCTTGATCGTGGTCTACGGCGTCATCACCATCGACAAATACGTCGACGACCCCGTCGGCGCCCTCAGCGCGCACGGCCTGGCCGGCATCTGGGGGACTCTGTCCTGCGGCCTCTTCACCGACCCAGCCCTGGCCAAATTCAACGGCACCGGGCAGGGCGGGCTTTTCTACACCGGCAGCCTGGCTCAGCTGGGGGCCCAGGCGCTGACGGTGGCGGTCTGCTTCGCCACCGTGTTCACGCTGTCGTTCGCAATCTTCTGGATCATCAAGAACACAGTTGGGCTGCGCGTTGGTGAGCGGCACGAGCTCGACGGGCTCGATATCAGCGAGCATGGCATGTGGGGCTATCCCGAGCAGTTCATGCCGGTGCCAGGAGGCGCCTACATTCACCCCGAGGCTCTCGCCGAGCGAGACCGGCGAGTGGCCCAGGCCGACCCGTCCAAGGAGGTAGGAGCATGAAGAAGGTTGAAGCCCTAATCCGCCCTGACCGGCTGCAGCCGGTCCAGGACGCCCTTGATGAGCTCGGCGTGTCCGGCCTGACAGTCACCGAGGTGCTGGGTTGCGGTACCCAGCGTGGCTATACCGAGACTTACCGCGGCACGCCGGTGCGCATCTCCCTGCAACGCAAGGTCAAGGTCGAGGCGGTGATGCCCGACGACAAGGTGTCGGGGGCGGTCGACGCCATCGTGGCCGCGGCTCGCACCGGCGAGGTCGGCGACGGCAAGATCTTCATCCTTCCCGTCGATGACGGCATCAGGATTCGCAGCGGCGAGCGCGGCGATGAGATCGTGCGGCACCGCGACCCGCAGCATTGGGGGCACTAACCGGCACCGAGGGGCCACGACCGCGACCCGCCGGCACCTTAGACCAGCGCCACCATGGCCGGCAAGACCTCGCCGATGGCCTCTTGGAATACCGCGTCGGCGCCATCGTCAAACGGGGTTGGCTCGGCGTTGATGATCACCAACCGCGCGCCCACGCTCTGTGCGATCGCGGGCAGGCCGGCGGCCGGGTAGACGCCCAGCGAACTGCCGACCGCCAGGCAGAGGTCACAGCTGTCGGCGGCCAGCTGCGCCTGGGCGAGGTCGTCGGCGACGAGGTTCTGGCCGAAGGAGATGGTCGCGGACTTGAGGATCCCGCCACAGCTACGGCAGGGCGGGTCGGCTTCGCCGGCGCGCACCCGCGCCAGCGCCCGCTCCATCGGCGCCCGCTCCCCGCAGCTCATGCAGACCACCTCGCGCATGGTTCCGTGGATCTCTACCGTGATCGCCGGCAC
>DATCOB010000077.1:0-2269 GCA_036564925.1 Candidatus Dormiibacterota bacterium | reverse complement strand
GACCGGGCGCCTGCTGGAATTCTGCGGCGCGCTCTCGCCGGAGCAGCTCGCGCTGACGGCGCCCGGCACCTACGGGTCGATCATCGACACCCTCGACCACCTGGTTTCAGCCGATCGCTCCTACCTGTCGGGCCTCACCGGGGGCGGGCGGACGCCGCCAATCGAGGCTGGCGCAACCGGGCCGCTGCTTGAGCACCTGGCGCGCCAGCGCGATGGCTGGTTCACCTACCTGGACTCGGATCCCGACTTCGAGGTGATGGTCGAGCGCCGCACCGGCCCACAGCCGGCATGGGTCGTCGTGCTGCAAGCGATCCACCATGGGAACGATCACCGCACGCACGCCGGCACCGCGCTGCTGCGCGCCGGGCTCGAGCCCGAGGAGATCGACGTGTGGGGCTACGGCATGGCGGAGGGCAAGCTGCAGTTTCCGAAGACACCGCCACCGCCCGCGCCGTGGAAGGTCGCACCGGCCCCGCGCACCAAGAGCGCGGGGACCCCGTAGGATCTGGGAACGACCAAAAGGGCACAAACGGCCCACCCAAGTCGCGGCCATCCGACCATTTGTGCCCGAATGGCCGCCTCGCGCTTCGCGCCGCTCCGAGCTAGCCGGCCTAGCCGGTTTTTGTTGTTTGTTGCGCCAGGATTAGAAGGCTCGTCATCGTGTAGATCACCATCAGGGCCAGCATCGGGTACTGGCTCAGCAGCGCCCGCTGCGCGGTTCGGAACCTTTCGCCCGCTCTCATATGCGCCAGGTAGACCGCGATCACATGGCCGAGCACTATCAGCAAGACCTGCGCGAACCACACGGTCGATGCTTGCGCCAGCGCAAAGCTCGGCGTCAGATTTGCGACCGCGGGCCACAGGTGCCACCCCTTGGCCAGCGGATCGTTGAGCAGCGGGATCAGGGCCTGGGACTGCACCATCACGTAGCTGTAGTTGTGCGCGGCGTTGTAGACGAGAGCGATGGGCACGAGCGTCATGGCGAAGCCGGTCGCGGTGGTCACGAAGTCGACCCTGCGGCTGCCGAAAAAGATCACCAGCTCGATAAAGGCGACGAACACGAGCAGGAAAGCGATGGTCAAGAGGGTCAGGCCCAGCGTCCTGACGAAGAAGAAGCCCCACGGGCCCATCGGCAGCCAGAGCGGCTCGAGGGTGACGTTGAAGTCCTGCCACGCCGGGGTCCCGATGATGCCGTCGAACGCGAGCGTGCTCAGCATCAGGATCACGAAGAAGATGCGGTCCCACCCGTTCGGTCCGGGTTGGAGCAGGCCCACGCCCCATGGGCGCACGTACACCGCCGAGATGGCGCCGTCCCCGGCGCGTTCGGCTTCGATAGGCCCGAACTTGCCGACGATGCCGAAGAGCACGGTGAACGCTTCGCAGTGCTCGAGCCACTCGTCGCGGCCGAACAGGATCATCCCTGCGAGCGTCACGGCGCTGTACGCAAGCGCCAATATCGCCACGACCTCGGGCCGGTTGGCCATGCCCGTGGTGAGCTCCAGGCAGGCAAATGCGAAGTAGGCCGCGGCCGCCGGCCACACGCCGACGTTCGGCAGCTTCCAGACCGGGCCGAGGCGAACAAAGCGGGTCACGAAGTCGTAGACCGCGGCCCACGGGTTGAGCAGGTGCCACAGGTTGCCGACCAGCCCTGACAGGATGACCAGGGCGGCCCAGAAATAGATCCAGGTCAGGTACTCCGATGGATTCAGCTCTGGCTTTGACGAGCCGAACAGGCCGGTGATAACGATCGCCAGCAGGGCGAGAAACCCGATCGTCCCGCCCACAGCCCTCGGCCACGGTGAGCGGGCCAGGCGGAGTAGGAACGGCACCGGGCGCCGCGGGTACTGCACCGCCTTGGCGCCAACCTGCTCGCCGGCGAAAGCGACGACGAGAACGAAGGAGATGACCACCACTCCGGCGGCCGCGAAGAGATACCAGAAGAGGGGCGCGGGCAGGTCGTAGCGCAGCCCGAAGCCGTGAAGAAAGATGCCTGGAGCGAACATCAGGGATTCACTATCAGGTCGCCGAGGTGGGTCGATGTCGACTCCCACTCGATGTCGAAGGGGCCGCCGCTGATCGTGGCTTTGAAGGTGTGCGACACGATCTGGCCGGCGACGCACTCAAAGGAGATGTCGTAGCCGTGCAGGTGCACCTCTCCGGTGGTGTTGCTTGACATGTTGATAGTCACCGTGTCGTTCTGATTGACCTTGAATTCGTCTGGCGACATGGACTTGGCGTCCGTGACGGTCACGTTGAACACGCGGTTCTG
>DATCOB010000076.1:0-2815 GCA_036564925.1 Candidatus Dormiibacterota bacterium | reverse complement strand
GTCATCTGGTCGACGAAGTAGCCGCCGTCGAAGTCGAGGCCTTTGGCCCGAAGAAACCCGGCCCCGGGATGACGCTTGAGCACCAGCACGCCAGGCTTGAGTCGATAGCCGAGGACGGTGCGGCCGCTGGCTTTAACCAACGCGACCGCCGCGATTTCGTCCCAGGGCAAGAGGGGGCTTTGTCCGGAGCGGCGGAAGATGACGCCATCGTCGGTGAACTCGAAGCGTGGTCGCACCGGTCCGCGCATCGCGATGAAGCCGACCAGCGGCGCGGCCACGGCGGCCCAGCCGATGCCCCGCCCGGTGACGATCAGCAGCAGCCCGCCGAGTTCCGTAATGGCCGCAAGCGGAGCGAACAGCGCCCACGGAAAGCGCGCGTTGACCACCGTCATCGATACACCTGTGCCTCGCTCGACTTGAAGCTGGCAAACACATGGGTGCCCGGAGCCAGCTGCAGCTCCGCGGCCGACTGGCGGGTGACCTCGGCAACCAGGCGGAGCGCGCCGTCGATGGTGACGCGCACGCGATCGGCGAGGGGAATGACCGCCGTGACGTTGCCGCCGATCACATTGCGCGCCGAACCTTCCGGGTGCTGCCGGTGCAGCGTGATGTGTCCCGGGGCGATGGCGACAAACGCCGGCCCACGCGCCTGTCCGTCGGTCCGCAGTCGGATGGCCCCGACGAGGACCTCGCACCCACCGCCCTCGATCATGGTCGCCTCACCCAGGATCACGTTCATGCCGGCCAGTTCCGCCACGTATCGCGACCGAGGCCGCGCCACCAGGTCCGCCACGTCACCCTCCTGGACGACCTCGCCATGGTCGAGCACCTGCACCGTGTCGGCAAAGATCGCCGCGTCGACGTAGTCATGGGTGACCAGGACGGTCGTGTGCGTGGGATTGCGAAGCAAAGTCTGCAGATCGTTCCGCACCGCCTGCCGGGTCTGGACGTCGAGCGCCGCCAGCGGTTCGTCGAGGAGGAGCAGGGCCGGCTCTCGAACCAGCGCCCGCGCCAGGGCCACCCGCTGGGCCTCACCGCCGGACAGTTGACCCGGTCTCCGATTCGCCAGCGGTCCGACCCCCAGGCGGTCGAGCCAGGCAGCCGACCTGGCTCTGGCCGCACTCGCGTCGGCGCCGCCCGCGAGCAGCGGAAAGGCCACGTTCTCCAGCGCGCTGAGGTGCGGAAACAGCCGGCCCTGCTGGAACAGGTAGCCGATCGATCGCCGTTCCGTCGGCACGTGCGTGCCGCGCTGATTGTCGTCGTAGACCATGTCGTCGAGCACGACCCGGCCACCATCCGGCCTGATCAGACCGGCGAGCAAGCGCACGACCGTCGTCTTGCCGGCGCCGCTTTCTCCCAACAGGACGTGCGTGGTCCCTGGCTTGGCGGCAAGGCGCACATGCAACGAGAAGGTGCCGACCCGGTAGGTCAGCTCGGCTTCGAGCCCCTTCACGCGCGGGATGGCAAGGGCGCGCTGCGAAGCACGGCCAGCACGGCAAAGGCCAGCGCCAGCAGCAGCACCGCGAGCGTGATGGCGGCGCGCAGGTCCGATTCCGAGGAAATGAAGACGGCGAGCGGCATGGTCTGCGTCACCCCCATCAGGTTTCCGGCAAACGTAATGGTGGCCCCGAACTCGCCC
Organism: Candidatus Dormiibacterota bacterium; assembly: GCA_036564925.1. Lineage (GTDB taxonomy): Bacteria > Chloroflexota > Dormibacteria > CF-121 > CF-121 > JALYYC01. The sequence continues at coordinate 1,176 of DATCOB010000076.1, read as the reverse complement.
AGCGCGCGCGCCCAGGTCAGGCCGAGACCGGCAATCAGGGCCGGCGCGGTCAGCGGGAGGACGACCCGCCAGAACCGAAAGGCCCCCGATGCGCCAAGGGTCCGGGCCGTCTCCTCCCAGCTGGGGTCGAGCGCGCTGAAGCCGGCGCGGGCACTGCTGATGAAGAAGGGTGCGGCCACGAAGGTCTGGGCCAGCACGACGGCCACGGTGCTGAACGGCAGCTGAATGCCGGCGGCGTCCAGCACCGGCCCGAAGGTGCCGCGCCGGCCCACGGTCACCAGCAGGGCGACCCCGGCCACCACGGGTGGAAGGACCATCGGGAGGCTCAAGGCGGCTTCGATGAGCCCGCGGCCGGGGACGCGCCAGCGGGCCAGCGCCCACGCGGCCGGCAATCCGAACATGACGGTGAGCACCACCGTGGCGATCGTCGTCACCACGCTGAGCCGGATGGCGTGGAGGACGAGCGGCTGGCCCAGACCCGCAACGAGGTCCCCCGGCGTCGTGTGCAGCACCAGCGCCAGTAAGGGGATGAGCAGGAAGCCGAGCGCCACGCCGAAGCCGAGGCCGGTGAGCAATCGACTCCAGACGCTCATATCACAACGTTGACGCCGCCAGGAACGATGTCGGCCTTGAGCACATTACCGCGATAGACATCGCCATCGACCTCGTGCCACTGGACGTCGGGCGCCTTGATCTCGACCGATCGGGCCTTCCGCTGCATCACGCTCAGCCCGTTCGGCTGCTGGCGCAGGATGCTCCATACGACGCCGGCCCGCTCGGCGGCGGTCCGGGGCCGGTACACGCAAATATCGAGCCATCCGTCATCGATCTCGATCGCCGGGCCGAACCGGAAGGGCGCGGCCCCCAGCATGCCGGCGTTGACGACCAGGACCACGACGGCATCGACCTGAATGTCCTCGCCGTCGGCGCGGATGCTGCAGGCGAAGAGCGGCGTGCGCGGCAGCCACCAGGCCCCGGCCAGCATGTAGGCCGAGCGACCGAGCCAGTACTTCAAGACCCGCGGCGTGTAGCGCATCACCGTGGCGTCGAAGCCGATGCCGGCGGCGAGCGCCGAGTAGCCATCGTTCACCCGCACCAGGTCGACGGCGCGCGAGTGGGGGAAATGCTCGAGCACCCGGCGCGTCGCGCGGCGCCATCCGGAGGGCAGCTTGAGTT
>DATCOB010000075.1:0-2136 GCA_036564925.1 Candidatus Dormiibacterota bacterium | reverse complement strand
AGTCGACCGCGTCGAACCCCAGCGTCTCGAGCCGCCACGCGGCCCTGGGTGAGAGGTCTCAGCCAAAGTCGCTGCAATAGACGACGACCGGCCGGTCTTTAGCAAGCCTGGACGCCGTCTCCGCGTTCAGGTCCCGCAATGAGAGGTTGATCGCGCGGGGCAGGTGATCCTGCTCGTATTCGGCCGGCGGCATCACGTCGACGAGTTGCGCGCCCTGTTCGAGCAATGCCTTCAGCTCGGCCACCGCGAAGATCTGTCGAGGCATCCGGCTACTCTACGCCCGCCGCGGCGAGGCGCACCAGGAGATCGTCGAAGCGCCGCGCCAGCGGGCCGTCGACGACCTCGACTCCCTGCTCCGTGCGCCAGAGTGCATCGCCGAGGTCCGTCAAGACGTGCCAGGCGAACACGCGCCGCCGATCGAGTGACCGGCCGCTGGCCACTGAATACGACTCCATCGCTACCGACAACAGATCCAGGGTCGGGGCGAGCGCGGGCAGATACCGGAGGTCGTAAGCCGGGTCGCCTGCAGCCGATTCTTCGAAATCGACAACGCCAAGCACCTGCAGGTCATCGTCCGAGACCAGCAGGTTGTGGCCGTGAAAGTCGCCGTGCAGGAAGGCTGTCGATGATGGAGCCGCGAGGATCTGCTCGACCATCGCGACCAGCCGTTCCGCCTGCTCCATCCGCGCGGAGTCGAGAAGCGGAAACATGGAACCGCGCAGGCGGTCCGGCGTGGACTGGGGGAGAGGAGGGGGGAGCCTGATGCCCGCGCGCTCGAGTCGTAACAGCACCTCGGGCGCATGGAGGTGCGCCAGGATTTCGCCAAGCTGCCGCCCGATGCGTTCAACGACGATGCTGTCCGCAGCTTTTCGTGCAGTCCAGGGCAGCGGATGCCCGGGCATCTTTCGGTAGATCAGGAGCGGTGGATCCGGACAGACCACGATCGGAACGGGCACGGCAATCGAAAGCGCGCCGAGCGCCGCGAGCAGGCGCGCCTGGTCGAGAACCAGGTGCGAGGCAGCCCTGGACCAGGCGAACTTCACGACGTAGTCGCCGACGAACGCCATGCCGTGTCGATGGCGTGAAGGAACGTCGATGGCGCGTGACTGCAGGTCGATCGGGCTGTCGGCCGCCTCAGGCAGCACGTGCCGGAGAATGGCTCGGAGCTCCGGCTCGTCCGGCGGACTGTCCCATCCGCCCGCGCTCCTCACCGGGCGAATGCTAGGTCGTCGCGGTTAGATCCGGTCGATCGCCTCGGCCAGCTTGAAGTCGTTCTCCGTGATGCCGTGCGCGTCATGGGTCGTGAGGCGGACGGTAACTTCGCCCCAGCGGACCACGAGGTCCGGATGATGGTTCTGCCGCTCGGCCACGCCCGTGATCGCATTCACGAAATCGACCGCCTCGACAAAGTTCTTGAACTTGTAGGGCTTGACCAGTTCGGCGCCTTCGAGGCGCCAACCGGTTGATCGCCGAACCCGCTCGGCAACATCCGCGGGATCGAGAACCGTCCGATTGGCCATGCGGCTCACCTCCGTGACCATTATGCTGCGCGGCAGGGTGGAGTTCGAGCGGCTCACGATCTCGCTGCTGATGCTCCGCCCGGATGCGGTGCAGGCGGATGATGCTGCCGCAGCGGCGCAGCAGGACGCGCATCTCTCGCATCTCGCCGATCTCCATCAGGCCGGTGAGCTACTCGCGGTCGGCCCGGTGCTCGGCCCGCCTGACCGCGTTCTCCGTGGGCTCGGCGTCTACCGGGCTGAGCCCGAGCGGGTTCGGCTGATCGGCGAGGAGGACCCGGGCGTGCGGGCCGGACGCTACTCGGTGGTGGTGGCGCCCTGGATGATTCCCGGCGGCGCCATTACCTTCGCGACCACGCGGGTGCCTCGGTCGATCGCGGAGGCCCAAACAGGCATCCAATTCGACCGGTTTTCGATCGCGCTGTTAGTCCGCGGCGCGAGGGCGGCGGAACTCGACGGCGATGACGGCCGCCTTCAGGACGCGCACATGGCACACCTGGCTGACCTGCATCAAGCCGGTCACCTGCTGGCCGCCGGCCCAATCTCAGACAAAACGTATCGCGGCTTATCGATCCTGCGGGTCGAGCCGGACCGCGCCCGCGAGCTCAAGGAAGAGGAT
>DATCOB010000074.1:0-11804 GCA_036564925.1 Candidatus Dormiibacterota bacterium | reverse complement strand
GTTCAAATAGTCTGAACCTAGGGTTTGCGGGCGCAGGCTGTCACCAGGGGCCGCATCAGGAACGGAAAGCCCGACAAGATCGGTCGCGATGAAGGCAACGTCGCCGGCTCCGCTGCCGAAATCGAGCACCTTCATGCCCTTGCCAAGGCCCGCGTCCTCAAAAAATCGACGCGTGACCGATCGGTACAGGTCGGCCTGGTTCATCAGACGCCGTGTCTCGGAGTCGGTCGTGCCGAGGACGTAAGTCTGGTCTTGATTCGGCTGGCTCAAGGTGACTCGCCCATCCTATAAGGATTGTAGGTCTGCAAATTCGCCCTGTCATACTCATCGGGCAACGAGAGGAACAGAGGCATGAACACCAGGGACGCGATCCGCTCACGCCGCAACGTCGGCAAGGCCGCTCGTCGCACGCCCTCCTCGATGAACGAGAAGCGTTACCCAATCTGATGGACCCCGTCGTGGTCACCGGTAGGACCTTGACGGTCGCTCAGGTTGTCGCGGTGGCCCGCGGCGGTGCGGCCGTCGCCCTCGGTCCCGCGGTCATCGCCGGCATGCAGCGATCACGGGCGGTGGTCGAGCGGGCGCTCGGTGGCGAGGCCCCGGTCTACGGACTGACCACCGGCGTCGCCGCGCTCAAGCGCGTCCCGGTCACGAGTGGCTCGGTCGACCAGTTCAACCGGGCTTTAATACGCGAGCATCGGATCGCGCAGGGCCCGGCGGCCTCGCCGGAGATCGTGCGGGCGGCGACCCTGATCCTGGCGAACCATTTCGCCAGCGGCGTGCCGGGCGTGCGGCCGTTGCTGGCGGAGCGTCTCGTTACTTGCCTCAACGCTCGGGTCAACCCCGCCGTCCGCCTGCTCGGGTCGGTGGGCATGAGTGACCTCGGGCCGAACGCCGATCTCGCGGCAGGACTGCTGGAAGGAATTGAGTTGCAGGCCGGCGAGGGGCTGGCGTTCCTCAATCACAGCGCCGTCAGCACCGGGATCGCGGCGCTGGCGATCGCGGACGCGGCGCGACTCCTTGACACCACCGACCTGGTTGCCGCGTTAAGCCTGGAAGGCTTCGGAGCAAATCTGTCAATCCTCCATCCGGCGGTGGCCCAGACGCGCCCAGACCCCGGCTTGCGGGTCACGATCGAGCGGCTGCGGGAGATGCTCGACGGGAGTTATCTCTGGAAAGAGGGCGCGGCGCGCAACCTGCAGGACCCCCTGACCTTCCGCGGGATCCCGCAGGTGCACGGCGCGCTCCGGGATGCATTGATGTTCACGCAGGCGCAGCTCGCCATCGAGCTGAACGCCTCGCAGGGAAACCCGATCGTGGTTCCTGACGAGGACCGGCTGATTTCGGTGGCCAACTTCGACGTGATCGCGATCGCCGCCGCGATCGACTTTCTCCGCATCGCGCTGGCGCCGGCGCTGACCGCCGTGGCCGAGCGGACCACCAAGCTGCTCGAGTCGTCATGGTCGGGGCTGGAGTCTGGGCTGTCGGCGACGCGAACCGCCGAGCCCGGACTGGGCGAGCTGGACGTCGCGGCCGCCGCCATGGCCTCGGAGGCGCGATTGCTGGCCCAGCCGGTGTCGTTCGAGGTGTCGACCAGCTCCATCGCGGAGGGCATCGAAGACCGGATGACGATGCTCCCGCTGGCCGGCCGGCGGCTCGCCGAGATGGTGGCCTTGGGCGAGCGGGTGGTGGCGATCGAGCTTTTGGTCGCGGCCCAGGCGGCCGAGCTCCGCGGCGTGGCCCCGCTTGGACGATCCACCGGGGCGCTGGTGGCGCGCCTTCGCGAACGGGTGCCGGTCTTTCGGACGGCGGCGGACTTTCCGGTCGACCTCGAGCCGGTCGTGGACCTCGTTCGCGCCGGGGTAGAGGCTTAGCTGACCAGCTGGATGGCGTCGGGAACGAGCGGGGGGCCCTCGCGGCGAACACAGTACCGCGGGTAATGCGCCCGATAGCCGAGTAACCAGGCCAGTGGAGCCAGGAGGAGCAACCCCATGCGTTGGATGGGGCGCTGACCCAACGGGCGGCTTTCGTTGCCGTAGGCGGCGGTCAACACGGCCCGCTGGAAGATGTTGCCCATGCCGTGCGGGTAGCTCATGCCGTCGCGCGCGAGCCCGAAGGTCGTCTCGAAGAATTCCTGCTTGAGAAGTCCGGGCCGGAACTCGATGATGAGGTGCGTTTCATCCTGACTGCCGTTCCAGAGGTAGTGGGGAGTGCGGGGTGGTACGGTCAGCTGCTCCCCGGGGCCGAGCTCGACGTCATTCCCGGCGACGCGAAAGGAGGCTTTACCGGAGACCACGAGGAAGTGCGACTCCTGGCGGGGGTGTACATGGGGGATGCCGACGCTGCCGCCGGGTGCCATCCACGATTCGTACTGGACGAGCTCACCCCTGGTTTCCGGGGCCGTTCGGAGAAATCTGATCCGTTCGCCGAACAAGGGGTTGGTGATGATCCGGTCTTCGATTTGTCGGTTTGCCTCCGATATCAGTTTTGTGGATTATCGCACCGGCGAGTTGGCTTTGCAACCAACAGTGCGGCGGAGGGTGGCGAATTAACGGAAGCGGTACCGAGTCGTCAAAACCGCAGCCGGGCAGATTCGACGGCGTCGAGCATACCGCGGATGTCGTCGTAGGCGGGGTCCTCCAGGGTGGCGAAGCCGCGGATCAGTCCCGCGTTGAGGCCCTCCCGGTCGGCCTCGTCGTCCCCCAGCCCCGCGACGACCTCGCCGACTTCCTGCCGTAGCGACTCCGGGACGTCGGCCGCCGCCACCATCGGCATGTTCGTCGAGGGACCGAGCGAGGTAATCACGCGGACCTGCTCGTTGAGCTCGGGATGGTCACGCAGCTGGACCGCCAGCAGGTGGGAATCGATCGCGGATCCGTCCACCAGCCCCTCGGCAACGCGCCGGATCGACGCGTAATGGGAGCCGGTGACTTCGACGCGGTTGAAGAACGCGCCGTTCTCGCCGATCTGGAGCAGGTGGTGAAGCACGACGAGTGTCCCGGAGTGCGAGTCGAGGCCGTTGCAGGCCCAGGTCTTACCCCGAAGCTCCTCGAATGACGTCACCGGGCTGTGCGCCGGGACGATCACGTCGGAAAAGTAGATCGGGCGCCCCGCGTAGCGATCGCCCTCGATGACCGGAGTCGCCACCAGGGTGACCGGTGGCGATGCCTGCCGTCGCAGGCGGACGTAGGGAAGGCCGCAGATGAAGGCAAAATCCACATCGCCGCTATTCAGCTGCTGGAACGATTCCCCAGTCATCAGCCGCACCGGCTGTCCGAGCGATTCACCGACCCGGTCGGCGACGAGCTGGTAGGCCGGCCGGATGCAGGGGGCGAGAAACGTGGCGAAAACCAACTCCGGCGTGCCGCGATCCTAGCACGCATCCGGCGCGAATGGGGGACCCCAGGGACTAATCGGATATGTAGTGTCTACGCTCAAGTCCGGGCGGGGAAGTTAGCGTTTAAAGCTGGCCGGCCACTGCTGCAGGACCCAGCCGTTGCCGTCGGGGTCGTTGAAGGAGGCGTACTTCACGCCCTGCATGTCCATGACCTCGCCGACATCAACGCCCCGATCGATCAGCGCCTGGCGCGCCTCATCCATCTCTTTCACCACCAGGTGGATCCCCGTGATCGACCCCGGCTTGATGTTGGAGATCCCGTCCATCCCGTCGCCGAAAACGATCGAGCAGGCCGACCCCGGCGGCGTGAATTGGATGACCCGCATCCCGGGCATCGGATTGACATCGACCTCCAGTTTGAAGCCGGCTTTGTCCGCGTAGAAGGCCCTCGCGCGGTCAACATCCGAAACGCCGATCGGTACCAGCTCGAGCTTCATATCAGGCATTTCCTTCCTCCTTGGTTAAGCCGTTGAAGCGGGGCGACCGCTCGTCGACCGTCAGCTCGTCGAACGTCTGCCACGGCACCGCCCAGGCCCACCACCCGTGCACCCAGGGTTGTAGCAGCGCGGTGACCCGGGTATAGATCAGGGGGATTACTGCGCACTCCTGCTGGACGGCGACGCGGTCGGCCTCGTGGAACAAGGCCAGGCGGGCCGCACTGGCCTCCTGGGCGAGGGCACGGTCGACCAGTTCATCGAAGGTGGGGGACGACCAGCGGGCCAGGTTGTTAGAGCTGCGACTGTGCAGCAACTGGTGGAGAAAGTACTCCGGGTCTGGATAGCCGGCGATCCAGATTCCCAGGCTCGCATGCGCAACGGTCGCCATCCGGGCAATGTCCTGGACGGGAACCTCAACCCTCTCGATCTCCAGGTCCAGAAGGGTTCGCCACCCGTCCAGCAGCGGTCCGAGGTAGGGCAGTGACCAGTTGGGAGGGACGGCAAAGCGAAAGGGTCCTCGATGGGTGGATTGCCGCAGACATTCACGCGCAAACTCGGGGTCGAAAGCCAGCGCGCTATCGGGCGTGTGGCCGAGCAGTGCCGGCGGTACCAGGCCACCTCGGGCTGGCATCTGGTTGGAGGACAGGTGAGGGCCAAGCACCCGCTGGTTCGTGGCATGCGCCAGCGCCTTACGCAGATAAAGGTCGGAGGCATACGGCGGAACGCCGCTGAACGCCGCGTAGCTCGTCATCAGGGGCGCGCCAACGGCGCTGGCCAGCCGTCCCTGCGCAACCGCCTCGTTCGCCGCGGCGGTGGGGACAACCGGCGTCACCACATCCACCTCGTTTCGAAGCATGGCCTCGATGGCCTCCTCACGGGGATAAAGGAGCCATTCGACTACGGCTACGTTCCCGCCGCTGGAGCGCGCATGCCGGGGATCCAGCTCGATCACGGCGCTATTCGCCTCCAGGCGCGTCAACCGAAATGGGCCGCTCGTCCGGCCGGCACGTGCCCCACTCGGCCCGGGGATGAGGAGGAGAAAGATCCAGTAGGGGGCGGCCGCCCGCAGCCGGAACTCCACTGTCAGGTCGTCGACTGCGTGCACCCCGACCAGCCCGAAGTCATCGATCTCCCCGGCGGCATAGGCGTCAGCGTTTTCCATTGGGGAGAAGTGCGTCGACTCCGTCGAGCCGCCTTTCGGGTCCAAAAGCGTGCGGAACCCTTCCACCAGGTCGGCCGCCGTGATTGAGCCGCCGTCGTTCCAGCGGGCCTCCGGATCGAGCTCGAAGCGGTAGCGACGTCCATCATCGCTCACCTCCCATCGGATCGCGACGCCAGGGATCACATAGGGCCCCGGCCGGCCTTTGAGGAGGGTGTGATAGAGCTGCTGGTGAAGCGCCAAATTGACGGTATGAATGGCATGGGCCGGGTCCGCGTCCCACGGGGTCACGGTTCCCGCAATTTTCAGGGCTGAGGTTGGGGATACGGCCTCCTGTCGCGGCGGCCTCCATTGTGGGAAGGCTCGCTGCCAGGTCTCATTCGCCTCCCGATATCGCATCGCGAGGTGGAGGGCGGTGGCGAGCTGGAAGGGAGTCTCGGCGGCCGCTTGAGCGTTTCCCGCCTTTTCGAGGAGGGGAATCAGCGCACGGTAATGGCCGATCGCTTCGTCCAGTGCCCATTCCGCCAGCGCGCCATCACCGGCGAGCTTGAGATAGTGCGCCGCCTTCTCGTGATCGTCGGTGGCAAGCCAGTGGTGCGCGATCAGGCCGTACACGCGCTCGAGGCGATCCGCATAGTAAACCTCGTACCATTCCGCGGCGCGGTGGTGCAACGCGGCGCGTTTGGGCGAGACCAGCGTGTGATAGGCCGCTTCCTGGATCAAGGCGTGCTTGAAGCGGTAGACGGGCTGGGCCGCGCTGCCATCCTCGTGGAAGAGGTCGAGCCGGAGCAGGTGATGGACCGCTTGCCGGAGGGCCGGCATCGAAAGCCCGGTCACCGCCTCGAGCAACTCGAAGCCGAAGGTGCGACCGAGGACGGAGCTCGAGGTCAGCACGTCCCGCCACTCCGGCTCGAGGCGATCGATGCGGGCGATGATCACGCCTTCGAGCGTCTGGGGGATCTCCAGGGTCTCGCCGGCCTTGAGCGTCCAGTGCCCGTTCTCTGGGAGGAGGGTGCCGCCGTCGATCAGCGAGCGGAGGATTTGCTCGAGATAGAAGGGATTCCCCTGCGCGTAGGCGAGCAGGCGATCCGTGACCGCGGGTGGGACCTTCCGGCCATCAGCCAGTGAGTGCAGCAATTGGCTCTCCGAGTCATGGGACAGTGGCTGCAGCGCCAGCTCGCGGAACAGGTGCCGATACTCCCGCGCGGCCTTTTCCTTCAGGACCCAGGACGGGTGATCCGTCTCCGGCCGCTGGCTGATGGCGAGCATGATCGGCGCGGCTTCGGTTAGCGCCAGGAGCCGCTCGGTCAGCGCTAACGACGTTGGGTCCGCCCAGTGGAGGTCGTCGAGCGAGACGACCACCGGCCGGTGCGTGGCGATCTGCTGCAGGAGCTCGCCGAAGACCTCGAAGGTCCGGTACTGCACCGACTCGGGCGAGAGCAGCTTTAGCTGGGCCGCCGCCTCCGGCTCCAGGTTCAGACCCAGGATGGTGGCCAGGTACGGATAGACGTCGGCCCCCCGCGCTTTGAACGCCTCGTCGGTCTTGCGGCGCAATTTCACGCGCACCCGTAGCTCGCCTTCGGTGGCGCTGACCTCCAGCCAGTTCCGCAGCATGTCACGATAGGGCCAGTAGGGGAGGGATTCGCCATAGGAGACGCAGCGTCCCTCCATCCAGACACAATTCTGCTGCCCGGTGGCCTGCTGGCGCAGCTCGGCGGCGAGGCGGCTCTTCCCGATGCCTGGGTCGCCGACGATGTACAGGACGCCGCCCCGCCCGCCGGCGAGCCGCTTCACCAGTTCGAGCGCCGACGACAGCTCGGCATCTCGGCCCACCATCGGCGAGGAGGGCTCGGTGCCGACGGTTTGCGCGGCGGTTTCGGTGAGCTGCGCGACCGGATAGGCCGTCATGGCTTCCGCCTTCCCCTTCAGCTGGAGTGATCGGGGATCACCCCAGTGAAACCGGCCTCGGACCTGCCGCTGAGTTCGCTCGGAAACCAGTACTCCGTTGCTGTCCGCCGCGCCCTGCAGTCGGGCGGTCGTGTTGACAGTGTCGCCGACGACGCCGTACTCGACGCGGCCGCCGGCGCCGACCTGGCCGACCACGACCTCGCCCGTATGGATGCCGACCCGCATCGCGAAGCCGTCGACACCCCAGCCACGGCGCACCTCCTCGCCGTACTGGAGCATCGCGGCGACGATATCGAGCCCGGCGCGCACCGCTCGCTCGGGGTCGTCCTCATGCGCAACCGGGGCGCCGAAGAGCGCCAGCAGGCCGTCGCCGAGGAGGTTGTTGATGCTGCCGCCGTAGGCTTCGACCGCCTGAATGGCACGGCTGACGGCCTCGCCGATGACGAGCTTGGCTTCCTCGGGGTCGAGCCGCTCGGACAGGGCGGTAGACCCGGCGACGTCGGCAAAAAGGGCAGTCACGATACGCCGTTCATCGTGGCTCTCAGCCATGGGCTGATTCAAACACAGCGGGGATCAGCCGTCGGTCGGCAACCAACTACCGCGGAGATGGCGTTGATGCGACAGCAGGAGCAGGTTGCCGAAATGCGCCGCAACCTTCCGTCGTTACGGCGTACTTGCGGTGGCTGAGGCCCAGAGGTTGATCTGGCTCTCGGTCGCGTAGCGGTCGATCTCGGCCAGTTCGTCGGGCGAGAACGCCAGGTTGTCCAGCGCGGCGATGTTCTGCTCGAGCTGCGCCACGCTGCTCGCCCCGACCAGGGTCGACGTCACCCGGGGATCGCGCAGCGTCCAGGCGAGGGCCATCTGCGCCAGCGTTTGACCGCGCCGCCTGGCGATGGCGTTCAGCGCGCGAACCTTGGTGAGTGTGTCGTCATTGAGCTGGTCGCGCGACAGGGATCCGGCGCGGCTGGCGCGTGAGCCTTCCGGAATGCCCGACAGATATTTGTCGGTCAGTAGACCCTGCGCCAGCGGCGTGAACACGATGGAGCCGATGCCCTCCTTGCCGAGCACATCGAGCAGGTCCTCCTCGATCCACCGATTGAGCAGCGAGTACGAGGGCTGGTGGATCAGCAACGGCGTGCCCATCCGCCGCAGGATGGCGGCCGCCTCGCGGGTCCTGGTGGTCGAGTAGGAGGAGATGCCTGCGTAGAGCGCCTTGCCCTGGCGGACGGCGGTGTCGAGGGCGCCCATCGTCTCCTCCAGCGGCGTCTCCGGGTCCGGCCGGTGCGAATAAAAGATGTCGACGTATTCCAGGCCCATGCGACGGAGGCTCTGGTCGAGGCTGGCGAGCAGGTACTTGCGCGAGCCGAAGTCGCCGTACGGTCCGGGCCACATGTCCCAGCCGGCCTTGGTGGAGATGACCAGCTCGTCGCGGTGCGCCTGCAGGTCGGCCTTCAGGATCTGGCCGAAGGTCGCCTCGGCTGACCCATAGGGCGGCCCGTAGTTGTTCGCCAGGTCGAAGTGCGTGACCCCGAGGTCGAAGGCGCGCCGGACGATGGCGCGGCTCGTCTCCAGGGGGCGATCGCCGCCGAAGTTCTGCCAGAGGCCGAGCGAGATCGCCGGCAGCTTCAGGCCACTGCGACCGCAGCGGCGGAAGGCCATCCGGTCATAGCGCGTGGTCGCCGGGACGTAAGTCGGGTCGCTCATGCGTCGCCCCTATTTTGCCGGTTCGTCCCTAACGGATGGTCTCCACCTTGACGCCGACCTTGAGGCGTGCCCAGGCACGGTCGGCGGTGAATGCCGGCAGACCCAGGCGGAGGGCGAGGGCAAGGCAGGCTCGATCGCCGAGGGAGAGGCCGTGGACCCTGGTTTTCCCGTGCATCGCGGCGATCTTCACCGCATCAGCCTCGGTGACGGGCAATACCGAGAGCTTGGTTCCGAACAATCCCTGGCGTCGCAGGCTGTCGAACGCGTTGGCGGGCTCCTCGCCAAGCTCGGCGAGTTTCGAAAGGACTTCAGCCAGGTTCACTGCGCTGATCGCCGACCCTCGGACCAGCGCCGCTTCGACCGCGTCGGCGCCTTCCTCGTCATTCAGATGCGCTAACAGCGCCGAGGCGTCGAGGACAGACGAGAAGCCGTCGGTCAACGGGAGGCGTGCTCGCGCCCAGCTTCCTTTCGCCGTTCAGCGATCAGTTCATCGGCCAGCGAAGCGCGAGAGAGCATAAAGGAGGCCGGCGCCCGATCAGACGCCGGCCTGCGAATCAAACTGGACGAGCGACGAGGTCGTCGAGCTACATCGTGTGGGTTTCGTACACCGAGATCTGGCCACCGCTCTGCAGCAAGGGGCACGCCTTGGCGTGGTCGGTCGCCTCGTTGATCGAGCCCGCCTCGATGATGCTGTAGCCGGTCGCGGGTGGCTGGCCGATCGCTCCGTCCTTGGCGCCGCCGTTCGAGGCGACCGTTTTGACCTTTCCTGAGAACGGGCTTAGCTGGTCGGCGACCGCCTTACCCAGTTTCCCGAACCAGGCACCCCATTGCTGCATCTGCGCCGCCCGCTCCTTCTCCGTCTGCCCCGCGCTGCCGGCGTAGTAGACGAGCACGTACTTCGCCATGTTCTCCTCCTTGATCTGGTGCGGGCCCGGTGGACCCGCTCGTCAATACGACGAACGGCTACCGGTCAAAATCGACAGGTATCAGGCATCCTTAGATGGATGCCAACGGATGAGGTCGGGCCGCGGCCGACCCCGCCGCTTCCGCCGCTCGACTGGCGCCGGAACCTTGCCGCCCTCTGGCTGGCCGAATTCACCGCGATCCTGGGCTTCTCGTTCGCGTTTCCGTTCCTGCCGCTCTTTCTGCATCGCGATTTGCACATCCCGAGCGGTCGGCAGCTCTCCTTCTGGACCGGTGTGGCGGCGGGTGTCACCGGATTTACGCTCGCGCTCACCGCACCGGTCTGGGGAAGGCTGGCTGATCGGTACGGCCGTAAACCGATGTTGGTGCGGGCGATGCTCGGTGGCGGAGTCTTCGTCGGCTTGATGGGCATGGCGCAGTCAGCACTGCAGCTGACCGTGCTTCGCGGGTTGCAGGGCGCCGGCTCGGGCACCGTCGCGGCGGCCACTGCCATGGTGGCGACGGGGACGCCGCCGGCCCAGATGGCATGGTCGCTCGGCATCCTCAACTCGGCCATCTCGCTGGGGAATGCCGCGGGCCCCGCCGTCGGGAGTCTGGCCGCCAACGCCTTCGGCTTGCGGGCCATCTTCTTCGGCGGCGGCGCGCTCCTGCTGTTGGCGACCATCCCCGTGCTGTTGCTCGTCAAGGAGAGTCGCGTCCGGGTGCCCCGCGCCCAGGCGCCGCCCTTGATGCAGACGCTGCATGCCGCGAGGCCTGGAACCATCCGCGCCCTCGCGGTGCTGGTGGCGGCGCAGGCGCTGCTGCAGACCACCTATGCCGCCTCGCAGCAACTGGTCGTGCTCCGCCTCCTCCAACTCGACCCATCGCGCGCGTCGGGATTGACCGGCATCACGTTCGCGGCCGCCGGCATCGCCACGGCGATCGCGGGCATCAGCTATTCCCGCGCGGTCCGGCGCAGCAGCTATCGGACGGTGACCATCGCGGCGGCCGTCATCGCCATGCTGGCCACGGCCTCCACGGCCCTCGTTGGGACCAGCGCCTTGCTCATCGCGGTGTTCGTGGTCGCCAGCTTGATGGCCGGCGTCCTGATTCCCGCCTTTGGGGCGATGACGGGTCTCGAGTCACCGCGCGCCGTGCAGGCGACGGTCTTCGGCTTCGCCTCCAGTGGCATCGCGGTGGGATTCGGCTTCGGGCCGTTGGTCGGCGGCCTGGTCGCCTCCACGGCGGGGATCGAGACGGCGCTTCTCGTCAGCGCCGGCATCGCCCTGGCCCTGGTCGTCCTGCTGGCCGTGGCCGCGCGTGAACCGCAGCCGGCGGAGTTGGCGGTGCGCGAGATCCACCCGCCCCGGTAACTCGCTGCGGTATTCGCAAGTTCGCCCGGGAAAGGTCGTTTTTCGCACGATGAATTTTCTAAGAGTCGCTCTGACCGTGTTTGCGATCGTCAACGTCGCGTTCTGGGCGCTCCTCGCCTGGACGTGGGCCATTCGCCCGTCGTGGGCGGCCCGTCTCCCGTTCCAGCTCGGGACGGACGTCCGCTACAAGACCGCGGTGCCGACCTGGGCACGCCTGGCTGCAGCCGTCGCCGCCTTCTGGGCGGTCGCGGCCGTGCTGTACATGACCCTCTTCGCCTCCAACCGCGTGGCGTTCGCCGCCCTCTTCGTTACCGCCGCGATCTTCTTGATCCTGGCGCTCGGCTCCGCGGCCCGCGTCTACCAGGTCCTGCAGAAGGGCAAGGTGCCCGCGATCATCGAACGTCACCAGCGCGCCGTCTAAGACTCCCGCTCGTTTTTCATACGGGTCGCTGCTCGAGGCCGCTTCGGCGGCCTCGACGGCATCCCTCAAGCGGCCCGCGCCGCTGCTGACATTAGACTCAGGAAAGCCATGAGTGCTGACCAACCCGCATCCCGTCGGCCGCCGCCGCAAATTCCCGCGGACATGAAGGCCTTCAACCGCGCCATCATCGAAGACTTTCGCGCCAACCGTGGTCAGCTGACGGGCCCCATGGCGGGCCGCTCCTTTTTGCTGCTGACGACGACCGGGTCACGATCAGGTCAACGGCGGACCGCCGTACTGGGTTTCGCCAGGGACGGCGACTGCCATGTGGTCCTCGCCTCGGCCAACGCCGCGCCGGAGCATCCAGCGTGGTATATGAACCTGCTGGCCAATCCGATGGCGACCGTGGAGGTCGGCCCGGACACGTTCGAGGCGCGAGCTCGAACGGCAGAGCCGGAGGGGCGCGATCGGCTCAAGTCGCTCCTGCCCTATTTCGACAGCC
>DATCOB010000073.1:0-33169 GCA_036564925.1 Candidatus Dormiibacterota bacterium | reverse complement strand
CGACGGCGCAGAACCGCCATGGCGCCAACGTAGCATGGAGTCCACGCGGTGCCGATTCCCGGGCGAACGGCCGCTAAAATACGCCACGATGCGGGAGTAACTCAGTTGGTAGAGCGCCTGCCTTCCAAGTAGGTGGTCGCGAGTTCGAGTCTCGTCTCCCGCTCACTCCCCCGTTTTCGAAGGCGAAAACCGAGCAGGGTAATCGCTGCCTAACCCTGACCCGCGTGGCGGCCAGGAGCAATGCTTCGCGAGTCGAAACCGGGTCGGAAGGCGACGGGCAGGGGATGTTACCTGGCGTCGTGCAGGCGATGGCTGTTGGTCTTCAGGGTGGCCGCGTCGCGGTTGGCGGGATTCACGCCGCTGAAGATCGGGGACTGAGAATGGAGGGGCGCCTGGCTGCGGAGGGCGGCCTTGGTATCGTCCGACTCGCCCGGCCGGGTGAAGGGATTGTATTGCACGGTGAGGCCCTGGACGAGGATGCCCATGTGGCTGTTATTGGTATCGGAAACGGTCACGCCGGTCAGGTGCGCGGCGCTCGAGACCGGGATCGTCAGCATGTCCATGGTGGCGGCGGCTCCGCCGACCGCCAACTGAGCCTGGTCCTGCCAGACCGAGGCGGCGGTGGAGCTGGAGAGGGTGTTGGCGGTCCAGTTGACCCCGTACTCCCACTCCCGGATGTTGGCACCGACGACGAGGGCGGTGTTCTGTGAGCTGCCATCGTTGAAGCTGAGGTGAACGTTCCCGACCGTTTGCCCGGCGAAGCCGGCATCGGTCCAGGAGGTGTTGATCAGCAGGTAGACGGCCTGGGGCTGGGCGTAGTCGAGGCTCAGGCTGGCTGGGGCGTCACCGAAGTGCATCCAGTAGGCATTGCCCAGGGTAAAGGGGACGTTGCCCGAGGTCGTCAGGCTGGTGCTCGGGTGCTGGTAAAAGTACGAGCGGGCCACCGACGCCTGGCTCAGCGCCACCTGGGCCGAGCTGGTGGTTGCCACCGGCGTGCTGCCCGCCGAGGCCGACACGATGGAGCCAAACCCTAACGCGGCGCCCACCAGGGGCGCGCCGATCCGAAGCGCTTGCAGGCGGTTCATGGTGCCTACGATAAATCGCGTACCTTACGCCGGCCGTGGAGGGCCGATTGAAGGACGTGACAGGGGTGCGAACCCTGGGTCACGGTATGCCCTTGAGTTCCAAACGGTCCCGCGGCGCTGGGACTACAGCCGAAATCGGTCGGCCAAATTGCCCCGGTCTTCCCGGGATCCTGGACGCACTTGACAAAGCGTGTTTAGAAGCGCAGCGTGGGTGAGCCGCGCGCTCGTGGGGACGGCGGGGAAGCAGAGACCTCGAGTGGCCGGCGAAGAGGGTAGGGGAACGGCAAGCGAAGAGTGCCAGGCAACCAGTTCGTGCGCCTTCCGGACGCCTGGAGCCGTTGCGGCCAAGCTCCACACGGTTCGGAATTCACGCCACGCTCTATTCCGACGGCACGGCGAGCGGGCATGTCGACTGCGTCGACCAAATGGGCGACACATCGACCGGGAACATGTTTGGGGAGGTTACGAAGTGGTCATGGGGCGCCTTCGGGCTGAACCTGTATGTCACCGGGAAGTTGGTCCCAATCCCGGGTGGCCATCCCGTCTCCACACACTTCATCGTGACGATTCAACGTTTCGGCGGCGCGGGGGTGGGCCACTGGACCCTGGGTAATCCCGCCCACCCCTTTTGCATCGAGCTCCTGCTCAGCGGGCAGGTCGTCGCCCGCTGGAACTAGCGCTTGCGTAGGTGAACCGGATCTACCGTCGGGCGGCGCAGAGAGCAGGACCGATCGTTTCCCGCTCTCGTGACTCGGTTAGGATCCCCAGAAGCTCGCCGACCAGGTCACACTGGCGACGTCATTCTGGCCGTGAAGGTTGGGATGAAAGTAATCGATCGCGCTGACATCGCTCGCCGGGAATTTGAAGTTGTAGCCGGCGTAGTTATCCCAGCGACATTGGGCGAACGCCGAGCACACCGTTGCCAGGGCGCTGTTGTCGGCGGCCTCCTGGGCGACCACGGTCTGCCGGTTGGCCTCTGTATTGCTGGTGCTGAGCATGCTCTGACAGATGTTGTAGGTCTTCCAGGCCGACTGGGCCGACGAGTTGCCCTTCAGAACGTTCCACAACTGGTAGATGTCAGGGAGGCTGGACACATAGACGTTCGCCGACGGGTCTTTGGCGAAGAAGTCGGACAACGCGGTTTGGAACTCAGACTGGAAGGTGGCGGTCGGCGTCATCGCGCCGATCGTGGACGTACAGAGGTCGTTCGCGCCCATCAGGACGGTGACGTACTGAACGCCCTGGCCGGCCGCCGTTTGGAGCTGACCATCGAGTGCCGACATATTGGCGCCGGTCTTGGCGTCGTTGTAGGTGTGCCCGTTAATCGCGGGATGGATGGCGAGGATCCGGCGGTACTGGCTGTTCACGCTCGAGTTGGTGCCCGTCGACCAGGAATACGCCGGGCAGTCGGTCAGCACGCACCACGGCCAGAACGACATGTCGAATGCCCGGGTAATGGAGTCACCGGTAGAGGCGATGGAGTTCGGAAGCGGGGGCGCGCTCGCCGCCGCATTCAGCGGCAACAACACGGCCAGTACGATCAGTGGACCCAAGAAAAGCCGTCCCCTACGTGTCATCTGAACCCCTCCTCGGAACAACCCGGCCGGCAACCGCCGCCATCATCGGCTAAATCAACGGCAGACGCAAGGCGAGCGTTGTCGATGCGACCAGCCGATCACGAAGTCTTATCTTGCGCGTATGACACGCCAGGCCCGCGTTCGTCGACCGTTCGTGGAGTCGGTCGCCAATGCGATCCGCGATATCGGGCGCGGGGAGGTCGCCAGCTACGGTGAGGTGGCCGCCAGGGCCGGCTATCCGGGCGCGGCACGGGCGGTCGGGAACGTGCTGGCCAACAGTGTCGGCCTCCCATGGTGGCGCGTGGTTCGGGCGAATGGCGACCTCGCGGTGCGGAAGCACGGCGAGCAGCGCCGCCGCTTACGGCGGGAAGGCGTCCGATTCGAGGGTGATCGGGTTGCGCGTGCCCGACGTACCTGAGGGTAGCGTGCGCACCATCGACATCGACCTGTCCACGACCATCGCCGCGCCGCGCGCGGCGGTGTGGCGGTATCTGGTCGACTGGGAGGGCCTCCATCGGTGGATGTCGGAGCTGTCGGCGCTGCGGATCACCTCCGCCCAGCGCGAGGGTGTCGGTGTCGAAGGCGAGGCGACGGTCCGGATCGGCGGGATCACGACGATGGACCGTATTCGGGTAACGGCCTGGGACCCGCCCGCCAGCCTGATGATCGAGCACCTCGGATGGGTGAGCGGATCCGGCGTGATGGGCTGCGACGAGGCGGGCGCCAGCACCCGCTTCTGGTGGCGGGAGTCGCTGCGGCCACCACTCGGGGTCCTCGGCGCGTTGGGCATGCGCGCCCTGACACCGGTCATGCGGCGGACGTTCGAGGCGGATGTCCGGCGGCTGAAGGCGCTGGTCGAAGGCGGGACCAGGCCTTAGCGCTGCTCGCTCGGGTCGCCACCGACCAGGATGATCCGGATCGGCCGGTCGAATCGGAGGTAGTCCCAGGCCCAGGAGGCTACCGCGATGATCCGGTTGCGGAAGCCGACTAAATAGAAGACGTGCACGAAGAGCCAGGTCAGCCAACCGAGAAAGCCCGTGATCTCCATGCCGCTCGGCAGTCGGGCCACGCCGGCGTTGCGCCCGATGGTGGCCATCGTTCCCTTGTCGACGTAGTGGAATGGTCGCTCGGTCCGCTGCCCGGTTCGGATCTCATCAAGGATGGCGCGGGCGATGTAGCGGCCGGCCTGCATGGCGGGTGGTGAGAGCATGGGGAGCGGTGCGAGCTTGCCGTCGTCCGGCGCGGCGACGTCACCCAGGGCGAAGACGCGGGGATGGGCTTCGATTCGCAAACAGGGATCAAGCTGGAGGCGTCCGTTCTTGAAGTGGGGCAACGACACGTCCTGTGTCGCGTCGTTGGGACGGACCCCGGCCGACCAGATGATGGTGCGGGCCGGGACGACGGTGCCGTCGGACAGGGTGACCTGCGCCGCATCGGCCGCCGTGACGAGAGTCCGGGTGCGGACATCGATGCCGCGGCGCCGGAGGACGCGTTCCGCGTAGCGGCCGATCCGTTCAGAGAACGCGCCCAGGAGCCGTTCCTGACCCTCCAGGAGAAGGATTCGGATCTCTTGCCGCTGAATGCCGTGAAAGTCGTGGCCCGCGACGATCTCCATCAACTCGCCCAACGCCCCGGAGGATTCCACCCCGGTCGGGCCGCCACCGACCACGACGAAGCTCAGCAATGCTTGCCGGACGGCCGGATCCGTTTCCGCGTCGGCTTGCTCAAGGCAGGTCAGCACGTGGTTTCGCAACCGGGTAGCGTCGTCCAGCGACTTCAACCCGATCGAGACCTCGGCCAGGCGCCGGTTTCCAAAGTAGTTGTCGACACTCCCGGTCGCCAGCACCAAAAAGTCGTAGGTGAGCACCGCGCCGTCGGCGGTCTTCACGGCGGTTTGCTCCAGGTCGACGCTCGTCACTCGTGTCTGCCGGAAGCGCACGTTGGGAGAGTGCCGGAAGATCGTGCGCAAGGGGTACGCGATGTCGCTCGGATTGAGTAGGCCGGTCCCGACCTGGTAGAGGAGGGGCGTGAAGAGGTGGTAGTTGTGTTGATCGAGCAGCGTGACGTCCACGTCCTGGCGATCGAGCTTTCGGGCACACGCCAGGCCCCCGAATCCCGCGCCGACGATCAGGACTCGCGGCGGCTTGACCTCCCGAGGTTCAGCCATCCGTAACCACCTCGAGGCAGGCAAAGGCTTCGCGCAGGGCCCTCTCGACGGATGCGGGTGTCGCGGCGCGCGCAAAGATGAAGCCGAGGTACCGGTCGCCTTCGGGCAGTGGCACGAGTCGCTCGCCGGGCGGGATCGTCATCACGACGCTCTCCACGTTGGTTACCCGCCTTGCGTTCTCCTGGCCCCGCACCTCTCGCAAGCGTCCCGCGCTGCCGATCGGCAGCATCATCACGCCGGCGGCCGGACGTTCGCGCTGGTGCGCCGGCATCGGTAGGCCACCTGCATGCCGGAGGATGAGCTCTTCGAGCGACATGCCCGAACCAAATCGAAGTGTGCGAGAGCACAGCCCGCCGATCGATCGTGCCGCGACCTCGAGCACATAGGTGCCCTGCGCATTGATTCGGAGTTCAGCATGGACCGGGCCCTCTCGCAGCCCGAGCGCGTGGGCAGCCGCGGCTGTGCTCGCCACGACGTCGGCCTGGATGTCGGCAGGCAGGTCCGACGGGGTGACGTAGATCGTCTCTTCGAAGAACGGTCCGTCGAGTGGGTCCGGCTTGTCGAAGAGCGCGAGCATTTC
This sequence comes from Candidatus Dormiibacterota bacterium, assembly GCA_036564925.1. Taxonomy (GTDB): domain Bacteria; phylum Chloroflexota; class Dormibacteria; order CF-121; family CF-121; genus JALYYC01. Next base: position 27,760 of record DATCOB010000073.1, on the reverse strand, counting down.
CAGGACGCCCGTGCGCAACAAGCCTTCGACCGCCACCTCCCGGCCCGGGATGAAGCCCTCTACCAGGACCTGCCGCGCCGAGCCGGGTTGGGCACAGGACCGGATAATGTCCGCCACTCGCGCGAAGACTTCGGGAAACCTCGCCGGATCGTCCACGCGGATCACGCCCTGGCTGCCGGACAGGTCGAGTGGTTTCACGACACAGGGATACGGAATGTGCGTGCGGATCGTGCCAGGATCCGCGTCGATCGGGAAGGATTCGAAGGGTGGCGTCGGCAGGCCCGCGCGACGAAGCTGTTCCCGGGTCGTCGCCTTGTTCCGGCTGGCGCTCACCGCCGCGGGCGGGTTGTGGGCGAATCCCAGCCGCTCGGAGGCCACACTGGCGAGGAGGGTCCCGCTGTCATCGAGCGACACCACGGCGTCGAGCGGCAGGCGTCCGTGCAGATCCGCGATTCGCCTCGCCGATGACTCGATCTCGTCGAAGTCGATGCGAAGATGCCGGCCGTCCATCAGGGACGCGAGTGCCGGACGGTGCGGCGATCCGACCACGACCTCGACCGCGATCCGTCTCGCCGCCTCAATGAAATCATGGGTCCGGTAGGTCTTTGACGCGATCAACAGCAGGATGCGCGGCATGCTGCTTTATCTGACCACGAATAGAATGACGTCGTGCCAATCGCGTTGCGCGTGACCCCGGCCGCGCTGAGGAAGATCGACAATGTCCGCGCCCAGGGCGGGCACCCTGACGCCTGCCTGCGCATCGAGATCACCGGCCGCCGGGGGGGTCGATTCGTGTACGAGCTGGACCTCGTCGATCGGATGGACGCACTCCCGGATGACATCGTTGTGGAGACACCGAGCCTGCAGGTCCTGGTCGACGCGGCCAGCGCGGCGCACCTCGATGGGGCGGTGGTGGATCTCGACGGATCCGCCATCGGTGGCGCGCTGCGGATCGAGAACCCCAATGAAGGCTGGCGGGACCCGGTCGCCGCCCGGGTCCAGGAGGTCCTCGACCGCGACATCAACCCCGGAGTCGCCTCGCACGGCGGGGTCGTCGACCTCCTCGATGTGCGCGATGGGACGGCCTTCGTGCAACTGGGCGGCGGCTGCCAGGGGTGTGCGCAGGTGGACGTCACATTGCGCCAGGGCATCGAGGTCGCGATCAAGGCGGCGGTCCCCGAGATCCAGAGTGTGGTCGACAGCACCGATCACGCGGCCGGTACCAACCCCTACTTTCAGCCGGCCAAGAAAGCCTCCTGAGCTAAGAGCGAGCGAAGCGCCGCAGCGGCATCCTGGGGCCGAACCTCGGGGCGGTGATGCCGGCGGCGGCCAGCAGTCGCAGCACGCGGGCCCGATGGCCGCGATATGGCTCCAGCAGCCCCAGCATGCGCTCGTCGGTACCGCGGGGTTCGCCGGCCAGCGCCCAGCTGACCGTGTTCGGCAGGTTGTAATCGCCCAGGGACACGGAATCCCGATCGCCCAGGGCGACCGTGGCCACTTCAGACGCGGACCACTGGCCGATGCCGGGCAGGCTCAGGAGGCGACGGCGCGCGTCCGACGTCGCCAGCGTCGCGATTGAGTCGACGAGGGGCGCGATCGACGCGGCATTTCGAATGATCTCGGCCTTCCGCCGCTCGATGCCAAAGCGGTGGAAGGCCCAGTAGGGCGTGGCGACCAAACGGTCCGGGGCGGGTGGCAGCATCAGGCCGGCATCACCCGGCGCGGGCTCGCCGAGCGCGTGGACCAATCGCGAGTAGGCGGCCCAGGCCTCGACGCTCGGGACCTTCTGCTCGAGGACGGTCGGAAGCAGCGTCTCGAACACGGCGCCGGTGCGTCCCAGCCGCAGGCCAGGGTGGCGGCGGTGGATGGCGTGAACGAGCGGGTGCCGGGGTCGAAACGAGGCCGGGTCGTCGTCCAGGCCGATCAGCGCCGGCACCGCCGAAAGGGTCCAGGCTGCACCGGGACCCCATGCTGATGCGACCAGGCCGCCATCCCGCGTCTCCAGCCGCAGGGTCGAGGGTCCTTCGGGCGTCCGCGTTGCGCGCCAGGCCGTGGTGCGCTCGAACCGCACGGTGGAATCCCGCGGCCCGCGCCGCAAGACGCCCAGGGTGAGTTCGAGGTCGAGCGGGAAGGGAAGGGCAACCTCGGTCCGCAGGGCGGGCGTCACCGCCCCACCATACCGCTGCGGCGGGTGAGCCAGCCGACCCTTTGCCGTATGTATCTGAAGCCCACATGCGTATACTCAAATGAGCTGATAGCGCGGGTTCCGTTCGGAGGGCGATTCCATGGTTCGTTGCAAGCGGTGTGGCACCGAAAACTACGCGATCGACATGTGGTGTTCGAAGTGTTCGCATCATCTCGATTGGGCACCGCCGGAACCGGAAATTGCGACGGCCGCCCAACCGGAGGCGATCGCCCCTGCGGCGATCCCGGTCATGGCGACCGCCGCGGTCGGACCAGCGCCGGCCGACGTTGTCGAACCGCCTCCGACCGCGGCTGTCGAACCGCCCCCGACCGCGCCTGTCGACTCGTCGCCAGCTCCCGTCGCCGACAGGCGGCGGTCGCGCCGCCGAGCCGCCGTTTGGCTCTTGCCGGTTGCGGCGGCCGTGGTCGTCGCGGCACTGGTGGCGCTCCCGGTCGCCGGCTGGTTCAAGTCGGCCGCGCACCAGTCAGCGGCCGCGCCGCAACTGCCCCTGACAGTCGCCGTCGTAGGGGATACGCCAACCGCCAGTCCCACTGCGAGCCCGACGATGACCCCCGCGGCAACGGCGTCACCCACCGCCTCGCCCGCGCCGGCCCAGCCGGCGGCGGAGCAGCCGGTCCAACCAGTGCCCGCGATCATCACAACCGCCGGAGATCCCGCCAGCGCGATCGCCGCCTTCTACCAGGCGGTCGCCGCCCACAACTTCGACGACGCCGCCGCAACCTGGAGCGCCCAGATGCAGGCCGCCTACCCTCCGACCGAATACATCAACCACCGGTTCGCCTACACCCAGCAGATGAACCTGCGGGCGGCCCGAGCCGTGGCGAACAACGGCCAGGTCTCGACGGTCTACATCGATCTGATCGAGGTGTACGCCGGCACCACCCGCCATTGGGTCGGAACCTGGCAGCTGGTCCGGGACTCGTCGGGCTGGCTGCTGAACCAGCCGAATCTGCGAGCCGCCGGTTGACGCGTCGAATCCGGTGCCTAGCCGAACGATGTCGGTCCGTGGTTACATCAGGGTGAGACCGTGATTAAGACCAAGAGCTCGAGCGGCACCGCCGTGCGCTGCCCCAGGTGCAAGTACGAGAACCTTGCCATCGATATCTGGTGCGCGCGCTGCCATACGCCGCTCGATTGGGCGGGGACTGGAACAGCGAAGGACGCCGCGCCGGCGGTCGCCAATCACCGCAATGGGAATGGGAAGCGACCGAACTCACAAGCCGGCATCCTGGCCGGCCTGGCGGCGGCGCTGCCCTGGCATTCGCGGGGCTCCGACCAGGCCCCCGCCTCCGGCCCGGCCGCGACGACTCCCAAGGCTCCTGTTCGACCCCCGGCGGCGGTCAGCCCGGCGGCACCCGCCAGCCCATCGGCCCCCAGTAGCGCGCCGGTGGCGGCGAGCGTCTCGCCTCCGGTGATCGTCGCCCCACCCGTGACGGCAGCGGTTCCCGCGGCAGCGCCCGCCCGCGTGATGGCCTCCGCTCCCGCAGCGGCGCCCGCCCCGGTCACCAAACCGGCGGCAACGCCGGGTCGCGTGTTTTGTGCGGGATGCGGCCTGAGCAACGAAACGGGCAACAAGTTCTGCCCGCGATGCGGGCACGCGCTCCTTGCCGATGGCGCCAGGGCGGTGCGGCCGATGACCGCGTCCGCCAGGCCGCGGCCGCGGCGCCAGGCTCCTCGCCTGCAGTTGCCTGCGATCAGGATGCCGCACTGGCATGCACCGCGGGTGCAGCTACCGCGTCTCCGGCTACCGCGTGCCCACCTCCCCAACCTGCGTTTGCCGCGCGTTCCGATGATCGCCTGGGTGATTGGCGCCGTGGTGGCGCTCCTGCTGCTGGCCCCGCTCGCGTTCGTCCTGGTGGCGCCCGCACGGCATCCCGTGACCGGGCGCACCGCCTCGCATTCCACGCTGGCGACGACGGGGCCCACAAGTGGAGAGCGAACGGCGCTCGCCGCCGCGATCCCGGGCGTCGAGGCGAAGACAGGCCTCAAGTATTCGGATAGCGCGTGCCCCTCAGGCACGCCCTGTCTTCGACTGGTGAATCAGGTGAGCGGGCTCAATGCCGGCGCCGTCGAATTCTCGACCGCGAGCGGCGCCGGACGGCAATGCGTCGGCTATGTCGTCCAGAATGCGGGCGCTTGGCACTTCCTGAATGCCACCTGCGGGTTGCCCGGGCAACTCAGTCCGATGGTGGGGAATGAGGCGACCGTCCACGTTCCGGGACAGTGTGCCAACGTCCGGGACGCGGCCGGCCTGAATGGCAACGTGGTGACCTGCGTCAACGACGGGAGCACGGTCCATGTGGACGGCGGGCCGAACTACGCCGACGGGAAGATCTGGTGGCACCTGGAGAAGAATGGGTGGATGGCGCACGACTTCTTGATCGGCGCGTAGACGGGTTCAGTCCTGGTGACGCGGCAGCTCGTTGCGCAGCCGCTTGGTGATCTCCAGCAGCATTTTGTACGTGATCCCCGCATTGTCCATCAGTAACGGCTTGATCTCCCAGGAGATCAGGGTTAGACAGACTGTCTCGACCTCCGCCTCGACGTCGGCTGTCCTCACTCCGCCGTCGAGAATGGCGATCTCGCCAAAGAACTGACCCGCCCCGAGGGTCGCCACGGTGCGGCCGTCCTTTTTTACCGCGACGCTACCCTCTTTGATCAGGTAGAGCCCGTGGCCGCTGGCGCCCGCCTTGACGATGCTGGTACCCGCCGGATAGCGCTGCTCCTTGACCAGCTTCGCCAGCATCTCGAGCTCTTTTTTGTCGAGCCCGCTGAGGAGTGGCACCCGGCGCAACTGTTCGGTGAGGTCCGTTTTGACGGCCATCTGCTTCTCCCTTTCTTTAGGGCGGTCAACCCTACGATACTACCTCCGGACAAAAAAAGAGGCCCGACGCGGTCGGGCCTCCTGCGTTGTCGTGCCGGCTAGGCCTTCTTGACCGCCGCCAGCTGCTGCATCTTCATTTCTTCCATCCGGGTGCCCAGATCCTTGAGCTCCTGCTCGGACAGGACCTTGTCCTTTACCTTGGGGAAGAGCTCATTTTCTTCCTCGCCAACGTGGTGCTGGACGTCTTCCATCAGCACTTTCAGGCCGGCCAGCCAGTGTTCCGTCTTCTTGTCCGCCTTGGCCAGATCGGCCAGGACCATCTTGACCTGCTTGTGCTCCTCGAACGACTCGAGCACGAGGTCATGCGTCTGCTTGGCGTTCTTGACCGCCGGGTAGAAGAGCTTCTCTTCGATCTCGGCATGCACGGTCAGCTCGGTGGCCAGCTCGTTGAACAGTTGTTCCCGGTTACCGGTCCCTTTCTCGATCTGCGAGAAGATCTTCTCGACTTTGCGGTGGTCATTCTTCAACAGGCTGATGGCGTCCATTCGGTCACTCCTTCATGAATTCACTAGGCCCTTCCAACACGAAAGTGGACGGGCGTTCCCGTCCACCAGCAGATCAGTCGGTCGAAACGCGGGGATTTAGTGACCGCGCAAGAACAGCAGCCAGACGATGAAGAGAATCACGAGAATCGTGCCGATCCCAAAATGAGGTCCGTATCGACCCATAGCTCTGCACCTCCATGCGGGATTGGGATGTAAGCCCACCCCATATATCCGACTTCCTGATATTAACGATATCAGAATACAGGCTCAAAGGGAAGGGGCCGGTGGATGTGCCGGCCCGGCGGCTCAGCTGACCGGGTTGTTGGCCTGGAAGCGGTTGCGCAGGCGCCAGATGCCGTCGACGTAGGACCGGCTGCTGGGATAGATGCCGTGGTGGCGCACCGCGCTGAGCCCCTGGTAGTAGGCGGCCAGCACCAGCTTGGGATCATGGAGCTGGTCCAAATACGAGCGAAGCAGGGCCGCGCCCAATTCGGCATTGTCCACCGGGTTGTTCAGGTCCACGGTCCGATGAAGGAGCGCCGGCCCGGCCGAGGCCGCCGTGTACGGCTCGATCTGCATCAGGCCAACGGCGCCCGTCTTCGACCGGCTCGCCTGTTTCCACCCGCTCTCCCAGTAGGAGACCGCCAGCACGAAGTTGGGATTGACATGGTGATGCCGGGCGGCCCGGATCAGAATGGCCCGAACCTGGGCACGGGTAAGAGGGGCGGGTGCCGCGGCGGCGTGATGCGCATGCCGGCTGGCACCGGCGGCGTGGTGGAGGTGTCCAAGCGCATAGGCCGGGTGGGCGGTCAGGGCGGTCAGGATCGCCAGGGTGGGGAGCATGATGCCGGCCAGGCGGCGGAGGGATCTCATCGTGGAAAAGACGTTACAGGCCCGCGAACCTTGCCGCCGGGCTGAAAACAGTTGTTAAGGAAACCACTCCTTGACTTTGGAAGAGGTCGAGCTTGAAATAAGGGGAAACGCGCCGGGCTACCCGGCGACGGACGCGAGGGAGGGAAAAACGCTGATGGCCACTGTTGTAACCGACGATCGACCGAAGACCGACGCGGAACGCCTGCACGAGCTCGGCTACGCCCAGGAGTTGCTCCGCCGGATGAGCGGCTTCTCGAACTTCGCGGTCTCGTTCACCATCATCTCGATCCTCAGCGGCTGCCTGACGCTCTACGGCTACGGCATGAACACCGGCGGCCCCGTGGTCATGAGCATCGGTTGGCCCCTGGTCGGCATCATGGTGACGCTGGTCGGCCTGTCGATGGCCGAAATCGCCTCCGCCTACCCGACGGCCGGCGGCCTGTACTACTGGTCCGCGAAGCTCGCGAAAAGTAATGGACCTGCCTGGAGCTGGTTCACGGGCTGGTTCAACCTTCTCGGACAGGTGGCCGTCACCGCCGGCATCGACTTCGGCCTCGCCTTCTTTGTGACAGCCTTCCTGAACCTGCAGTTCGGGTACCCGATCGATCCGCCGCACATCATCGGCGTCTATGTTGTGGTCCTCGCGATTCACGGCCTGCTGAACACCTTCGGCGTTCGCTTGGTCGCGCTCCTGAACGACATCAGTGTTTGGTGGCACGTCGTGGGCGTTCTCGTGATCGTGGGTGCCCTCGCCATCATCCCCGCCCATCACCAATCGGTTTCGTTCGTGTTCACGAAGCTGGTCAACAACACCGGGTGGGGCTCGTCCATTTACGTGTTCGCCCTCGGCTTGCTGCTCGCGCAGTACACGTTCACCGGTTACGACGCCTCGGCGCACATGACCGAGGAAACGCAGGATGCCGCGCGTTCGGCTCCGCGCGGCATCGTCATGTCGATCATCGTTTCGCTGATCGCGGGATGGGTCCTGCTGCTCGGCGTCACGTTTGCGATTCAGAACTACTCCGGCGAGGCCACGGCGGGCGTTCCCGTGGCGCAGATCTTCATCGATGCGATTGGCACGACCGGGGCCAAGCTGCTGCTGCTGATCGTCATCGGCGCGCAGTTCTTTTGCGGAATGTCCTCGGTGACGGCGAATTCACGCATGATCTACGCCTTCTCCAGGGATGGTGCCCTGCCCGGCTCGACTTTCTGGCACAAAGTCAACAAGCGCAGCAGAACCCCCACCAACTCGATCTGGTTTGCGGCCGTCGGCGCGCTGATCCTCGGCCTGCCATACCTGTGGAACCCGGAGGCGTATGCCGCCGTCACCTCGATCGCGGTCATCGGTCTCTACATCGCCTACATCCTGCCCGTCATCCTTCGGTTGCGGCAGGGCGACCGGTTCGCCGCAGGGCCCTGGCATCTCGGCCGATGGAGCACGACGGTTGGCGTGATCGCGACCATCTGGGTGGCGTTCATCACCGTGCTCTTCATGCTGCCGCCGGCGTCGCCAGTCAACCTGCAGACGAACTTCAACTACGCTCCTCTAGCAGTGGCTGTCGTGCTGCTGTTCGCGGGCGGGTGGTGGTTCGCATCGGCACGCAACTGGTTCAAAGGGCCGCGCGTCCAGGGCACCCCAGAGGAGCTGGCCGCGATCGAGCGCGAGCTCGGTGAAGTCGGTACCGCCCCGGCGGTTCGCTAGGCCGTCATGGGACGGCTCGACGGGAAGGTCGCATTGATCACCGGGGCGGGGGGCGGCATGGGCCGTCTCGCCGCCCAGGTCTTCGTGCGGGAAGGCGCCAAAGTCGCCGCGGCGGACCTCAAGGCCGAGGCGGTCAACGAGACGGTGCGGCAGTTGGGTGGACAGGCCGTGGCCGTCGCCGGGGACGTGACCAAAGAGTCGGACGTCAAACGGATGGTCGAGACGGCCTTGAGCCGGTTCGGCAAGCTCGACACGCTCTACAACAACGCAGGCATCTTCGACGAAGCGGATGAGTCGGTCCTCACCACCACCGATGCCATCTGGGATCGGACGATGGCCGTCAACGTGAAGGGCGTGGCGCTCTGCTGCAAGCACGGCATTCCGGCCATCATCCAGGCGGGCGGCGGCTCGGTGATCAACATCGCCTCGTTTGTCGCGCTGGTCGGCTGCACCGTGCCGCAGGATGCGTACACGGCCAGCAAGGGCGCCGTGATCGCATTGACCAAATCGCTCGCGGTCCAATTCGGCCCCAAGGGGGTACGCTCGAACGCGGTCTGCCCCGGACCGATCGAGACCCCGTTGATGCGTGACCTGCTCAAGGATGAGAAAAAGAAAAGTCTTCGGATGAACCGCATTCCGCTCGGTCGGTTCGGCCAGGCGCAGGACGTGGTTAACATGGCCGTGTACCTGGCCTCCGACGAATCGACCTGGACCAATGGCGCCGCGCTCGTCATCGACGGCGGTATCACCTCGAACTATTTCTGATGATCGCGCTGGAGCGGCCGGCCCAACTGCTGATCGGCGGCCGGTGGGCCGCCGGCGAGGGAGATCGAACGTTCGACATCGTCGAGCCGGCCACCTCGGACGTCATGGCCAGCGCGGCCGTCGCCTCGGCGGGGGACGTTGACCGGGCGGTCCGCGCTTCCCGCGTCGCGTTCGATGGCGGCGCATGGAGCAATGCGGCGGCCAGCGCCAGGGCAAAGGTTCTCTATCGGATTGCCGAGCTGATCCGCTCCAACGTGGAGGACCTCGCCCGACTGGAGGCCCGCAACGCGGGCAAGCCGATCAACGACGCGCGCGACGAGGTGATGGGCGCGGCCCAGTGTTTCGAGTACTACGCGGGCGCGGCCACGCGCATCTTCGGCGAGACCATCCCGGTCACCGCGCCCGGCCTGGACTTCACGCTTCGTGAACCGATCGGCGTGGTCGCCTTGATCGTGCCCTGGAACTTCCCCCTGACGATCGCCGCCTGGAAAGTGGCCCCGGCGCTGGCGGCGGGGAACGCCGCCATCCTCAAGCCCGCCAGCTACACACCGCTGACCGCCTTGGAGCTGGGCCGCCTTGCGCTCGAGGCGGGGCTTCCGGACGGCGTGCTCAATGTCATCACTGGCCCGGGTGGCACGACCGGCAATGCGTTGGCTGGACATCCGGGGGTCGACAAGATCGCCTTCACGGGCGAGACGACGACCGGCGTCAGCATTCTCCAGCAAGCCGCTCCGAACATCACTCGCGTTTCGCTCGAGCTCGGTGGGAAGTCCCCGAACATCATCTTTGCCGACGCCGACCTGCAGAAGGCGGCCGAAGGGGCCGTCGCCAGCGTCTTCGCAAACGCCGGCCAGGACTGCTGCGCGAGAAGCCGCGCCTTCGTTTCGCGATCGATTGCGGACGAGTTCGATGCGCGGGTTGCCGCGCGCGCGAAGCAGCTCAAGGTCGGCGATCCACTCGATGCCACGACCGAAATGGGTCCCCTCATCTCCATGAAGCAGCGGGAGCGCGTGCAGGGCTACATCGCGGTGGGCCGGCAGGAAGGCGCGCGCCTGCTGTCAGGTGGTGGTGTCCCGGGCGGCCCGCTGGCGCGTGGTAGCTTTCTGGAACCGGTCGTGTTCGACCGGGCCAACAATGCCATGCGGATCGCCCAGGAAGAGATCTTCGGCCCGGTGCTCACCATGATTCCCTTCGATAACGAAGACGAGCTCCTGCGAATGGTCAATGACAGCCCCTACGGGCTGTCCGGATCGATCTGGACGCGGGACATCGGCCGTGCGCTCAGAGTCGCCAGGGGCGTAAAGACCGGTGTGCTCAGCATCAACAGCACGCGCAGCGTCCACCAGGAGGCGCCCTTTGGCGGCTACAAGCGAAGCGGCATCGGGCGAGAGCTCGGCATGCATGCCGTGCAGTTGTACACGGAAGTCAAGAACATCTTCATCAGCCTGGAGTAAGGAGAAACCTATGGCCCGCCGAACGGTGTCGCCGGCGCACACGCGCTCCTCGCCGCGGAGCGAGCGGTCCAACGGCCAGAGCCGGCGTGCGGAGAAGACGGCGAAGTTGTCGCTGGAACAACTCCTCCAGCAGCTGAAGCAGGGCGAGGTCGATACGGTCATCATCGCGATCGTCGACATGCAGGGCCGGCTGATGGGCAAACGGCTGACCGGTCCGTATTTCCTCGACCATGTCGATGAGGGTCTCCACGCGTGCGACTACCTGCTCGCGATGGACGTCGACAATGAGCCGTTGCCGGGGTTCACGTTCACGAACTGGGGGAGCGGCTACGGCGACATCCACGGGCGACCGGACCTGTCGACGATCCGCAGGCTACCCTGGCTCGAAAAAACCGCGTTGATCCTTTGTGACATCGAGACCATGGATGGCCGTGCGGTCGAGGTCTCGCCGCGGCAGATCCTGCGCCGACAGGTGGCGCGAGCCACGCGGTTGGGTTTCACCCCGAAGACGGCCTCCGAACTCGAGTTCTACCTGTTCAAAGACACCTTCGAGCAGGCGGCGGGGAAAGGATACCGGGGACTCGAGACGTATGGGCGGTACATCGAGGACTACCACATCATGCAGGGGAGCAAGGCGGAGTGGTTCAACCGCCAGGTGCGCAACGGCATGGAGAGCGCCGCGGTCCCGGTGGAGAACAGCAAGGGTGAGTGGGGCTTCGGCCAACAGGAGATCAACCTGCGCTATGCCGAGGCCCTGGAGATGGCCGACCGGCACGTCGTATACAAGAATGGCGTCAAGGAGATCGCGGCCCTCAACCAGGTGGCCGTCACCTTTATGGCCAAGTGGTCAATGGAGCAGGCGGGCAGCTCGTGTCACCTTCACTCGTCGCTGTGGGATGTCAAAACGGATCGCGCCCTGTTCCATGCGAAGGATGGCGACCCCCATGGCATGTCAGCACTCTTCAAGCATTACCTGGCTGGCCAGGTCGCCATGGCGCGGGAGTTCGCCTTCTTCTACGCCCCCTACGTCAACTCCTACAAGCGGTACCAGGCGACCTCCTTCGCGCCGACCTCCGTCGTCTGGGGGTACGATAATCGCACCTGCGGCTTCCGGATCGTGGGGCACGGCGCCAGCCTGCGAGTGGAGAACCGCATCCCGGGCGCCGACGCCAACCCCTACATCGCCTTCGCCGCGACGATTGCCGCCGGCCTGCACGGCATCGAGAACAAGCTCGAGCTGCAGCCGGAGTTCCAGGGTGATGCGTACACGACCAAGCGGTTGATGCGGGTCCCGAGCAACCTGACGGAAGCGCTCGCCGCACTCGCGACGAGTCGCGTGGCCCGTGACGCGTTCGGTATGGACGTGGTCGAGCACTACCTGCATTCCGGCCGGATGGAACTGGCTCGCTTCGACGGCGTGGTCACCGACTGGGAATTGCGCCGGAACTTCGAGCGGATCTAGGACGCAGGCGCAGCGGGCGCTGTGATAGAAGTGAACAGATGGCCAAAGACCTGGCGGTGGAGTCACCCCCGGCGAACGTTTACGAGTCGAACGGGCAGATCACGGTCGCCATTCCGATGCCCGGGGCGCACCACGACACGATCGAGCTCACGATCGACGGCCGAACGCTAACGGTCCAGGCCGAGGCGCGTTATGCGCAGGCCCAGCAGCACTACCACCGGCACGAGTGGTCGGTTGGGACGTCCCGCCGGGCGCTCGAGTTGCCGAAGCCCGTTCAGGCCGGCGGCGCGAAGGCCATGCTGAGGTACGGGATCCTCACCGTCTCACTGCCGATCGGCGACAAGGAGAGCACCACACGGACGCGAATCCCCGTCGCCGAGCCGCCGACGCACCAGAGCCAGTCCGAGTAATCGCCGGCGCCGGCGCGGCGCCACGCTGGCGAGTGGTCGAGCTCATTCATCCCGGACCGTCGCTGGCCACCGCCGCGGTCGCGACCGCCTTCGGGCTGCTGCTCGGCCTGCCGGCGGGCGATCATCGGCTACCGTTGGTGGGCGGGATCATCCTCTTGACCCAGGTCTCGATCAGCGCCTTGAACGAGTGGGCGGACGCCCATCTTGATGCCGCCGCCAACCGACCGCGCCCGATTCCTCTTGGCCTGGTTACCCGGCGGACGGCACTCCTCGTTGCGATCGCGAGCGGGCTGGCGGCGCTTGCCGCGAACGTCCTCGCCCAGCTTGGCGTTCCGTCGTTGCTTCTCATCGTGTTAGGACTGGCCTGCGGTTGGATCTACGACATCGGGTTGAAACGCACACCCTTGAGCTTCGTCCCGTTTGCTATCGCCTTTCCCGCCATGGCCGTCTGGGTCGGCGTCATTGCCCACCCCGCGCCCACAAGACTCCCTCTGATCTTGTTCGGCGGCGTCCCCCTGGCGCTCGCGATTCATCTTGCCGACGCCATCCCTGACCGGGATGGCGACCGCACGGGCGGAATTCGAACCTTGGCGGTGGCCCTGGGTTTCCCGACGGCCGAGTTGGTGGCGGCAGGCGGCCTCGTCGCCGGGTGCCTCGTGGCGGCCTGGGCGTCCACCTCCCACGGCCGGGGTGTGATCGGGTTGCCGTTCGTCCTACTCGCCACGGCGGCCTACGTCGTGTTGAACCTCTCGCACAACCGCGCGGGCCAGGGGACGATCAGCCTCGCCCGGTGGGTGCTGATCGGTAGCGCGATCGCGGTGGCGATCTGGTTGGTCGCGAGTGCCTGACACCGACGCGCGCATCGATGAAGACGCGGTCGGGCGGGAGTATGACCGCTGGTTCACGCGCGGACTGCGGGGCGTTGGGATGCGGTACGTCTTTTCCCGTCGGGGTCTCTGGCTCCTCAACACGCCCTATCGACGGATCCTCGAGACCGCCCACATCACCAGGGACGACCGCGTGCTCGATTTCGGCTGTGGCATCGGCAACATCCTGATCGCGCTGGCCGAACGAATTCCCTTTGCGCAGCCCCCGGTTGGAACGGATATCGCCGCGGCGCTGATCGAGCTGGGGAAGGGGGAGGTCGCCCGAGCCGGTCTCGCCAACCGGATCGAGCTCGAGGTCGCGCCAGCCACGCGCTTACCGTTCGAGGACGGGCGGTTCGACGTGGTGCTGACCTCGCACGTGATCAAGCATCTCGACGAGATCGCGCTTGCGACCGCGCTTCATGAGGTGGCTCGGGTGCTCGCGCCGGGCGGGCGGTTCCTGCTCTGGGAATTTGAAAAGAGTCCGCTGTCCGCGCCGCTCTTCTGGAGCGCCACGATCTCGGGTCTACCGCCACCGTTTCGTCTGCGAAGCCATAAGGAATTGGGCCGTGCCCTGACCAGCGCAGGTTTCCACCGGGTCACGCGCGTGCCAACGGGATTTTTCATCATGCCTCCCGTCCCGCGCCTGGCGCTGCTGGCCCACCGCTGACCCGACCTACACTGGAGATGGTGAAAACGATGACCGACACGATGCAGGCGATTGCGGTGACGCCGAAGCAGGCCGCGAGCGCGCGCCAGGTCGAATTGGCCAAGCCGCAGGCCGGCGACGGTATGGCGCTGATGCGCGTGCTCGAGGTTGGCATCGACGGCACGGACACGGAGATCAACAACGGCGCCTACGGCGCGGCGCCCCCGGGCTCAGACGTGCTCGTGATCGGGCACGAGGCGCTCACCGTCGTCGAGGCGGTGGGAAAGGGGGTCGACTCCTTCAAGCCGGGCGACCTTGTCGTGTCCACGGTGCGCCGGCCCGACGATTGCCCGAACTGCCGAGCCGGCGAGAGTGACATGTGCCTGAAAGGCGATTACACCGAACGCGGTATCAAGGGTGCGCATGGCTACATGGCTCAGTACTACAGCGAGAAGCCTGCTTTCATGGTGAGGATCCCCCCCGAGTTGCGGCCATTCGCGGTGTTGCTCGAGCCCCTCAGCATCGTCGAGAAGGCCACGTTCCAGGCGTGGAAGATCCAGGAACGCATGGTGTGGGAGCCGAAGCGGGCTGTCGTCCTCGGCGCCGGGCCGATCGGCATCCTGGGCACCATCCTGCTACGGCTGCGGGGCCTCGAGGTTCACGTCTATGCGAAAAGCCCGGGCGACAGCCTGCAGGCCCAGGTGGTGAAATCTCTGGGTGGGGTCTACGAGAGCGTGGATCAGCATCCGATCACGAGTCTCAAGGATGAGCTTGGTCAGATCGATTTCTTCCTGGAAGGCACGGGCAACAGCGCCGTCGCGTTCCAGGCGATGGCGGCGCTCGGGACGAATGGCGTCCTCTGTTTGACGGGGGTGTCCGCCGGTAATCGGAGCATCGAGATCCCCTCCGATCTGATCAACCTCGAGATGGTGCTCGGCAACCGCGTGGTCTTCGGGTCGGTAAATGCCAACCGGCGTTATTTCGAAATGGGCGTACAACACTTTCAGCAGGCGGATCAGCGGTGGCCGGGCATCTTTACCCGGTTGATCACGCGCCGCGTCCCGTTCTCCGATTTCAAGTCGGCGCTCGATCGCCGGCCGGAGGACATCAAAACGTTGCTGACGATCGCCGCCAACTAGTTGATCAGGATCGGCCCCGAGGTCTGCCGGGATATCCGGGCGGCGAGCAGCCGCGAATGGCTATGCACCAACGGGCTGGGCGGATTCGCCTCGGGCACCATCGCGGGGATCAACACTCGCCGCTATCACGGGGTGCTCGTGGCCACGCTGGATCCGCCCGCGCAACGCATGGTCCTGGTGGCGGCGATCGAGGAGTGGCTACGGATCCCCGGCGAAGAGCCACGCCCCTTGTCGGCCCAAGAGTACTGGGACGGCACGCTGTTTCCTGATGGCTTCCGGTCGCTCGACAGTGTGGCGATCGAGGGGATGGTGCCGTGCTTTAAGTGGACCGTCGCCGGCCGGACCGTGGAGAAGCGGATCTGGATGGAGCCAGGGATCAACCGGACGGTGATCGCGTATCGCTTGCGGAGCGGCGCGCCGGTCCGGCTCCAGCTGCGGCCACTCTTTGCGCATCGCGACTACCATGACCAGCGGCACGGGCAGGGTGCGTTCACCCTGCTGGAGCGCGAGGACGGATGGGCGGTGGAGGCTGCGGGCGTGCGGAGCGTCGTCCAGATGCGTCCATCTCCGGTCATCACCAGCCGGCCTGACTGG
The DNA here is from genome assembly GCA_036564925.1 of Candidatus Dormiibacterota bacterium. Classification (GTDB taxonomy): domain Bacteria; phylum Chloroflexota; class Dormibacteria; order CF-121; family CF-121; genus JALYYC01. The sequence goes on along the minus strand of DATCOB010000073.1, from coordinate 12,271 downwards.
TACTGGCGGGTCCTGCATCGCGCGGAACGCGATCGCGGCCTCGACGACGAGGAAGATCTCTTCACCCCGGGTATCGCCGAGGTCCCGCTGTCCGAAGGCGACGTGGTGGTCCTGACGGCCGGGACCGACCCGATCGCGCAGGAGTGGGACCAGGCGAACCCGCTGGTGACCGACGGGGCGCAGCCACCGGTCGCGCCGGTCGTCGGCGACCGGGCGTTCACCCTGGTTGCGGCCCTGACGGTGGCGGCGTCGCAGTTCCGCGTGGCGCGAGGGACCAGCCAGCCCGAATCGGGCGGCGCACAGCGGAGCCTGATCGCCGGGTATCACTGGTTTCTCGATTGGGGCCGCGACACGATGATCAGCCTGCCGGGACTGACGCTGACGACGGGCGCGGTCCCCGATGCCCGCTTGATCCTGAGCACCTACCTCGCCCACCTCGACCATGGTCTTTTGCCCAACCGCTTTCCCGATGCGGGCGGCGCCGCGGAGTACAACTCCATGGATGCCACGCTCTGGCTCTTCCAGGCGCTCGATGCCTACCTGGGCGTGACTGGCGATTGGAGTCTTCTGGCGCAATGGCTGAGCTCGATCGAGGCGGTCATCGATTGGCACGTGCGCGGCACGCGACACAACATCAAGGTCGACCCCCACGACGGGTTGCTCGCCGGTGGGGATGAGGGCGTGGCCCTGACCTGGATGGATGCGAGGGTGGCGGATTGGGTGGTGACGCCGCGGCGCGGCAAACCCGTCGAGATCAATGCCCTGTGGTTCAACGCCCTGCAACTGACGGCGGACTGGTGCGCCCGCCTGGGGCGGCCCTCAGAGCGTTACCGACAGATGGCGATGCAGGCGCGCGCCTCCGCGGCCACGCGGTTCTGGAACGAGGATGGCGGATGCCTCTTCGATGTGGTCGATGCACCGGGCGGCGACGATGCCAGTTTGCGTCCCAACCAGGTGCTCGCGCTTGCGCTGGTGTATCCGCTGATCGAGGGCGAACGCGCTCGCCGAACGTTCGAGCAGGTCACGACCCACCTCCTGACGCCATATGGCCTGCGCACCCTCAACCGCGAGGATCCCCGCTACCAACCCGCCTACCAGGGCGATCAGCGCAGCCGGGATGCCGCCTACCATATGGGCATGGTCTGGCCGTGGCTGCTGGGTCCTTACCTGGATGCCCGCAGGCGACTCGGCATCGCCGATCCCCCGGTGGTCGAGGTGCTGCAAGCATTCGTCCCGCACCTGGCCGAGGCCGGGCTGAACACCATCAGCGAGATCTTCGAACCCGAGCCGCCTTACCGGCCGGTCGGCTGTATCGCCCAGGCGTGGAGCGTGGCCGAGGTGTTGCGGCACGCTGCGCTTGCGGCCGCCGTCGCGCCGTGAAGATCATCGACGTCAGCGTGCCGGTCAAGGACGGGATGACGGTCTACCGTGGCAACCCCGCTGTTCGCATCCGGCCTGCTCTCACGATGGACCGCGATGGGGTGAATCTCAGCGAAATTTGTCTCGGCTCACACACCGGTACGCATGTCGACGCCCCCCGGCATTTCATCCCCGGTGCCATCGGCATCGACAGGGTCGCCCTCGATCGCCTGATCGGACCGGCGTGGGTCGTGGACCTGCGCCAGGTGAAAGGTGGCATTGGGGCCGGGGACCTGCGCGCGGCCCGGATCCCGAGAAGCGCGAGGCGCATTCTGCTGCGCACCCGGAATTCGCGACTCTGGCATCCAGCGCGACCCTTCACGACCGAGTTCGTCTACCTCGAATCGGAGGGCGCGGACTGGTTGGTGGATCATGGGGCTCAGGTCGTGGGCATCGATTACCTGTCGATCGAGGGCTTCCACATCGAGGGTGCGCCCACGCACAAGCGCCTCCTTGGCGCCGGGATCCCGATCATCGAGGGCCTGGACCTCTTCCGAGTTGCGCCGGGCCGCTGGCAGATGGCCGCCTCCCCGTTGCGAATCCAGGATGGGGATGCGGGCCTCACGCGGGCCGTGCTCTGGAAGTAGCCCGGTATCATCAGCCGGATGCCGATCACAGCCGCCGACTTCAACCTGCAGGGTCGCGTTGACAACTATCGGGAGCGGCTGACGGAGCTGCTCATCGAACTGGACCGTCTCGTCAAAGACGAAATGGAGGCCGCCAACCGGGACAAGCTTGGCGGGGGTGGCCTCGTTACCTACGAGACCCGGCCGCCGCGCTGGAACCTCGCCTGGAAGGCCGCTGGGCGGCGCTACGAAGTCAGCCTGATGACGTTTGCCCAGGGCGGCGCCTGGGTGATCCACGGACGGATGGGACTCGATCGGCCGTTCCGGGGCCAGAAGAGCGCGCGGGAGCGCGATATCGCGGAGCTGCGCAAAGAGATCGCCGACCAGATGACGACCGACCGCCTGGCTTAGGGCCGGGACGCTCGCACAAGCCAGGTCGCGCCGGGGCTGTTCAGGCCCATCAAGCGCAGAGACTTTCTCGCGCCCGAGCGCCGTCCAGCGGCCCATGCGCGACTCGGGCAAAATTCCAATGCCCTCGTCCTGCGCGTACAGGCCGCATGCGGCGCCGGCGCTATCCGCGCGAAAGCGCGGCTCGCCCTGCGGGCTCGCTCTTCTGCTCAGATTGCGCGAACCCTAATCTTCCACAGGTTGTCCACAAATTGTGGATAAGGTTGGGCTTGACAACAATATGTTGTGGTTTCAGAATGAGGTGGCCCCGATGGAGACCGCGGTCGACGTCCAGCTGCTGACCCATACCCCCGACCCGGTTCGGGTGATGTATGTCGCCTTCCGGACCTGCTACTCACGGTTCAGCCCCCAGGAGATCTGGGCCGATATCGAGTCGGGCAAGATCTCCGAGGAGAAGATGAAGACCTTCATCTTCGAGAAGCTGAAGTCCGGCCATTCGTCGCCGCGGACCCAGGTGTATTTCACGTTCGCGGTCAGCGGCCTTTCGCGCGCCGCCAGTCACCAGCTGGTGCGGCACAACAACGGGATCACGTTCGACCAGCAATCGCAGCGCTACTACGCGTTCAAGGAAGCGGATTTCCCGTACGTCGTCCCCGAAACCTGGGAGCGCGCCGGGCTGCGGGACGAATACCTCGCCTTCATGCACCGGGTGGGCGAGCTCTATGACCAGGCGCTCAAGGCGGGCGTCCCAGCGGAGGACGCCCGCTTTCTCCTGCCCAACGCCGCCTCGACGAACCTCACCTTCACGGTCAACTACGAGGAGTTCCTGCATATCGCTGATCTGCGACTCTGCTGGCGGGCCCAATGGGAGATCCGGCACATGTGGGCCCGGGCGCGCAACGCGCTCAAGGCGGAATTCCCGGAACTGGCCAAACCGATCCAGCCGAAGTGCGGCGACCAGCGGATGGGGTATTGCGACGAGCCGCTGGCCGAGTATCTGAAATGCCCGCTGGGCGCCCGGCGGATCCGTCTCCACAAGGACGAGATCCTCACCGCCGCCAAAGACAACCGGACGCTGACATCGACGCCCTTGAGTGAGGCGGACATCGCGCTGTTGTCGCCGCGACCGGAGCTCGAGAAGGCCGAGGCGTTTCGCTAAAGCGCTAGCATTCTTCCATGCGGGCGCAGGCGACGTCGACGGCGCTGGTGCGAGAGTGGGTTTCGGAGCGATCGATCGGTACCGACGTCGGGTTGGTCATCGCCTTCAGCCTGCTGACCGGATTGCTCGCGCACCTCGTCATCCCGCTGCCCTTCACACCCGTGCCGGTGACGGGGCAGACGTTTGGCGTCTTGCTGACGGGCGCGGTGCTGGGCAGCCGACTCGGCATCGCGACCATGCTCGCCTACATCGTGGAGGGAACCGCCGGGCTGCCGGTATTCGCCGCCGGCACCCACGGACCCGCCACCTACGGCTACCTCGCCGGATTCGTGCTGGCGGCGTTCGTGGTGGGCTGGCTCGTGGAGCGCGGCTGGGACCGTGACCTGCCGCGGCTCGTGGCGGCGATGTTGGTCGGCGAAGTCGCGATCTATCTGTTCGGACTCCTCTGGCTGGCGCGCTTCGTGCCCATCTCGCAACTGCTCGCCTTGGGATTCTTCCCCTTCCTGCTTGGTGACGCCGTCAAGTTGGTCGCCGCGGTGATCGCCGTCGGGGGCGGCCGCCGGCTGGCCCGCGGCGGATGATCCGGTACTGCACCGATTGCGGAACCGGCACCGAAGTCAGGCGTGTCGGCAAACAGCGGCTGAGCGTGTGCCCCAATTGCGATCGCATCTTCTTTCGTAATCCCAAAGTCGTCGTGACCGGCCTCATCGAGCAAGATGCCCGCGTGCTCCTGGTGCTCCGGGACATCGAGCCCGGCCGCGGGCTCTGGGGGCTCCCCGGTGGCTACGTCGAATGGAACGAGCACCCCGAAGACGCCATGGTCCGAGAATGCGAGGAAGAGACCGGAGCCACCGTCACGGCCGAAGATCTGCTCGGGGTGCAGCACATCACGATGGGCGAGGAAGGCCTCGTCATGCTGGCCTATCGTGCCCGCCTTCTCGGTGGCGACATCCGCGCACGGGACGAGGTGCAGCAGGTCTCGTGGTTTCCTCCGGATGCCTTGCCACCGCTCGCCTTCGCCAGCCACCGGGCCGTGTTGCACGCGTGGTCAGAAGAGCTGCTCGCCCGCGGCGTTGCCTAGCCGACCAATGGCTCGTAAGAGCATCGTCACGAAAACCGGGGATTCCGGCGAGACCGGGCTTCTGTACGGCGGCCGGGTCTCGAAGGCGGACCCGCGCACCGAGGCGTACGGGTGCGTCGACGAGGCGATCTCCGCGCTCGGCGCCGCGCGGGCGTTGATCGGCGACCGGGGCCGTCATGCCACCATCCTGCGGGTGCAGAGTGAACTGTTCACCGTGGGAGCGGAACTGGCGACGGACGACAGCGAGTATCAGAACCTGCAGAAGCATTTCATGACGGTGACCGCGGACTTCACCAGCCGCGTCGAGGCCGAGGTCGACGACCTGGAGCGGCGGGTGACCCTCCCCGATGCCTTCGTCATCCCGGGAGGGACGGCGCCCGCGGCCGCGCTCGACGTCGCGAGAACGGTGCTTCGTCGCGCCGAGCGGCGGATCGTCGGCCTGACGCTGCAAAACCACCGGGTCAATCCGGAGCTGCTGCGATACGTGAACCGGCTCTCGGACCTGGTCTTCATGCTGGCCCGCGCGGAAGAAGGCGCGGCGGTCAGCCCACTCACCGGACGACGAGCGGCCCGCATTCCTCCAACGACAGCTCGCACTCGTCCCGAACCCAAACGTCGTCCTCGCGCCTGAGCGCGAGCTCGAGGTGCTGCCGCGCTGCGGTACCGCCCAACCGCCCGAGGCCCCAGGCGGCGTGGCCGCGGACCAGTGGCTCATGATCGCGGAGCGCGCCGGCCAGCGCGGGGACCGATCCCCGCTCACCGACATTGCCGAGCGCGATGGCGGCATTTCGGAGCAGCCCCGATCGGCGGGCCCGCCAGACGGCGCTGCGTCGAAAGCGTTTGCGAAAGCCGTCCTCGTCGAGCGCCAGGAGTTCCTCGAGCAACGGCCGACCGCTGACGGCGGGTCCGAATGCGGCCAGCGCCGCCGGGTCGGGTTCCGCGCGGCGCGGGTAGGCGTTGACCGGGCAGACCTCCTGGCAGAGGTCGCAACCGAAGATCCAATCGCCGATCAGCGGCCGCATCGCCAGCGGGATGACGCCACGATGCTCGATCGTCCAAAACGAGATGCACTTGCGGTTGTCGAGTACGCCCGCGGCGACCAGCGCGCCCGTCGGACAGACACGCAGGCAGGCGTCACAGCTGCCGCAACTCTTCAAGGATGGGCCATCGTGGTCCATCTCGGCGGAGGTCACGATCTCGGAGAGCAGCACCGCCGAGCCGACCTTCGGTACCAGCAGGTTGGTGTTCTTGCCCAGCCAGCCGAGCCCGGCGCGTGCCGCCGCCGCCCGATCCAGCATCCACCCGTGATCCACATAGGTCTTCGCCTGGTGACCACGCTCGCGGAGCATCGTCACCAATGGCTGCATCTTTTCCACGAGGACATCGTGGTAATCGCGCCCCAGGGCGTAAGCGGCGATCCGGCCGCGGGGGCCGTCCGAGGCGGTGGACTCCTCGCCGGCGTTGGGATAGGGAAAGGCGAGCCCGATGACGGACTGGGCCGCCGGCGTGGCGCGCCTGGGGTCGGCGCTGGCCCGAATCCGGCCTTCGGACCACCAGGGAAGCCCGTCCATCAGCCCGGCTGCGGTCCGTTCCAGGGCCGCCGTTTCGGCCTCGGGAAAGCGCTCCGCGCCGGTCACGCCCACCGCGAGGAAGCCCAGTTCGCGAGCCTGGCTTTTCAGGTCATCCGTGAGCGCCATGGACACCTAGCTTATGGCGAGTTAGCATGAAGGCGTGCAGGGGAGCGCGGTGTGGAAGGAACTGCAGCTTCTCCTCAGTCTCAACCTGCCCGATACGGCGTATTACGTCTGGGAAGGGACCGCGACCTGCTGCCGATGCGACGACCAGCGCCTGGTGATCGGTGCCCCTACTGAGCAGGCGGCCCGCCAGCTGGTCCATGCGTACCTGCCGGTCGTCCGGCGGACACTCGAGGCGATCCCCGACGCCCCCAAGCGGGTCTCAGTCGTCGTTGCCACCGCCGGCCGATAACGCGGAGCGGCGCCGCGTGCGGGCCGAGATTTTCGGGGATGTCCAGGGCGTCGGCTTTCGGTTCTTTGCCAGGGGCCACGCGAGGCGGCTCGGACTGCAGGGGTACGTGCGCAACCGGTACGATGGCGCTGTCGAGGTGGAGGCCGAGGGTTCGTCAGGCGATCTGGACCGTTTTCTAGAAGTTCTGCGGCAGGGGCCTCGCCTGGCGCGTGTCAGGGACGTGCACGTGAGCTTCACCCCCTGTCGGGGCGACGGACCATTCGCGGTAAGGGGATGACCAGATGAAATTCGCCAAGCGGATGGAGGAGATCGGCACCGAGACCGCCTTCGAGGTGCTGGCAAAGGCGCGCGCGCTCGAGGCGCAGGGGCGCAGCATCGTCCATCTGGAAATCGGCGAGCCGGACTTTCCAACCCCACCCAACATCGTGGAGGCCGCCGAGCGGGCGATGCACGATGGCTATACCCACTACACGCCGGCGGGCGGACTGATGCCCGCGCGCCAGGCGGTGGCGGACTGGATCCGGCGCTGGTACGAGGTCGAGGTCAAGCCCGAGCAGGTCGTTATGGTGCCGGGCTCGAAGAACGTGCTGCTTTTCACCATGCTGGCGCTGGTGGAAGCCGGGGACGAGGTCATCGTGCCGGACCCCGGCTACGCGATCTACAGCTCCGTCGCGACGCTGGCCGGCGGGACCTGCGTCCCGATCGCGCTGCGCGAGCGAAACCAGTTTCGCCTTGACATCGAGGAGCTGAAGCAGAAGATCACGGCGCGGACCAAGCTGCTGGTCATCAACTCGCCCCACAATCCGACCGGCGGCGTGCTCTCCACCCGCGACCTGGAGCAGATCGCCGAGTTGGCGATGCAGCACGATTTTTACGTCCTTACCGACGAGGTGTACGGCCAGATCACCTACGACGGGCACCACAGCTCGATCCTCACGGTGCCGGGGATGGTCGACCGCACGATCTACTCCGATGGGCTGAGCAAGGCCTACGCGATGTGCGGATGGCGGCTGGGCTTCGCCGTGTCGCCACTGCCCCTGGCGAAGAAGATGGAGACGTTGATGATCAACAGCAGTTCCTGCGCCGCGGCGTTCACCCAGATGGCCGCGATCGAGGCGCTATCGCCGCGCTCCGACCGCGCCGTCCAGGCGATGGTCGCCGAGTTCAAACGCCGGCGCGACGTCGTGGTCGATCGATTGAACGCCCTGCCCGGGGTCACCTGCCACAAGCCGCTGGGTGCGTTTTATGTCTTTCCGAACATCACCGGGACCGGCCAGGACGAGCGCCAACTCGCCGACCGCATGCTGAACGAGGGCGGCGTGGCCCTGCTGGCCGGCAGCACCTTCGGCAAGGAGGGGAAAGGCTATCTTCGGCTCTCCTATGCCAACTCGATCGAGCAGATCGAAGAGGGCGTCAAGCGGATGAAGGGAGTCCTGGAGAAGACAGCCGCGCGGGCGTAGCCGGATGGCCACGGACGCGGCCCCCATCCTCACCCGCATCGTCAACGCGCGTCGGGCCTTCGTGGCGCAGCTCAACGGCTCGGCCGAGGTCGCCGGCCTCGAGCATCGGGCCAGCTCGGCCCGCCCGGCGCGCGATTTCCGAGCCGCGATCCGGACCGGGACAGTGGCGGTGATTGCCGAATGCAAGCAGCGGTCGCCTTCCGGCGGGCAGTTGCAAGCAACGTATGATCCGGTCGCGCTGGCCGGTCGCTATGCCGCCGGTGGCGCGGCGGCGATCTCGGTGCTCACCGAACCCGAATTCTTCGGTGGCTCGTTCGAGCATCTCCGTGCCGTCAGCGCGTCGGTGCCGATCCCGGTCCTCTGCAAGGATTTCATCATCGATCCGGTCCAGATCTTCCTGGCACGCGGAGCGGGAGCGGACGCTGTCCTGCTGATCGCGGCGGTGCTGGACGACGCTGAGCTGGCGCAGTTACAGGCGGCCGCGCTCGAGCTGGGCATGTCCGCGATCATCGAAGTCCATTCCGCTGCTGAGGTCCGCCGGGCCTTGCAGCTCAACGCCGCGATCATCGGCATCAACAACCGCGATCTCCTGAGGATGACGACCGACCGCGACACGACCACGCGGCTTCGTCCGTTGATTCCGCCGGGACCGTTGGTCATCAGCGAGAGCGGGATCGACAGCCGGCACGATGTCGAGGCGCTTCTTGTCCTGAAGGTGGACGCGGTCCTGGTCGGGGAATCGTTGCTTCGGGCTCCGGACCTTCAGGCCAAGCTCAAGGAGCTGACCCACGCATGACGCGGATCAAGATCTGCGGAAATACCCACCCTGATGATGTGCGGCTGGCGTTGGAGCTCGGGGTTGATCTGCTCGGTTTCATCTTCACCCGCAGCAAGCGTCAGGTTTCGATCGAAGAGGGGCGCGAGCTCGTCGCGCAGGTGCCTGAGGGGATCGAGCGAGTGGGCGTGTTCGTGGACGAGCCAGCAGGGGAGATCGCGCGCGTCGTGGAACGGTGCGCGTTGACGGCCATCCAGGTGTATCGACCGGTGACCTCAGAGGACCGGGCCATCGGGGTTCGCCTGCTCCCTGCCGTGCGCGTCAAGCCGGGGGAGGACCTGCGTGGCCTGCGCTTCCACACCGATGACCATCCGGTGCTCGACACCTGGATGCCGGACGCGATCGGAGGAACCGGACACAGCTGGAACTGGCCGGACGCCGTGGCGATCTCCAGCCGTTACGAGGTACTCGTGTCCGGCGGCTTGCGGCCCGACAACGTTGGCCAGGCCGTACGGCAGGCCAACCCCTGGGGTGTTGATGTCTGCAGCGGCGTGGAGGCGGAACCGGGCCGCAAGGACCCCGCCAAGGTGCGGGCGTTCGTGGAGGCCGTGCGCGAGGCCGAGCACATGCCATGAACCGCGCCGGCTTCGACGCACCTGACGCCCGCGGCCGCTTTGGGGCCTACGGCGGCCAGTTCATTCCCGAGACGCTGATGGCGGCCGTCGACGAATTGACGACGGCGTTTACCCGGTCGCAGGGGGACGACGCATTCCGTCACGAGCTGGATCGGCTGGCGCGCACCTTCACCGGCCGGCCGACGCCCGTCTATCCGGCCGATCGACTCAGCGAGCGCGCGGGTGGCGCCCGCGTCTGGCTGAAACGCGAGGACCTCTGTCACACGGGAGCCCACAAGATCAACAATGCCCTCGGCCAGGTCCTGCTTGCCCGCCAGATGGGGAAGCGGCGCATCATCGCGGAGACGGGCGCCGGCCAGCACGGCGTGGCGGTGGCGACGGTCTGCGCCAAGTTCGGTCTCGAGTGCGCCGTCTACATGGGGGTCGACGACATGGCGAGGCAAGCCGTCAATGTCTACAAGATGCGGCTGCTTGGCGCTGCCGTGATCCCGGTCGAGACGGGCAGCCGGACGCTCAAGGACGCGACGAACGAAGCGATCCGCGACTGGGTCACCAATGTGCGCACCACCCACTACGTGATCGGGTCCGCCGTCGGACCCCATCCATATCCGCTGATGGTCCGCGAGTTCCAGTCCGTGATTGGCCGGGAGGCGCGGGCGCAGATGTTGGAGGACGCGGGCCGCCTGCCAACGGCGGTGGTCGCCTGCGTCGGCGGTGGCAGCAACGCCATCGGGATCTTCGCCCCCTTCTATCAAGACCCCGTCCGCCTGATCGGTGTCGAGGCGGCGGGGCGCGGCGTGGGGACTGGCCTGCACGCGGCATCCATCGTCGCCGGCACGCCGGGCGTGCTGCACGGCTCGTTCAGCTACCTGCTGCAGGACGAGGACGGCCAGGTGATGGAGACGCACTCGATCTCGGCGGGCCTCGATTATCCTGGCGTCGGACCGGAGCACGCGTATCTCAACGACGAACACCGGGCCGAGTACACCAGCGTCACCGACGAGCAGGCGCTCAAGGCGTTTCACGAATGCTCCCAATTGGAAGGCATCATTCCGGCGCTGGAGAGCGCCCATGCCATCGCGTACGCGATGACGCTGGCGGCCGAACTCCCATCCTCGGACATCGTCCTGGTCAACCTTTCTGGACGCGGCGACAAAGACCTCGAAATCGTGCGCCACGCCTCGCGTAAATGAGCCGGATTGCCGAGACCTTCACGCGGTTACGCACAGAGCGCCGGCTGGGCTTGATCGCGTACCTGACCGTCGGCTATCCGGGGCTCGACCTCACGCCCGAACTGGTCCGGACCGCCGCCGACGTCGGAGCCGACCTGGTCGAGCTGGGCATCCCGTTCTCCGATCCGCTCGCCGACGGCCGTACCATCCAGGCGTCGTCGCAGGCGGCCCTCAAACAGGGGGTGACCGTGAAGAGCTCGCTGGAAAGCGCCCGACAGGCTCGAGCCCTGACCGAGGTACCGATCCTCTTCATGACCTACCTCAATCCGATCCTGAGCTTCGGCCTCGAGCGATTCTGTGGCGCCGCGAAGGAGGCGGGGGTCGACGGATTGATCGTGCCCGATCTGCCGCCCGCTGAAGCCGGCGAGCTGCGCCGGCATGCGCGGGCGTGCGATCTCGAGCTCGTTTTCTTTGTCGCGCCGACCACCAGTGAGCTGGGCATCCGAACCGCCTGCGAGGCGGCGACCGCTTTCGTGTACTGCATCGCGGTCACCGGCGTCACTGGCGCCCGAGCGGAGCTCGACCCCGCGGTGCTGCCCTTGATCGAGCGCGTTCGCCGGCACACCGGCCTGCCGGTGGTGGTCGGCTTCGGGATCTCGCGGGCCGAACACCTGGCGGCCCTCGAGGGGCATGCGGACGCCGCGATCATCGCCAGCGCTCTCCTTGATGCCATCGGCCAGGCCCCCAATGATGCCGGCGCCCAAATTCGGCGGTTTCTGGGCCCCTTGCGGCGAGTCGGTCGGGCTTAGCCGGCCTAGCCGGATTCGGCCATTCCCCGCGTCACAAACTCGAGGAATGGGCATCGCGGAATCGTCTGCGTCGCCCGAAGGCGACGCAGAAGAACGCCGGCTGATCGATCGAGCCGCCGCCGGCGACCAGGAGGCCTTCCGCCAACTGGTCCTGCGGCACCACCGGCTCGTCTTGAACGTAGCCTTCCGGGCGCTGGGCGACGTGAGCCTGGCCGAGGACGTCGCCCAGGATGTCTTCGTAAAGGTCTATCGGGCCCTACCGAGCTATCGGCACGACAAACCGTTTACGCACTGGCTGCACCGTGTTGCCGGCAACGCGGTGACGGACGCCCTGCGCAAAAAGAAGCCGGTGCTCTCGCTTGATTCGCTGACCCAGCTTCCCGCCGCCGAGAGCTCTGACCCGCAGGACATCTCGGCTCGCCGGGATCTGCAGCGCGCAGTCCGCCACGCGATCGCGACGCTTCCGCCACATTACCGCGACACGGTCGCCCTCCAGGTTTTTTCCGAGCTGACCTATGACGAGATCGCGAGGACCCTGGACATCCCGCTCGGAACCGTCATGTCGCGGCTCAACGCGGCGAAGCGGCTGTTGCGAGAGCAACTCGGTCCAACCTTTGACCAGCGGGACGAGGCGAATACGGCGTGAACTGGAGCCGTTTGTTAAAACAGAGGACCCGGATCCCATGTTGAGTCACACGACGGCCCGCGACTGGTTAATCCCGTACGCCGACGGGATGCTGTCCAGCGACGAACGGCAGCGCGTGGACGGCCACGTCGCCGGCTGCGCGGCCTGCGCCACGG
>DATCOB010000072.1:0-3875 GCA_036564925.1 Candidatus Dormiibacterota bacterium | reverse complement strand
CGGGTCCTCACGGAAGCGGCCATCTCCGGCAAGGTCGACCGCCTGCGCGGTCTCAAGGAGAACGTGATCATCGGCAAGCTGATCCCCGCCGGGACCGGCCTCGACTACTACCAGAAGCTGCGCGAGGAGTCGTTCAAGATGTTCGCGGAGCTCCCGCAAGCCGTCCCGGTCAGCAACTAAGACTCAACGTAGCGACAAGAGAGCCGCCCCTCCGGGCGGCTCTCTTTTTTTGAGACGTGACAGACAGCTGTCGCAAGTCGTGGCTATGATGCCCGCATGACCGCCAGCATCTTGCTTCGATGAACTGGAAAGACTACCTTACCGATACTGGCCGAGGGTACTTCACCCTCGGCACAGAAGACATCGGGTCCGTCCCGGTCCGTCTGTTCCTAACCCCGGCTCTCCTCGACATTGTCGAAGACTCGATTTATCCGCAAATCGTCAATGCGGCGCGCTTCCCAGGAGCCCGGATGGTTGCCATAACCCCGGATGTTCATCACGGCTATGGAGTACCTATCGGCACCGTTCTTCTAACCGATGCGGCCACCGGGTCGGTCGCCATGGGCCCGGTGGGCTACGACATTGGTTGCTTTACCGGCGACACGCTTGTTCCGACGCTTGACGGCTCCTCTAGGACTCTCAGCGCCATGGAAGCAAGCGCCAAGCCACAATGGATTTACTCGCTTACGCCGGACCACCGCGTCGTAGGCGCCAAAGCCGTCGCAAAACTGACTCGCCAAAGGTCTGCCCTGGTCCGGGTCACACTTGATAACGGCAGGCATGTGGACTGCACGCCGGATCACAGGTTCATGCTCAGGGACGGTAGCTGGCGTGAAGCTCAGGAACTTCGGCCAGGAACTTCGCTGATGCCCTTGTACAACGGGAAGCGGGAAGGCTATCGGGTCGTGAAGCATCCGGCGACGGGTACGTGGCAGGCAGTCCACTGGGTTCTGGGAAGGCAAGGACTCTTAGGCGAGATCCCGTCCTTTCCCGATGAGCGGACGGTCATCCATCACAAGGATTTCGATCCCGCCAACAACATCCCCGACAATCTTGAATTCAGAGGTCATCGGGAGCATATTCGCTACCACCATTCGAATGGACGGCATAATATCGCGATTCACCGCGACCGCCTTGAACCGGCGCGGGTCGCGGCCCTCGCCGCTAAAGCCAAGACGCCGGATGGCAAGGCATACTTCGCGGTTCGCGGGACGATCAACATCCTTCGATATATGAAGGAGCGTCAGGAGCATTTCAAGGTCTCGGTGGCCGGCAATGGCCAGCGGGGCCGTGTCGTTCTGATCCGGTATAACCAGAGCGAGAAAGGCCGAGCAAAATCAACCGAAATAGCGCACCGATGGTACGAGTGCGACCGGTGTGGGGAACGCGTCCAAAGTGGGTTTGGGATCCACAATCACCGCCGCCGCGTCCATGGCTATAACCACAAGGTCGTGGGTGTTCGGATTCTCGGGCGGAAGGCTGACGTTTACTGTCTCACTGTGCCGGAATATGGCAACTTCGCACTGGACGCGGGCGTCTTCGTCCATAACTGCGGAATGATGAGCGCCTCGAGTGAGGTGCCGGTAGCTGCCGCGACGCCAGAGAATCGGCTGCGGTTCAACCGGGAGGTGACTCGGCGCGTTGCGCTCGGTCCCGGCCAGGCGAGCCGTACGCCGCTGAAGAACCTGAGCCGCATAGCTTTCGAGGCCATCATCCGCGGTGGCGCCGGCTATTACGTTGAGAAGTACGGGTCCAAGGTCGAACGGACGCGAAGTGAGCGCGACGGGATCCCCGTCGACGATTCCTGGCAACCGCTCTGGGGCGGGCCCGGCCGGCCCGAACGGGGCGTGCCCCAGCTGGCGACGCTTGGTGGCGGGAACCACTTCATCGAGCTGCAGGGCAATATCAATACGGACACCCTGTACGTCCAGATGCATTCCGGGAGCCGCGGCTTCGGCCACGGGCTGGCGACCAATTACTTCCACCTGGCTCGGGCCGAGAACGCGTCGATCAAGGCGCTCGATCTCGGCTACTTCACCCCGGACTCCCCGCATTACCGCAGCTACCTCAACGCCGTCGCCGCGGGCGCCAACTTCGCCATTGTCAACCGCTTCACGATGTTCGAGCAGATCGCGCTCGCCTTCGAGGACGTATTCCGCCAGCCGCTCTCGCTTGTCTACGAGATCAGCCATAACCTCGTGCAACGTGAGTTCTCACCTGAATTCGGATGGGTCCATGTGCATCGGAAGGGTGCGACGCGCGCCTTTCCCGCGGGCCACGACTTCCTGAAGGGGACCCCGTGGGAAGCCATCGGTCACCCTGTCCTCATCCCCGGCTCGAACCACGATTCGAGCTTCATCCTCCGCGCGACGCCGGGGGCGTCGATCAGCGGCTACTCGGTGAACCATGGCGCCGGCCGGCGGATGTCCCGAGGCGCTGCGCGCAAGACGCTCGTGCAGCGGCAGGTCGATGATGAGTACCGGGCGGCCGGGATCGTCGTCAACCTTGATGGCCATGTGCCGATCGACGAGTCGCGCGACGCGTACAAGTCGTCTCGTGAGGTGGTGGAGGCGGTCACGCGAGCCGGTCTGGCCACGATCGAGCACGAACTGCTGCCGCTCGCCTCGATCAAAGGCAACGAATGATCAGTGGCGTGGAACCGCCTGGATCCGGCCGGCCAGCTCACGGGCCACCGGCAGGATGAGATCGACGTCGGGCTCCGTCGTCCGGTAGTTCGAGATCGCGGGCCGGAAGGCAACCCTACCGGCATAGACCGTCGTCCCGAAGTAGACCCGCCCGTCCGCGATGATCGCCTGTCCGAGGCGGCGGTTGCAGTCGTCGAGCTCGGGCTCCGGCATCCCCGACGGGCGGTATCGAAAACACACCACATTGAGTCGGGGCTCGTCGAGCAGCTCAAAGTCCGCCGCGTTGCGGACCTGGCCCGCCAGCCGTCGCGCCAGCTCGACGTGGCGCTCGACTAACGCCCGATAGCCGCTGCGGCCATAGGCGGCCAGCGTGGCCCACACCGCCAGCGAACGGGCGCGGCGCGACATCTCCGGGGTGAGATAGAGAAAGTCCGGGCGCTCCGCGTCCGCCTGCGGGAAGTAGGGCGCGTCCATGCCGAAGACGGACGTCAGCAGCCGCCCATCGCGGACGAAGGCGAAGCCGCAGTCATAGGGAACGTTCAGCCACTTGTGGCCGTCCGCGATCACCGAGTCGGCGGACTCCACGCCTCGGGCAAGATCGGCCGTGAGCGGCGAGAGCCGCGCGAACAAGCCGAAGGCGCCGTCCACGTGGAGCCAGGCGTGGTGGTGGTGGGTCAGCTCAGCGATGGCCTGGATTGGATCGAAACCCCCGGCATTGACCTCGCCGGCGGTGGCGATCAGGATCGCCGGGGCGCCCTTTAACGCGACGAGCGCACGCTCGAGGGCGGCGAGGTCGAGCCGGCCGGCCGGGTCGGCGCTCAGTACCTGGACCGATTGGTGACCGATCCCCAACATGCTCAGGGCTTTTCTAGCGCTCGCATGAATGAAGCCGCTACTGAAGACCGGGATCGGTGGCAGGCCACTCATTCCGTTCTCGGCGATATTCACGTGATGTTTTTCGCCCCACCACTGCCGCGCGGCCGCCAGGGCAGTGAAGTTGGACATCGTCGCGCCCGTCGTGAGGACGCCGGCCCACTCGGCAGGCAGCTTAAAGAGGTCCTTCAGCCAGGCGATGGCCAGCTGTTCGAGCCGCGAGCCCAGCGGTGAGCTGACCCAGAGCGCGGCGTTGTTGTCGAGGGCCGAGGCCAGCCAGTCGGCCGCCAGCGCCGCGGGGGTCGAGCCACCCGTCACGAAATGGAAGAAGCGTGGACCTGCCGAATTGACCGCCGC
>DATCOB010000071.1:0-31674 GCA_036564925.1 Candidatus Dormiibacterota bacterium | reverse complement strand
GTATTCGTCGCTGGGGGCCGGAATCCCGGAGTCGGTGGTGGTTGCCGGGGGCTTGGCGTCGGTCATGTCGACTTCTCCCAGGGTGGCACGAGGCTGCGGCGGGCGTCGATCCCCCTAGTCTACCTGCCCCCACTCATCGTGTCCCGAGGCTGCCCATTCTAGCCCTGCAGCCTTCTGCGCATCGGTGGCCACCGCTGGGCCGGGTGAAGGCGCCTGGGCTGCTACAGGGGAACGTACTGGTGCGGCGGTCGCGGGTCAGGGCTTGGGCTGGCGGATTCGGGTGAGGTTGCGTAGCTGATGCTCGATCGACGCATCCCGGTCTCTCGCCGCCTGCCTCATGAGGAGGTTGAGCTCGTTGTCCGCCCGCGACTTTGTTGGGGACCAGGACCGCGACCCCCGGTGAGGAATCTCGGTGATGCCGCGGCTCCGCAGGTGCCTCTCCCAGCGCGGTAGGTCGCGCAACACTCTCTCCACGGACTGCCGTACCCAACCCGAGCGCCACAGGTATCGCTCGATTTGGCCTTGCATGTTCATCTTCGATCGTCGCCCGCTTCGCTTTGAGCTGTAGCTCCTTATCAGACATCGATTTACGATGACCGTCCCGTCACCAAAACAGCCCTTATTGAATACGCTAGGGGGGTCGCGCCCTAGCGCGACCCCCTTTGCGACCCCCAGAAAAGAACCCAAGGAAGCCATCGGTTGACCCGAGAGCCGATCAGGATTCCCGGTGACCTCCGCTGACTCCGATCCGCCACGATGCTCGATCAGCTCTTGCCAGTGCGTAAAAAAATTTCCTCGCCGAAAGCGGGCCTAGACCTGGCTTTTTAGGAGATAGATGTCCCGGATCGGCGTCAGCTCGTTGGATTCGCTAAGCCCCGGCGGCCCCGTGCGCTGACCGTACGCCGATCGCGCGCTGACCGTCTGCTGGCAGTCCGCGTCCGGCCATTAGCGTCCATCAACGAAGCTCCGCGTCTCAGGGAATCGCTGAAGCGTGGCCGTCGTCTTATGTCCAAAAACGGGGCCAAGGAGTCGGCCCTTTAAGAGACAGAGGGATGCCGAACAAGTGGGCAGCTCGGAAGACGACGGGGCCGCGATGCGGGCGGAGCAACCCATGGGCTGGGGCCAGACTCTGACCCCCTTCAAGAGGAGGCCGGTCTGACTGGATAGCCGGTTCGGGACCAGAGATCGCCGACGCAAGCCATCGCCATGGCTCGAAAGCTTGGATCCTGCGGCGAAGGCGAGGATAATCGAGTTTCTCGAACTGGTGTTGAGTGCGGCGCGGCGACGCGTTCGCGGGAGAAAGGAAAATGAGGTTCGCCCGAGCAATGACACTGAAGCAGCCACGCTCTAGCACGGGGGGAGAGCCGATCCCAACGCTGCTCCAATTGCAAGTGTCAAAGCATTATCGCTTCGGAAAGCCAGCATGAGTAGGGCCGACAGGCCTAGTAAGCCGAGCGCCCCGAGCTTATGCGTCGCAAGCGCAACCGCGACGACAATGATGGCCGAGACTCCCCACTTTGGATCTCAGCGGCTACCACTATGCATGCGACCAAGTGCGGCGAGTCCAATTAGCGTCACGAACAGGGCTAGAAGCACAAGAACGCTTAGGATTGCCACAGCGATTCGTAGCGGTAGCGGCAGACCCATTACGCGCCGACCGTAGGCTGGCAATGCTGTAAACCAGATCCAGTCGAGGATCCGATCTACGCGGCTCCGCCGTTCTTCCACGACTTAACCCTACGACTGACGGCTCAATCGCTGCGGCCTTGGAGGAAAGGTCATAGCCCGTGGCGGACACCATTCGAACATCCAAGTTGACAAAGGGCACCTAGAAGCGGTGCTCGTGCTGACAATGCTTACGCCTGGGCGTAGGGTCAAGCCACCATGTCAGCCCCGGGGCAAGATCTTCTGAAATGAATCGTCGTGAGCGGTCCGTCACATCTCTGGGCAAGCCACCGGTCAACCTGTTGTTGTTCGCAATTGGCGCATTCGCCGTTGGGATCCTCGTCCTCCTCATGGGCATTAGTCTGTTCCTACACGGAGGCACAGAGAACAGGGTGTTCGGCGTTCTTGGCTTCATCGGAGCAGCGGGAGCGTTTTTCATTGCGGTAGTCACACTCCTGGTCTGGATACGTCTTCGAAACCCTGAGCCGTGAAACCGACGAGGGCCCTCTTCATCGGATTCGCGGTCCTGGTTTATCTGGGCGCCTTGGCCTTCGCCCTCGCTGGCCACGGACGGCTCGCCCTATATGCCCTCGCCCTCGCTACGTCTGCTTTGATTCCGAACGTACGCGACCTGCCAGTTAATAGGGATCGTCGCGGGACAATGCTCGGCCTTGCCGCCGCGTCGATTGGCTTGGGTCTTTGGGTCGGGCTCCTGCAGACATATTCCGCGGCTCCAACGGCCGGACCGCTGCTAGTGAGCGGCTACCTGCTTGCCCTGTATAACCTGCTCCGAGGTCTGCTGATTATTCGGAACGTCCTGGCTGTCCACCGCCGGATCTAACCACTCCTTTGCGGGAACCCGTCAAGAAAAGATGGATGCCGGGCGCGGCCCACGCAGATTGGCTAATCGAGTGGTAGCCCGTAGCGGATTCGAACCGCTGATTTCTGCCTTGAGAGGGCAGCGTCCTAGGCCAACTAGACGAACGGGCCACGTAGGGCCGGCGGCGGTCCTTATTATAGGTAGGCGTGATCTACGATCCAACGGCCGCCAACTTCGTTATGAATACGCTCCAGGCCGCGACTTACCTGGGCGTCTCGGCCGACGTGATCGAGGGACTGGTGAAGCAGCGAGTCATCCCGTTCACGGTCGTGGGTGATCGGACCGTCTTCTCCAAGGCGGCGCTGGATCACTGGATCTACGCCAAGTCGATGGAAAGTCTCCGCGAGGACCTTCGCAATCTCGGCTTTCAAGGTCGGCGGGCCGGCTGATGATCCGCCCGGGACGTCTGCTCCGTGCCGCGGTCCTCTTCCTGACGCTGGCCGCCGTCGCCCAGGAGTTGAACAAGCCCGAAGGCCAGCGCACCTGGCATGGCCGGATCGCCGGGGTCCCGTACGATTTTCGCTTCCCGACCTTCGCCCGCTTTCGGAATGCCTATTGGAACCCCGAAAACCCGAACATCCTGACCGACCGGGTGGTCGGAATCGGGTGGGCGGTGAACCTGGCCCAGTTGCTGCCCCGTCTTCGCGAAGGATACCTCCGACTCGCCGAGCGCTAGCCCTCCCGGGGTGACGGTCCGGTAACGTCCGCATCCGACCGGTGACAGGCTTTCTGCAACCCACCGTTCTATTAGCGTGCCTGCCGCCGCCCATCCCTCCTGCGCCCTGGTTCTCGGCCGCGCACCCCGCAGGTACGGAGTGGCGCAGTGAGCGGCATTTCGAACCTTCTAGCCCCCTACAGTCACCTGCTTTTTGGCAACCGCGACAAGGTGATTGTGGTGCTGGCGCTGGTCCTAGGCTGGACCGTCGTCCAGTTGCTGGTCGCCCGCTGGCGCACGGAGCGGCTCGAGCGCGACCTCTCCACCGCCCGGTCGGGCCTGTCGACCTCGCCGGCCCGGGTTCGCCTCACTGCCGCATCCGCGCAGGCCGACGAGGCGCCTGCGGAATCCGGCGCGCTGCCGCCCATCAAGGGTGGCCGTTCCTATGCTCGCAACCTTGGATCCGCGCTGCAAAAGGCGGGGATCCCCGCAGCAGCCGGTCCCCAGCTGTACTCCCCGCCGGTGCCCGCCGGCTGGAACCCGAATACCGGCACGGCCCCGGGTGCTCCGATCCAACCCCCGATGCCGGCACCAACCTACGCGCCGCCGCCCGCGCCGTGGGGCGCACCGCCGACCCAGGCCGCGCCGCCCTGGGGCTATCCGGCCGGGGCCAACCGGCCAGCCTACCCGGCTCAACCTGGGACCCAAACGCCACCGCCGTACGCTCCCGGGGCGGCCCCGTTTCCCTTTCCATCCCCGAACCAGGGCCAGCCGGCCCCCAACCTCTATCCGCCGGCCCCGGCCTACGGGCAGCCATCCTTCCCCGCGATGACCAACGCCGCGCCGATGGCCGAGCCAACCGCGCCCGCACCGCTCGCGGCTGCCCAGCCCTTCAACGAGGCCCAGCCCGTCACGCCCGGCGCGGGCTCGGATCCCACGGAAGAAAGCCGTCGGGGCAAACCGAAGCGCCGGCGCTTCAGTCTCTCCGTCCTCGACAAGATCGTCCAGTCGAAGACCGGTGATCCGTCCCCGACGATCGTTCCCCCGGTTGTGCCGTTGCCGGTCACCGCGGAGGCTGTCCCCGTGGTGGCGACGCCCACGCCCGTAGCCGACCCGCAATCGGTCGCCGCCCAGCAATCCGCCGCTGACGAGCAATCGACTACGGCAGAAGCGGCACCCGAGGAGCAGCTCGTGGTGGACGACCGCGAACCCGAACCGGCCGTGGTGGCGGAATCCCCGATCGAGCGCGCCGAGCCGGCACCGGCGCCTGAGCCGGAGTCGGGTCGCACGTTGCGGAGCTCGATGCGGGCGATGTTGTTTGGCGAAGAGCCCGTGCAAGCGCCCCCGGCTCGCGAAACCGAGGCGGCGGCCGAGGTCACCGAGGCGGCCGCCACCACGTGGCCGACCGACGAGGTCACGGCGCCCGACCCCCATGCCGAGTCGGAGCCGTCGGACGAAGCGCCGGTCGAGGCGATCATCGTTGACACGTCAGCAGAAGCCGAAGCTGCGACACCGGCCGAGGTGATCGACGACGAGCATCACGACGCCCTTGCTGAGGCCGAGCCACCGGCGCAGGCTGAGCTCATGAGCGAGCCCGCGGCGGTCGATGCGGAGCAGAGGGAACAGGAACAGGAACAGGCGCCTCAAGCCGCCGAGCCTCCCGCGGCGTCCGAGGCGACGGCGCCCAGCGCCGGCACGCTGGTCATCATCGAGGACGACCAGACCGCGGCCGATTACTACGCCACGTTGTTCAGGGGCAACGGCTACCACGTGGATGTCGCCAACGACGGCGTGTCGGGCGTCGACCTGTGCACGCGGGTCCAACCGCAGGTCATCCTGCTCGACGTCATGATGCCGCGACAGAACGGCATCCTCGTCCTGCAGACACTTCGCGCATCGGACGAGACCAGGAACACGCCGGTGGTGGTCATGTCCAACTTCAGTGAACCCACACTGATCAAGCGGGCGCTGCAACTCGGCGCGCTCGAGTACGTCATCAAGACGCAGGTCGCCGGGCCCGCGCTGCTCGCCGCGCTTCCCCACTGGCTCAATCGCGAAAAAGCCTTCGCCGCCTAACCGGCTGGCGTGTCCCTGATCTGCAGCGTCGCGATCTCCCACTGACGGAGCGGTAGCCGTATCACCTCTCCATGTCGATCAACTCGATCATCAACCTGACCGCCCAGCGTGATCCGCCGCGCACGGGAAGGCGCCGGGGTCAGCCGGACGAGCGCATTCTGCGGCGCGCCCGAGGCGTTCAACAGTCGCAGGTCGAAGCCTCCCACGCGTGGCATGCACGCGGTCATCTGGATGCAGCCTGGCTCGAGCTCAAGACGGCTCGTCGTGTCACGCCGCGATGCGCCACGCCCCGGCACGAGGGGGAGCACCGCACACTCCGCGGCACGCCAGACATCGGCCTGTTCCCAGCCGCCCGCGTGGAAGAGCAGGCTATAGCCGTATTGCTGCAATCCCGAAGCCTGCGCGCCCGGTGTCTCCATCGGGGGCCCCGCGTGGCCGGTGCGGTATCGCAGGTCCTGGCGCGAAAGCCATCCGACCGACCGGAGCAGGGTCAAGGCCAGCGCCGGGGGCGGCCCCGTGATGACCTCGTACTCATGAAGTCCCTGGGTGATCAAGGCCATGCCCGTCCGTTCATCGCTGAGGTCCACGAACGAGCGCATGGGGTGGGTGGGCAATTCCCACTCCGGCGCCCCCTCCGTGTGTCGTGGGGCCAGGACCGGCCGCCGGGTCACGTGGTAGGCGGTGTCGGCATTCGAATGGGTGACCGTAAAGGGGATCGGAAAATGAAGTCGGAGGCGATGATCGAGCGCGGTATTGACCACCTGCATCGCGAAGTCCAACCGCGTGGCCCCGCGCTCGAGCGTGACCTCCAGCGCCACGTCCAGGGGCACGTCGCGGACGCTCCGGCTCTGGCGGTCGGGCGCGATCGCCGCCGGGACACGGTACTCGAATCGTGCCGCCATCGATGCCCGGAGCGGGCCCGATTCCTGGACCCGGGGCGGGCGCAGCCAGCGCAGCGGATCCGCGATCCCTCGCTCGACCGGCACGGGCGAATAGTTGTACTCGTCCCCGGCGTCACCGTCGTCGACCAATCGGTGTAGGCCCGTGTAGCGGACGCCGGTCTCCCTGTGCTCGACTTCGAGGGTGCCGTCGCCGAGAAAGCGGCAGGTGAGGTGCTCGTTGGCCAGCGTGTCGGCGCGGCCGATCACCGCGACCCTGGCCGGTGCGGCCTGATTTGAAGTAAGGCTCGCGACCGAGAGGCCGGCCACGACCGGGGACTCGACCAGGGCGCGTTGGGCGGCCGCGCGTCGCACCTCCACCGCAAGCACCTCGACGCCCGGTTCATTCGCGATGCGCTCCATCGTGAGCCGAGCGTCTGCGAGGTCCGCCGAGACTCCGCGACGGCGGGTGTCGACGAGCACGCGGACCGTTGTCCCGTCGCGTGTGGTGCGGACGCCGGTCACCACCTCGTCCGCGATGCGGCGCTCATCGAGGAAGGCGTGCACTCGCCCGATGTCGGCGGCAGGGAATCGAAGCAGGATCGTTTCGCCTGGGGTTGGATCGGCGAGGAGCTGTCCCCCGTCCGGGGCTGTCTCCGTGTCGCTGTCGATCTCGATCTCGACAAGCTCCTGCCGCGGAAACGGACTCGGGTTCCAGACCTGTCCGTCTCCCGCCAGGTGCGGAAGGCACCGCGTCGTGATGGCGTCCACGATCTGAAGCGCGGCCTCGCTGCGAAGGCGAGCCTCCTGCGCCACGGCATCGATGCCCGAGCCACAGGCCGTGTCGTGGGCTGCGTTCTGGAGGACCAGCGTCCAGGCCTGGTCGAGGAGGCCGCCGATGTCGCAACGCGTGAGGGAGACCAGCGGCTCCGCCATCCGCTCCAGCGCCTGGCTTGCCTGGAAGTAACGCTGCTTGTCAGCAATGCGAACCGAGAGCGTTCCCATCAAGACGTTGGCCCGCGCGGAGGCCCGCAATTCTCCGAGCCAGTGCGGCCAGCCCGCATCCGGAATGACCTCGAGATAGTCGGCAAGCCGAGCCAGCCGTAGCTGGGTGCCCTGGAGGTGGGCGTTGGCGCTCTTTACGGCGGCACCCAGGCCTCGCTGTGGGAGCACGTGGTCATTGCCGTTCATCAGCAGCACGCTGTCGGCCGGTCGAAACGGGGCCAGCGCGCGCAGCGCGGAGTCGATGCGGACGGCGAGCGCACGCGGCTCGATGGGGAGGTCGACGCCGTGTGAGTACGAACCGCCCATATACGCGGTCAGGACCCGGCTTCCATCCGGGGCTTCCCAGTTGAAAGCGAGGCGGTCGATAGCCAGGGGAACGCCTCGCCACACGACGGCGTGGCGGAAGCCGTACTGCTGGTAGATCTGCGGCATCTGCGCGGCGTGCCCAAAGGAGTCTGGAAGATAGCCTGCCCGAAGCGATCCGCCGTACTCGTCGGCGACGGCGAGGCCCCGTTCCAGATTCCGGACCAGCGTTTCCCCACTGACCAGGAACTCGTCGGGAAGCGTGTACCAGGGCCCGACCTGGATTTGTCCATCGCGGATGGCGCGAACCAGCCGCGACCGGGCCTCCGGTCGGATTGCCAGGTAGTCCTCGATGACGACGGTCTGCCCATCCATCAGGAACCGAAAATCGGGATCGACCTCCGAGAGCGTGAGCAGCTCATCCCAGAGGTCGACGAGCTGGGCTCGAAAGGTTTGAAACGGCGCATACCACTCTCGATCCCAATGGGTATGCGGCACCACGTAGACGGTTCGGGTGATCGGGTCGCCGTCAGGCACGCCTAGATTGTGCCCGAGTGAGGGGAAGGAACCGACGGATTCCTTCCCCGTTACGAACTTAAAGCCCGGCGTGCCACTTTTCGGAGCCGATCACATGTACCCAGGTGAGCCCCGTGTCCAGGTCGATCGGGTTGCCGGTTGCGTCAAGGTAGACGGTGGGGACGTTCGGGTCAGGATGGTGCCAGGTGGCGTGCATGACCACGCCGTCGACGTAGATGTCGGCCTTACCATCGCCGGTCAGTTCATAGGCTTCCGTGTGGTAGCCATGGAAGGCGTTGGCCGGGTTCAGATCGAGGTACGAGTTCACGTACTCGACGATGACGGTCTTGGCATGCACCCGGCCGGTCCCGACATTCATGAACGGCCCGCCGTCCTGCGACTTGAGGTACTGCTTCGAGCCGGGATCGTACTGCCAGATCGCGCCATGGTCAGGGACCGGGACCTGCGTCGCCGGATCGCCCGTGACCGTCGCGTCGGGATGGTTGGCGGCGATGTCATAGGCGAGCGCGGGTAGGTTCTGCTGGGCCGTGTAGGCGGTGACGTTGGTGCCGTGCATCATCACGTTGTGAGGAGCGAAGCGGGTGGCGTTGTCGCGGAAGAACACGTTGCCTGCCCCATGGCTGTAGTCATTGACCAGGTTCGGATGCTGCCACACCATGCCCAGCACGTAGTCGTTCGCGCCCGAGCAATAGATCATGCCTTTGTACATCAACACCAGTCGGATCGTGATCAGGCGGCACGAGCGGACCGGGCCGACAAGATCGGGCAAGGGGTGCCAGTAGACGACGCTGAGCCGCGGAATCGAGCCCTCGCTGATGTACTCGTACACCATGTCGGCCTGCTGCATGCCAGCCTGCGGGCGAGCGTCGGTGCTGTTCTCGATCTGGATGATGGTCGGCCCGCCGGAGCCGATTCGCGCGGGATCGCCCTGTGACGGCACCTGGATGATGGTCGTGAAGCTCAGTTTCCAATCGGCCGCCAGCGGATCCTGTTTGCGGTTTACGGCCGTCTGCGGGATAGCGAGTTGATACTGGCGGCTGGGACCCAGCTTGAGATCCAGCGTCGCCGTCTTGCCGTCACCGGCCCAGGCGATCTTGGTCGCATCGAACGGTTTGCCGTTCAGGCTGATGGCCGTCTTCGACGCCTCCATCGGCTGCGAAAAGTCGATCTTCACGGCGCCCGCCGGATGAAGCGCCTGCTGCCCGTCTTTGACGGCCTTGTCATCGACCTTGACGTCGGCGATAGTGGGGGCCGGCTCCGTTTTGAAGCTGAACGCGTTGGTCACCTGCCCGCGCCCGGACGCTGACTGCGCGCCCTTCAGGCTCACGCGGTACGCGGTATTCGGCTGCATCGCCGGCCGGAACTGGAACTCCCGGGTGCTGATCGATTTCTCCACCACCGGGGCGGTCGGGGTGATGGTGAAACTGCGCTTGACGGAGTCGGCGTTCATGTCCTGATTGAAGTGCAGGTCGATCGCCGCCGTGCGCGGCACGCTTTGCTCGCCGTCGCTGACATTGGCGCTGACCTCCAGCGGGGCGGTCAGGATTCGAATCACGATCGCCGCCGCGACCAAAAGGATGGCGATTGGCGCCAACCACCAGCGTTCACGAAGCGTTTGCGTCCAGGTCATTGATCACTCCCTATTACGTGCACCCAGGTCAACCCGGTATTGAGATCGACCGGGGCGCCGTTGGCATCGTAGTAAACGACCGGTAGGTTCGGGTCGGGATGTCGCCACGTCGCATGCAGCACGCTGCCGTCGGAATAGATGTCAGCGGTCCCTTCCCCAACGAGCTCGTAGTACTCCGTGTGATAGCCGTGAAACGTGTTGGCCGGGGTCGTGTCCAGGTACGACGCGACCCGCTCGACGATAACGGTCTTCGCATGCACCTGCCCGGTGCCCACGTTGCCGAACGGCGCCCCGTCCTGCCACTTGAGGAACTCGCGCGAGTTCGGGTCGTATCGCCAGGTCGCGTTGTGCGCGGCGATGTACACGCTGGTCGCCGGACTGGCGCCCGGCATCGGGGCGTCATCGTGGGCGGGCGCGACATCGTAATTGAGCGCGCCAAGGTTGGCCTGTGCCGTGTGCGCCGTCAGTTGGTCCGGTCGAGCGACCACGTTATGGGGCGCCACACGATCTCCGGTCCGGTACATGTACGCGAACATGTACGCGTAGTCGTACACGACGTTGGGCCACTGCCAGACCTTACCGAGCACATAGTCGTTCGCGCCGGAGCAGTAGATCATCCCCCGGTACATCGTCTCCAGCGAGACGGTGATCAGGCGGCAGCTCCGGACGGGCCCGATCAGGCTCGTCGGAGGGTGCCAGTAGACGGCGGTCAGTCGCGGAATGCCGTATTCCGCGATGTACTCGTAGATCATGTCGGCCTGCTGCATGCCGGTCTGCGGACGCACCGTGGGCTGGCCGCTATTTTCGATCTGGATGATGATGGGCGCACCGGACGCCCCGATGCGACTGGTCGATCCCGAGGACGGCACCTGCACCATCGCCGTGAATCCGATCTTCCAATCAGCCACCGCCTGGTCGTGACGCCGGTTGGCCGCCGTCTGGGGGATCAGCAGGGCATGCGCGCGGCTATGGGCCAGGGTGAGGGGAACCGTCGCATTCGTTCCCGGGCCATCCCAGCTGATCGTTTTCGGGTCGAGCGGCTGGCCGTCCAGCAGGATTGGTGTCTTTTGCGGATCCATCGCCTGGGAGAACGTCACTTTCAGTTTTCCCCGCAAGGCCACCGCGTGCTGCCCGTCCGACAGCGGGGCGTCATTGAAGCTGGCGGCGGTGACCTTCGGCGCCGGCTCCGTTCGGAATGCGACGGCATAGGCGGCCGTCCCGAAACCGGTCGTCTTGCGAACCCCGCTCACCGAGAGGCGGTAGGCGGTGTCGGGTTGCAGCCAGGGTTTGACCTCGAACGTCCTCGCGTCGTGCGGCACCACCGTCGCGGGTGCCAGCGGCGAGATCCGAAGGCCCGCCTCGACTGAGCTGGGGTCGACGTCCTGGTTGAAGCGCAAGACGATGGTCGCCGTGCGAACGATGGTCGTTCCGCCGTCCCCCACGCTGGCGTTGACCGCCAGGGGCGCCGTCAACGCCCGGAGGGCGAGTGCGGCGCCGACCAGGAGGAGCGCGATGACAAGGATCCACCAGCGCCGCCTGAGCGTGGATCGAAATCCCCGTGGGCGGCTGGCAGCGTCACGCGTCAATATTTCCTCACAGCGACCGGCCGCCCAGATTAAGGCACGACGAGCGCAGAGTCAACTCCAATGGCTATCGGGGTTGCTGAGCGTCGCGCCGGTTGATTTGTTGTCCGCGGCGTACGCAGTTGAGCCGGCTACGCCACCATCAAGCGGGGTAAGAGCAGCTGCTGGACGTCGAACAGGACATCCAGGACCCGGACCGGGTCTCGCTGGGTGTTGCGGTTGAGCGCTCGCAGCAGTTTGCGGCTGATGGGGCGGACGAAGCGAACGATCTGGTCCATCAGCGGAGCGGGCACCTCGCCGCGACGCTTTTCGATAAGCTCTTCGATGCACAGCAGGAATTCGTCAACGCGGCGCACCTCGGCCCGCCGGCGCAACTCGAGGTCACGGCGATCCGCGGCCGCCTGAAACTCTCGGTGGATCTCGTCGATGGCATCGCTCAGCATTGAAATGGTCCCTCCGCCCTTCGCAATATCCGATCCCCGTCAGAGGTAAAATCTGATATGAGTAATGTTACATAGTCCATAAGCTATGTCAAGGGTTTGGTGGGCCGCCTGAAATCAGGCGGTGACGCCGGTTCCGGAGATCTCTTGCAGGGTGTCGAGCTCCCGAACCCGGTTCAGGTCGAGGCCCTGATCGGCCAGTGTCTGCAGCAGCCGTAGCACGTACTTGACGCCGGCCAGGTTGACGCCCTTCTGCCGTGTCAGGAACTGGATCACCCGGACGCGACGGATGTCGTCTTCCGAGTAGCGGCGCCGGTTGGTCGCCGTGCGCTGCGGTTTGATGAGATTCTCGCTCTCGTAGATCATCAGGGTCCGCGGGTGCAGGCTCAGGATCTCGCTGGCGATGCTCGGCGTGAAGACGGCCCGACCTGGCGCGATACCCGATTCTCGTTTGCGCTTTCCCACACTCACCCCCGAACGCACCATGCCCGGCACGCCACTAAGATGATACAAACGATATCACATATTGCCAATCCGTGCAAGTGGCCTCCTCGCCTCACCCGGATGGGGCCGCGGCGGTCAGTTGGAAGCGCGTGAGAGCATAAGAGCGCAATGCTGGCGATTGAGCAATACACGCGGCGGCTCCTCAAGGACTTCCATCCGATCGTGGCGGCCAACCGGGCGCCGATCGACATCGCGCCGGCTGTCCCGGACAAGGACGAGGCGTTGCGGTTCATCCGTGGCGGCGGCGGGTTGGTGACGGGGCTGTCCGGACTGGCACAGGCGACCGGAGCGGTGTGGGTCGCCTCGGTGCGCGACGGCTTCGAAGGCGAGCTCGAGCTCGGGGACGGGGGGGAGCCGATGATGATCGAGACCGTCGATGGGTCGCGCTACCAGGTCAGTTGGGTCAATCCGCCAAAGCTGGCCTACGACATGTACTACAACTCGATTGCCAATCCATTGCTCTGGTTCGTCCAGCACTATCTCTGGAACCTCGCCGAGGCGCCGGTCCTGGATGACAGCACGCACCGAGCCTGGGATGAGGGGTACCGGCGGGTGAACCAGCTCTTCGCCCACCAGGTGGTGCGGGAGGCGCGCCGCAGCCGCAAGCGTCCGCTCGTGCTCTCGCATGATTACCACCTCTACCTGGTGCCGCGGCTCGTTCGGCGCGAGCTCCCGGACGCCGTGTTGCAGCACTACGTCCACATTCCATGGCCGACGCCGCAGTACTGGAAAGTCCTACCACAGTACATGCGCGAGGAGATCATGGACGGCCTGCTGGCCGCCGACATCATCGGCTTGCAAACGTCGTCCGACGTTCGCAACTTCCTGCTCACCTGCGAAGAGAACATGGGCCTGCCGGTCGACTTTCGCCAGCAGACGGCCTTCTATCGCGGTCGCACCGTCTGGGTCCGTAACTATCCAATTTCGATCGACGTCCGCGAGTTCGAACGAACGGCGTCCAGTCCGGCCGTCGAACGGGCCGAGCGGGAGATTCTGCGCTGGCGCACGGAGCAGTTGATCTTTCGGGTCGACCGTATGGACCTGTCGAAGAACATCGTGCGCGGCTTCTACGCCTACGAGCGGCTCTTGAAGGCTCACAGCGAATGGCGCGGTCGGGTGATCTTCTGGGCCATGCTGCAGAAGACCCGCCAGAACGTTCCCGAGTACCGGGAGTATGCCCGCCAGGTCCTTCAGGTGGCGCGGGTGATCAATGCCAGGCACGGCACCGCTGAGTGGCAACCGATCCGGCTCGAGCTGCGCGATGACCTGAACCGTGCCATCGCTGGGTACAAGCAGTTCGACGTGCTCCTGGTCAACCCCATCTACGACGGCATGAACCTGGTCGCCAAGGAGGGCATCAGCGTCAATCGTCGCGGCGGCATGCTGGTGCTATCCGAAAACGCCGGCACCCATGAGGAGCTCGGCGAGTGGGCGATCACGATCAACCCCTTCGATGTCGACGCGACCGCGGAGGCGATCCATAAAGCGCTGCTGATGGATCCGGTCGAGCGGCACGCGCGGTCGGAAAAGATGCGAAACGTCGTCCAGCAGAATGACGTCGCCCGCTGGATCTCGGCGCAGTTGCAGGATATTCGCGACCTGGTGGAGCCGATGGCGGCGCGGCAGCCCGACATCGTTCGGCAGGGAAGCTTCTAGGGACACCGAACGAGCAGTGCCGCGAGAAGTTGCGTGACCTCCGGCACGCCGTCCAGGACTAGATCGCAGTCCTTGAACGTGCCGACGGGTACCTCGGTCGAGCGGACGCCGACGGCGAGCGTGGGGAGATCCCCCATCGACCTCAAGGCAGCAAACCCGTCCGCGTCCGTGACGTCGTCGCCCACATAAATCACGCCGCCAGGCCGAAGCGATCGGACCAGCTCTCGCAAGACCTCGCCCTTGTCCATCGTGATTGCCGGCCGCAGTTCCCAGACGAAGCGGCCCCCGTGCAGACGTAGCCCCACGCGGTCGGCAAGCGGGCGAAGCACCTGCTCCAGCGCCTGCCCGACGGTCCGTGGATCGTTCGCGTCGCGAAAATGGACGCTGACCGATGCCCGTTTGCGTTCGACACGCACGCCGGACGTCCCGACCTCGGCCAGGGTGCCGACGGCGACCGCCGCGCGCTCCAGGGACGGCCCGAAGGGCTGGGCCGCATCGATCAGCCGGGAGGTGCCGTGGCGACGCTCTTCCAGGCCGTGATTACCGACAAACATCACGCCTTTAAGGGGGACACGCTGCCAGAGGAGATCGGTATCCCGGCCGCTGATCAGTACCAGTCGAAGCACGCATTTGGCCAGCTGTGCCAGCAGCGTCAGGGTTTCGCCGTCCGGCCTGGCCCGCTCGGGGTCCGTAACGATCGGCGCCAGCGTGCCGTCGAAGTCCAGGCCGAGAAGGATCCGCGAGGCCGGTACGTCGGCGAGCCGCTGCGCTAGGACCCGATCAGGTCCAGAGGTGTCGGGCGCCGGCGAGCTCCGGGAAGTCGGTTTCCGGGATCTGAAGCCGATTCTCCACCGCCGCCTCCATCAGGGAAAAGATGACCTTGACCCCGGCCAGGTTGATCCCGTGGACGGTGGTCAACTCGCGGATGAGGCGGATGCGTTCGATGTCGCGCCGAGAGTAGCGGCGGCGTTGCGTCGGGGTTCGCTCCGGCGCAATCAGGTTCTCGCTCTCGTAAACAAAGAGCGTCCGCGGCTCGATATCGAACATATCCGAAACTTCGCTGGACTTATGCGGCATTGCCACGTATTGCCCTCCAGGGACGCGAACTGTAACAGATTATACCAGACATGTCAGCTTTAATGATAAACACCGCAGCCACCTTCGCCTTGGATAGGACGTCAGTGGCCGGGGCAGGTCGTGACAGCGCGCAAAAGACTTCGCAATGGCTGGGGGGGCGCATATCACCTTAGGCGTGCGAGGCGCTGCTTGAACGAGAACCCGCCTGCGGCTAGGCTCACGCAACGGCGTGGGAGCCGTTGCCAAGAACATGCCGGGAATCTTACGTCAACTTACGGTCTTCGGCGGCAGAGTGCTGGCCTGCGCGACCCTGATCGCGCTGCTGGCGCCGCCGTTTGGCCTACGCGCCTACCTTGATGCGCGGGCCCAGGACCAGGCGGCCTCGTCCCAGGTCCTGGCCAGTTTCGGGCGCCCCGCCGCGGCCGTCGTCAAAGTGCCGGTCTCGGTGCGGCCGTTTGCCCAGGTGCCCAAATCACCGCTCGATGGGATCAAGGGCAAGGGCGCCTGGTACATGATCTTCGACGGCGACTGGACGGACCCCGACGCCGACCGGGCCACTGCGCTGGTTGACGCCGCCATCCGTGCCGACCTCAGCCATATCTATATTCGGATCGCCGACTCAAAACACCACTTCTACGCCGCCGCGGCCCTTCAGGATCTTCTCCCCATCGCGCATGCCCGCGGGCTGACGGTCATCGGTTGGATCGAGCCGATGCTGGACGACCCCCAGTCGGATGCGGCGGACGCGCTGGCCGCCGCCGATTTCGAGGAGCAGGGCCAGCGGCTCGACGGGCTCGCGCTCACGATCGAAGGGAACAGCACCTCGGATCCCAACGTTGGGCAATACCTTTCCGGCATCCGCGCTGGTGCCGCCGGCCTCAACGGCGTGGGCGAGCAGTACCTGCTCATCGCCAGCACGCTGCCCACCCCTTATGACCATGCCGGTTATGCCTATGCGACGATGTCCAAGTACTGTCAGGTCTTCGCACCGATGGCCTACTGGCGGGCGACGGGGCTGCCCCAGTATGCGGGCGCGGACGGCACCCGGGCCTACATCGACCAGGTATTCCAGCAGTTCCGCGACCCAGGGGTCAATCCCTTCAAGCGTCCGTTGACCATCACGGCCCAGGCCTACGACGCGGCCCCGGAGTACGGCACGCCCGGATCGCCGCCGGCGCAGGAGATCACGACCTCGATGGACGAGACCCGCGCCCAGGGCGGTGTCAGCTGGTCCTACTACCGGCTCGCCGACGCGACCAACGGGGTGACCGGCGATGAACAGGCGGCGATCAGCAGCTATCCGTTCTGGCAACGCTTGAGCGGGCCCGCCATCGCGGCGAAGGCATTGATCGCTTTGCCCGACCAGCCCGTAGCGTATTAAGGAGGGGTTGATAAGCAGATGAAAGAGTTCTTCCAACGGTTCAAGGTCCCGTCCGGCCTTCGCCAGAAGCGCGTCGTGGTGCCCGCCATGATCGCCGCCACGCTGGTCGTCTTCGGCGCCATGTGGTACGTCGGCCACAGTGGTGCCAACGCTGTCCTGAACCACCCAGCCACCCCGATCAGTGTCGTCCTCGACCGCGCCGAC
The DNA here is from genome assembly GCA_036564925.1 of Candidatus Dormiibacterota bacterium. Taxonomy (GTDB): domain Bacteria; phylum Chloroflexota; class Dormibacteria; order CF-121; family CF-121; genus JALYYC01. Next base: position 15,200 of record DATCOB010000071.1, on the reverse strand, counting down.
AGCAATGAGCTGGCGGCAGCCAGCATCGCCGGCCAGCGGATCATCCTGACGGACAAGGCCGGGAAGCAGTCCTGGACGATCGAGAAGGAATCGTCGATGGCCTCGACTGAACAGCACCTCCGTGACCACGGCGTCAAGGTCACGGTGCAATCCACCGACGACACATCGTTCGCGTCCATGCTGCCCAACCTGCTCGGACTCCTCGTGCTGATGGCACTCCTCTTCCTGATGCTGCGGCGGTCGAACTTGCTCGGCAACCCGATGGGGACGATGTCCAAGCATCTCGGGGAACCCCGCAATGGTGAAACCGAAGACGTCACATTCGCTCAGGTCGTCGGTGTCGACGAGGCGAAGCGTGAACTCGAAGAAGTCGTGCAGTTCCTGAAGGCACCCAGCAGTTTCGGCCAGCTTGGCGCGCGGATGCCGCGCGGCATCCTGCTGGTGGGGCCGCCTGGGACGGGCAAGACGCTGCTCTCGCGTGCCGTGGCGGGCGAGGCCAAGGTCCCGTTCTTCAGTCTTAGTGGATCTGACTTCGTCGAGATGTTCGTCGGCGTCGGCGCTGCCCGCGTTCGTGACCTGTTCAAGCATGCCAAGAAGAATTCGCCCTGCATCGTCTTCCTTGACGAGATCGACGCGCTCGGCCGCAAGCGTGGTGGATCCGGGATGCGGACCAACGAGGAGCGCGAGCAGACCCTGAACCAATTGTTGGTCGAGATGGACGGGTTCAATACGGATTGCGCCGTCGTCGTGATCGCTGCCACCAACCGGCCGGACGTTTTGGATCCGGCTTTGCTTCGTTCCGGCCGGTTCGATCGTCGCGTTGCTATCGACGCCCCCGATCTCAATGGCCGTCGTGCCATTCTCAATCTCTACGCCGAGCAGAAGCCGCTGTCGGCCGATATCAACCTGGATGTGATCGCGCGCCAAACGCCCGGATTCACCGGCGCCGACCTGGCGAACCTTTTGAACGAAGCGGCCATTCTGGCCGCCCGCAGCAAGAAAGTCTCGATTGGCAAGGCCGAACTGGAAGAGGCGAGCATGCGGGTGATGGCTGGGCCTGAGAAGCGCAGCCGCCTCATTACGCCCGAGGAGAAAGCGATCATCGCCTATCACGAGGTTGGTCATGCGCTTGTCATGAAGTCGTTCGCCAAGAGCGACCCGGTGCACAAGGTCTCCGTCATCTCCCGTGGGCAGGCCCTCGGTGTGACCATTCAGCTCCCGCTCAAAGACAAGTACCTCACCTCCAAGTCCGAGCTGATGGCCCGCATGGCCGCGGCGATGGGCGGCCGCGCTGCCGAAGAGATCATCTTTGGCGATGTCACGACCGGCGCCAAGCAGGACATCGAGCACGCCACGAATATCGCCCGTCAGATGGTCTGCGAGTTCGGGATGAGCGAGCGCCTGGGTCTGGTGACGCTGCACCGCAAGGGCGACAGTGACAACATGTTCTTCTCGGAGCTGACCGCCGCCGATGTCGACGCCGAGATCAAGGCCCTGACGGACTCCGCCTACAAGCAGGCATACGAGATTTGCCAGGTGCGTCGGGCCACGCTCGTGCGGATCGCCGAACACCTGCAGGTCGTCGAGACGATCGATGGCGACGAGCTCGACCGCCTGCTCCTGGAGGACGCCGCGCCCGTGATCCGCGCGCTGCCTAGCGGAAAATCCAGGCCCAAAGAAGCCCCGGGACGGGTCCAGATCGCAGCGGCCGAAGCCACCAGCTGGCTCGACCCCGACGAGGATGCGCGCCCCGAGCCCGACGACACGCCACCCGTGGCGGCCAGCTAGCCGAGACTAAATGATCTCTTCGTAGAGGTCGTAGACGTGCTTGAGGTCGGCTGGGGGCTTGATCCCGCCATTCTTCAGTGACTCCAGCAACATCAGGATGTACTTGACGCCGGCGAGGTTGACGCCCTTCTCGCGGGTCAACTGCTGGATCACCTGCAACTTGCGCACGTTCCGTTGGGAGTAGCGCCGGCGGTTGGTCGCGGTGCGATACGGCTCGATCAGTCCGAGGTCCTCGTACATCATCAATGTCCGCGGGTGCGTCTCGAGGATCTCTGACGCCACGCTGATGGTGTACAGCGGCTTGTCGAGGTCGAAGGCGCCACTGAGGCGCGGATCGCGGTTGGGAATCAATCTATTCCTTCACCCAGTCCTGGACGCCGCGGCTGAGGCTGGCCGGGGTGGTCTCGGATTTGATCAGGTAGTCGAGCGCGCCGAGCTTGAGCCCCCGATCGACCAGCTCTTTCTCACCATAGTTGGAAAGGATGATGACCGGGATGTTCTTGGTCACGCCGTCCGAGCGCAGGTTCTCCAAAACGGCGAAGCCGTCCATCTTGGGGAGGCGAATGTCGAGAAAGACGATATCCGGCACCTGCTTCTTGGCCTGCTCGAGGCCTTCTTCCCCTGACTTCGCGACGGTGACCCGGTACCCGTCCAGCTCAAGCTTGAGCTTGTACATTTCCGCGACGGCCGGATCGTCTTCGATGAAGAGGACGTTCACATCCTCGTCGACGACATCACTCATGTCCCCTCCTTAAACCCGATACCGAGTCTGTCACGTTTCCCCCCTCTGTATCGGTCGCTAGTATAGCTCAACTCCGGGCGAATGCCTGCATGCGAGCGGGACAAACTGTTCAGTGCGGCCATCATCAAGTGGTACCATGACACTACGGTCGACCGGCATCCGCCCGGGACTTTGACCGCTGGAGGAGGCGCGAAGAGATGGGCTATCTACGAGGTTTGACGCATGGCGCGATCGCGGGCGCCGTCCTTGGCCTGCTCTACTCGCCGGAGTCCGGGCCGGCGATGCGCCGGCGGGTATCCCGGTTGCTAGGCCAGGCCGAAGATGCGCTGGGGGGACGTGAGAGCCCGTCCGCCGCCCCGAAGCGCCGATCCGTTGGTGGAACAGAAAGCCGGGCCCGGCGCCCGTAGGAGGACATGAGATGGAGCAAACTGTCGATAAGGCTGTGGAACGGCTGACCGAGCTACTCGATCGCGCGACCAAGACCGCCAAGGACCTCGAGGTGGGGGATCGCCTGACGGACGCCGTGTCCGCACTGCGCCGCACCCGCGTCACCCAGGACGAGGATTCCGGCCTCGAGCGCTTCATGACGGGCATGCTGATTGGCGTCGCCGTGGGTTTCGGTCTGGCATTGTTGCTGGCGCCCAAGACCGGCGAGGAGATGCGCGACGACCTGATGCAACGGGGCATTGAACTTCGCGATCGCGCCGGCGAGCTGGCCTCGCGGATGCCGTTCGGTGACGGCGAGCAGGCCCACGCCGAAAAGGCCGCGACCACTGATCAGCCCGGTACTGCTTAGGCCCGTTTAGCTCGGAGACTTTCTCGCGCCGGTGCGCCGTCCAGCGGCCCATGCGCGGCTCGGGCAAAATTCCAATGCCCTCGCCCAGCGCGTACAGGCCGCATGCGGCGCCGGCGTCTATCCGCCCGAAAGCGCGGCTCGGCCTGCGGCCTCGCTCTTCTGCGAAATCAGGCTGACGCGGTAGTTCGCTAGCCGTTGCCCGGGGGTGGCGGCGGCTTGCACTGGCCGCCCGGGTTCGGGACTGACTTCGGCGGGCAGGTGGGCTGCGCGGCCGGCGACGGTGATGGCGAGGGGGCGGCCGGAGCCGGTGGCGGCTTCGGGGCGTTGATCACGCACGGCACGCCGTCGACCACGGTCTGCGCGTAGCTCAGGGAGTAGGGGTTGAAGTTGGCGGGCAGGTGGCAGACCGGCCATGGCTGGGCGAGGATCGGGGCCACGTTCTCGGTGCCCGGCAGATAGAAGTTGTCGCCGACCTGATGCACGCCGGATGGAACGGCATACCACTCATCCGGCTTCCCGGCGAGCGCCTGCACCATGAACTTGTGCCAGATCGGGGCGGCCCCCACGATCCCGGTCGAGTTGTGGCTGAGTGGCTTGTTGTCCGGATTGCCAACCCAGACGGCTGTCGCCAGGCTGGGGGTGAAGCCCACCGTCCAGTTGTCTTTAAAGGACTGCGTGGTGCCGGTCTTCGCCCCGACGTGCCGGCCCGGGAGCGTGAGGTCACCGTGACACCCGAACTCCAGGCACCGGTTCCGATCATCGGACATGATCGAGGCGATGATGAAGGCGACGTTGGGGTCGACGGCCCGAAACTCGGCCTTCTGGGCGTCATAGGTGTACACCTCTCTGCCCAGCCCATCCTTGATGCTCAGAATCGGCGCTTCCCGGTGGCGAATCCCCTGGTCGCCGAGCGTCGCTGCCGCGGTCGCCATGTCCGCGACGCGGACTTCATAACCGCCAAGCGTCAGGCTGGCTCCGTAGTAACTGGGATCGCGCTTGTCATCGCAGGGCAGCCCCAGGCAGGTGATCCCCATCCGGTGCGCCATGTCCACCACCGCGGGGATGCCGGTGCGTAACTCGGTCTTCAGAGCCGGGATGTTCAACGAGTTTCCCATGGCCAGCTTGAGCGGGACCGTTCCGTGGAAGCGACGGTCGTAGTTTTCCGGCGCATAGGGAGCGAACCCGGGGAGGAATCGCCCAGGCTGGTCACCGCCGATGGGAAACACCATGGCCTCGTCGAGGATCGGACTGGTCATGTTCACCTTGCGGCTCTCGATGGCCGCCGTGTAGGTGAAAATCTTGAAGCTCGAGCCGGGTTGCCGCGGCACCTCGTACGCCAGGTTGTACTGGCCGCCGGGGCGGTTGTAATCGTCGCCGCCGACCATCGCGAGAACCTCGCCGGTGCGCGGATCCATGCTGACCAGCGCGGCATCGTGAAAGTTGTAGAAGTTGCCCTTCTGCGCGATCTGTTCGCGGATGACCTGCTCGGCCATGTGCTGCAGGTTGAGATCCAAACTCGTGTAGACGCGATAGCCACGGCGGTCGCCCGACAGAATGTGGTGGTCGGTGGCCAGGTTCTTGAGCACGTAGTCGACAAAGTGGGGCGCCTCGAACTTGTTGATCGGCGGAAAGACCTGGAGCTTTGTTGCGTAAGCGGCCTGCGCCTGGGCTACCGTGATGAACTTTTCGCCGACCATCGCCGCCAGCACCTGGGCCTGACGCTGCTTCGCGGAGGGGAGGTTCAAGAGCGGATTGTATTTGGTAGGCGCTTGCGGGAGACCGGCCAGGATGGACGCCTGCGCCAGCGAGAGATCATGCGCGTTCGTCTGGAAGTAACTCCGCGCCGCGGCTTCGATGCCGTACGTCTGGCTGCCGTAGTAGATGGTATTCAGGTACATCTCGAGGATCTGGTTTTTGCTGTACTGCCGGTTCAGTTCGATCGCCAGCACCGCCTCCTTCAACTTTCGCTGAATGGTGGGCGCCGGGTTGGGACCGATATAGACCTGCTTGACCAATTGCTGGCTGATGGTGCTGCCGCCCTGGCTGATGTGATGATGCGTGTAGTCGGCCAGGGCCGCCCGGAAGATACCGGGCAAATCAACGCCGCTGTTCTTGTAGAAGGTCCGATCTTCGGTGGCGAGCGTCGCCTTGATCAGCAGGGGATTGACATAGCTCAGCGGCACCACGATGCGGTGATCACCGGCATTACCGATGTCCGCCAGCAGGGTGCCGCGTCGATCGTAGATCAGGGTGTCCTGTTCCAGGTTGCTGGACGACAGGCCGCTGACCGCGGGCAAGGGACCGACAGCGCCGGCCGCCAGGGCGGGGATGCCCATCAGCGGCAGGATCAGCACCACGATCAGGGCCAGCAGCAGGATCCGGCGAAGGTCGGCCCGGCTCCGCTTTCGCCAGAGTTCGACGTGACGCCGGCTACGGCGGCGCGACCTTACGCGCTCAGAAATCCGTAAATCCCGGACAGAAGGAGCCACAGCGAGACGAGGATAACCGCTCCCCACCCCGCGCTGCTGGCCAAGGCGCGGCTTGGGGACCGGCGCTGCCGCCGAATCTGGCGCCGGCGCTGGTCAAGTGTCGATGGGCCGACCGGGTCGGATAACGGTGGCTGATGCCGAATGCTTATCAAATCAGGCCCCTAAAACTAGTAGATTGACGCGTACAGAAATCTGACTCTGCCATTATAACGTAAAGCAAGTTCCGATTGTTACACATCTCGTCGAATCTCGCTCTTCACCGGGTCCAACGGGCTGGCCGCCCCTTTGGTTACACTCCCTTTGCCGCCGCCAGCGTCCCTATAATTGGGCGCGCGACCTGGTGTGGGCCCGGACGACCGGGAAAGGGGGGACAGGTGTTCTGTCGAGAGTGCGGGAAACAGATCGAGGACGGGGCCCGGTTCTGTCGCTACTGCGGGAAGTCCCAGGTGGATCCCGGCACCGAGCCGGCGGCGATCGGTGCCAGCCCAAGCTCGACCCCTCCAGCCCCCGTTGCCCGGCAAGGAGGCATGGAAGGGCGCCTTCGGCACGTCTTTCCACGGCATCACCTTCAGGATGAGTTCATGCACATCGCGACCATCGCGGCCTTCTTCGTGGCCGCGATCGGCTTCCTGCTTGGCATGTTCACCCAGGTGTTCCTGGGCATGGTCTGGCTGCTCTTCGCGATCGCCCTGCTCTTATTCCTGATCCTGCGCGAGTCCACGCTCAGTCACGTTCGGGGGGCTCGGGGAGGGTCGACCGCAAGTGGGTCGAACCCCGCTTCCACCCGATACCACGCCGCACGACGGGATCCATCGGGGCACCCATCGGCCGCCGCCGAGGCGGCCACGGCCGAGTCCTCGCCCCCTCCCGCACCTCGGTAAAAAGAAAGGCCGGCCCCTTGCGGAGACCGGCCCACGTCACATGGTCGCTTAGACGGGCTTGTCGGCCTCTTCCTCGCCGCGTTCCTTCGCCTCGTTCCCGGCGCCTTCGATGTTGCCCTTGACACCCTGCGCCTTGCCTTCCCACTCCATCTTCTTGTCGCCGCTCAACTGGCCGGCCTTGTCCTTGAGCTCGCCTTCAGCCTTATCGCCAAATTCGCCCACGTTGCACCTCCAAGATATTTCGGCGCGACACCGCGCCTGATAACAAACCTTATAGCAGAAAGGGGGCATAACGGGCTAGTCCTGGAATCCAATTGGGGGGTCGGGCCGCGTTCACATGTCTTTACTGAACGTGCGTTGAGCATCCCGACAGTGCTACCTATACTCAGCGGGTCGCGAGATCAACGCAGGGACAACTGGAGGGTCGCATTGGCAACCGCCGCCAAGCGTGAGGTTCGACGCGAAACGAACATCTCACTCGATAAACCGATCTATACGATCAGCGTCGCCTCGGAGATCCTTGAGACCCACCCACGCACGCTCATGATGTACGAGCACCTGGGCCTGGCCGTTCCTCGCCGCACGGCGACCAACCGCCGCCGCTTCTCGCAACGGGACATCATGAAACTGCAGACGATCCAGAAGCTGACCCGGCACCACTCGGTCAACCTGGCGGGCGTGCGGTACATCATGCAGCTGATGAAGGTCCTGCATGATCACCACGTGCCGGGTCCGGTCGAGCTTGCGGACATCGACGTCTCTCAGCTCGACATCTGACGCTTAGTGATGCGAGAAACCGCGCTTTAACCGACAGTCACCGGTGGCTGGAATCTGACAGTGCCCCTGTTGACAAATCTACCGGAGCGCCATATACTTCGCGTAGTTTCTCTTGCCCCCCTCTTCGGGCCCTCCAATCGGAGGGCCTTTATTTTTTCCCAGGGCTTCCCATCGAAGATCGCGTATGGCTTTCCCGCGCCCCGCCGTTGGTATAGACGAACGTCGGCAGCCCGCCGCCCATTCCTCTATACTGCATCGCGCCAAGGAGACTGATGGAAAGTAAGACGCGCCGGAGCGCAGCCGCGAGTCGCGCGACCCAGGCTGACGAAGATCTGGTCGAAGTGCTCCTGGTCGAGGACGATCCGTCGGTTCTCGAGATGTATCGCCTCAAGCTCGAACTGGATGGATATCGCGTGAACACCGCCCTCGATGGCGAAGAGGGGCTGAAAAAGGCCGGCGATCTGAGCCCCGACATCATCTTCCTCGACATCCGGCTCCCCAAGATGGACGGTCTCGAAGTCCTGCGCAAGCTCCGCGCCGAAGATAAGACCCGCGACATTCCGGTTATCATTCTTTCCAACTACGATGAAGAAGACCTTGTGGCACGCGGACTGCGGCTTGGCGCCCACGAGTACCTCATCAAGGCTCGGACCACGCCCACCAGTCTCTCCGAAGGGATCGAGGATTGGCTAAAGGAGTGACGCGCCGGGCGGCAAGCGATACCAGCCTGTCGCTGGACAAGCCGATCTACACGATCAGCGTTGCCTCCGAGATCCTTCAGACGCACCCGCGAACGCTGATGATGTACGAGCATCTGGGCCTGGTGATTCCGAAGCGGACGTCGACGAACCGTCGGCGCTTTTCGCAGCGCGACATCCGTAAGCTCCAGGCAATCCAGACCCTGACGCGCGTGCACGGCGTGAACCTTAATGGGGCACGGTACGTGCTCCGCCTGCTGCGCATCCTGCTCGACAACGGGCTGCAGGCGCCGGCCGAGCTACGCGACCTCGACGTCAAGGACCTCGAAGTCTAAGTCACGCCGGCTGGCCCGCCCGCCTGGTGGATTCTGCCGTGCAACGTGACGCCACGACAACGTTTCCGCAACAAGTCCGTGGCCGAAATGTCTGCCGCAGAGGCGGCCCATACCCTAAGAGCTACACATGAGCTTTCGGCCGGACAGCCCGCTGAATCGCCTGGTGCTCCTCTGGCCTGGCGTGCCCATCGCCGCCTGTGCGTTGGGATTCTTCTTCGCCGTGATCGAGGTCGGCCAGAGCCACGATCATGCCTTCGCGGCCCTCGCCATCGCGATGGGATGCGGGCTCGCCTGCAGTGTCGGCCTGCTGTTCCACTGCTTTTTCATCGAATGGGTGGAGGTGACCGTCACCAGAGACGGCATCGGCCTGCGTCCGGTCGGGCTGGCCTGGTTCAATCGCCAGCCCCGCCTCGTCCCGTGGCACCGCGTCAAGGGCATGAACGAAATCACCACGCGTGAGGGCGGTCGCCTGGAGATCGCCGTCGAATCGGAGATTTTGAAACTCGATCGCGCCCTCTTTCGCGAAGACACGTTCCGCAGCCTGTGCGCCCTGCTCGAGCAGCGAACCACGGCGTCCAATCAGCGGGGATACGAGCGGGGCTTCGCCGCCGCCGCCTGACCTCCAGTTATCCCTGCGTATAGACCTGGGCCGAGTGCACGGCGCGTTGATAGCTGCCGTAGCGAGCCTGGAGCGTGGTGCGATCCCCAAACCAGGGGTCGTTGATGTAGAGGGTGTCGCCCGCGTGCCCGGTCAGCACGACGAAGTGCATACCTCCGTACAAGCGCACTTCCGCGACCACCAGGTGCCCCGCGTCGAGTTCGGATTCGACCAAAGAGACGGGTGGCCGGTCCTCGATGTCCTGGTCGTCCGTCCGCAGCTGCGGGACGATGCCCGGGACATGCAGCCAGCGCCAGCGCACGTGCCCGCCGGTCGAGGCGGTGGCCTGCCGCCACAGCAGGAGGTCGTTCTGGATGTAGCCGCCGTGGGCCGTCAGCCACTGATTCAGTGCGCCCGGGTTGGTCTGGTAGCCAAAGGCGGCGCTGACCATGGTCACCGCCGTCAGCGCGCAGCCTGAGGAGCCGATCGTGTCGACCGGGTCGGTGCCGAGCGCCTGCCGCGACCAGGCGGTGGACCGCTGGCTGAAGGTGGGCACCGCCGGGCCCGCCGCGGCAGGGACCCCGCTACTGGTCCAGAGGGCACCCGCCAGGGTGACGATCGCAATCAGCCGTGGAAGACCCCTCTTCACGGCGCCATCTTACGAAGCGCCGTGGCCGAAGTCCAGCGGCGGGGCTGTGGGATTTAGATCGTTACCGACTGGTCACAACGGCGGTCAATCGACGAGGCTTTTGAAATCTCCCTCGAATTGCGCCAGGGCCAGCCGGACGTCCAGCACCTCGTCGGTGGTGATGGGACTGCCGAGCGGCTCGATCGGCTGGTCGCGCACGGGGGTCCGGGTTTCGTCTGACGGCCCCCCTGCCGCCACGGCAATCAGGCGGGCATTGTGGCAGTGCCCGCAGGTGACTTTGACCAGCGATTTGGCATCCATCTGGGCCACCAGGTCGATCTTGCAGTCGGCCAGCGTCTCGCCGCACTGGGGACACTGGAACCGGCTCGCCTGTCGTCGCAGAAGATCGAGAATGTCCACACTTCTGGTCTACCCTTCGCACGCTCGGCCTAAGCGAAGCTGATATCGAGGGGACCGCCAAAGGCCCTAACGGTCGAGGTCGAGTTCCTGCCACACGGTCGGGTTGTGGCCCGGTTCGCCGAAGGCGATACTGCCCGCCGGAATGCAGCTCCCCTGGCTCCTGGGCGTCTGTTCACTCACCGTCAGCTCGCTCCTGTTGACAGGCCTGCCCTCCACCACGCTGGTCCTTACCCCGGGGGTCCGGCTTCGGGCGTTCGACCTGGACGGTCAGCCGGTTCCCGGCCGCATGCCCGTCTCGCCGCGACCCGAGCTTGTCGTCGAGGTGGACCAGCCGATCGAGGGCAACGCGTGGGAGCTATCCCTCGATGGGCATCCAGTCCCGTTGCCAATGGCGGCCGAGTCGGCTCCGTCGTTGCACATCAAACTGCCCGGCCCGCTGCCCATGGGGAGCCGGCACACGGTGCAGCTCTCCGCCGGTCGCTTACAGATCAGCGCCGGGTTTGATGTCGTGCCCCCGCTCACCGCCACGATCGCGATGCGACTTCAGGACCTTCAGGCGGACCGCACGGCGGCGACCGTCGATGCGACCGTGCGCTTTGCCCGGCCGGTCGCCGATCCGGCGAGCGTCACCCGCCAGGTTGGCATGACCGGACACCCCACCTACCGCTGGCGCGATCGACAGACCCTCGAGGTCGTCTCCGCGGGCCTTAAATTATCGGAGCAGGCGGTGCTCACGATCGACCCCGGCATCAGGGCGGCCGATGGCTCCTTCAGCACGGCGGGCGAACGCGCCGTGCTGGCGATTCCTGCCAGCGTCACCAGCGTCCTGCCCGGGCGGATGGTCCAGATGTATTTCGTCAACACGCCCGATGGCCGGGCCTCCTTCTTGAGCCATACGCGACAGATCGATGTCCTCAGCCCGGGCTGGTACGACGCCAACGCCGACGGCAGCATCACCGGCTACGCCCACCAGGACATCATCGATGCCGCGCACGCAAACGGCGTCGCCATCATCCCGCTGGTGGTCAATGCCAACGTCGATCCAGACGTGGGCCACGCCATCCTGGCCGATCCGGCCCGCCGCGCGACACTCGCGAGAAACCTGGTCAACGAGGCCAAAACTTTTGGGTACGCCGGCTTCCAGCTCGACTTCGAACAGATCCGCTGGACCGACCGCGACTTGTTGACCGCCCTGGCGCAGGATTGCGCGGCCGCCTTTCATCCGGCGGGGCTCAGCCTCTCCCTGGCCGTCATCCCGCGGCTCCCGGGAGACGACACGGCGACCGGCGCGCTGCTCGATTACTTTCGGAGCTGGTCCGGCGCGTACGATTTTCCGGCGCTCGCAAAAGCCGCGGATTTCCTCTCCTTCATGACCTATGACGAGCACAACGGCGTCACGCCGCCCGGGGCGGTCTCCGGGACGCCCTGGATGCGCCGCGCCCTCGATTTTTCCCTGCGAGGCGTGCCACCGGAGAAGGCGACGATCGGCTTGCCAACCTATTACCACGACTGGACGGGCGTGGGGCAGCTCACGTCGAGCTCCTACGCCGATGCGATGACGCTCGCGCAGACCTACGGAGCGTCCCCGGCGACCGATCCCGTCGAAGATGAGGTGCATTTCGGCTACGACGCCTATGGCACCCACCACGAACTCTGGATCCAGAGCACCGAGACGCTTCGTCGAAAGCTCCCGCTGCTCTATGAGTACGGACTCAAGGGCATCAGTGTCTGGCGGCTGGGGTTCGAAGACCCGTCCTTTTGGGACTTGATCCCGCCGCGGCGCTAGGCGTGGCGTGTTCCGGCTGGCCGGGCGGGGGCAGCAGCAGCTCGTACAGCCGTTGTTGTCGCCGTCTCGCGAGCTCATAGGTCCGGTGCGCTGCGGCACGCGGCTGAAAGGCGCGGCCCCTGCGCGGCGACTGGTCCCACAACCCGGGTAATATGCCGAGCGCGAAGAGCGCGAGCAAGGCGGCGCCGCGGCTCGACGCTTCGGTCTCGGGTGAGGTGATCACGGGGATCTTCAGCGCGTCCGCCAGCATCTGGCACCACGCCCGGGAGTGGATCAGCTGGCCACCCGTGGCGATGACCGCCCGTGGTTGCGGAACGACCCGGCGCATGGCGGTGGCCACCGCCACGAACTGATAACTGATCGCTTCCATCGCCGCCCGAACTAGCCCCGCCGGCTCGGTGCTCAGCGAGAGTCCGGTGATGGCGGCGCGCGCGTCGCCGCGCCAGTTGGGGCTGCGTTCGCCGGCCCAGAAGGGCAGAACCGTGAGGCCATGCTGGTCCGGGAGCATCGTCGCGGCGGCGCGCTCGACCTTCTTCTTGTGCTTCAGGCCGAGCCCGTCGGTGATCCAGCGCATCACGTTGCCGCCCTCCGAGAGGGCCCCCCCGAGGACGAATCGTCGCCGGTCGAGGCGATAGACCCAGGCGCCCCAGGGGATCGCGAGACGGTCGCGCTCGAGGATGACGCGGAGCGCGCTCGACGTTCCGATGGTGGCGCAGAACCATTGCGGTTTGAGGCAGGCGGCGCCCACGTTCGCGAGCGCCCCGTCGCCGAGCGGCAGGTACCACGGCACGCCGATCAACGCCGGCCAGCGCTTCGCGAACGCCGGGCGAAGATCGCGCAGCGCCTCGTCCCAGTCCTCGAGCGGAGAGAGGCGATCCGCCGTGATCCCGGCGAGCCGCAGGGCGGCGACGTCCCATCGGCATCGGTGGACATCGAGCAATCCCGTCCCGGCGGCGATCGAGATGCTCACGCGATATTCCCCGAGGAGGTGCTGATAGAGGTATTCGCCGAGCGAGATCCATCGAGCCGTCCGGCGTACCGCCACCGCCTGGGTCGCCCGCAGCCAACGAAGCTTTGCCGGCCAAAAGCTGGCGTGGAAGTAGCAGCCGGTGCGCCGGTGATACGTACGCTCGTCGGCGCGGGTGCGAAATTTCCTGGTCTCCCCGGCGCTGCGGGTATCGGCCCAGGTGAACAACGGGGTGGTCGGCCGGCCGTCACGATCGACGCCCATCAGGCTGTGCCAGTAGCAGGAGGCCCCGACCCCGAGGACATCGATCTTGGCCTTGTGTGCCGCGCCGAGCGAGGAGTCGATCGTTCGCAGGATGAGCCGCAGCAGGAGGTCCGGGTCGGAAGTCACCTGTCCGGGGGCGGTGGTGTCGACCTTGTAAGACAGGTCGCACAGCGTGGGTTCGATCATGCGTCCGCGGGCGTCGTAGATCACCGCCCGGACGGAGGACGTCCCGAGGTCCAGGGCGAGGACGCCGCGGCTACGGGAGGATGGTGCCATGCGCGCCCGTCGTAGCGTAGCGGAGTCGTACTGTGCATGGCATGGCCGAGGTCCGCCGATTCGGCATGCCGGCCCTGGAGTTGCCCATCAACGCGTCGCCGGCCCTGGTGTTCCAGCTCATCGCGGCCGTCGGCCAGGGTCACGATGCCGCGCACGCCCGGGTGCTCGAGCGCCCCTCGCCGGAACGGGCGATCGTCGAGTTCACGACCACGGTTTTCGGGCGGCAGGTGCGCACCCTCGAGGAGGTCGGATTTCACGCGCCCGACCGGATCACCTACCGGCTCATCAGGGGGCCGCTGCCGGCGGTGGACGAGGAGTTTCTGGTCCAGCCGAGCGGGGACGGAAGCCTGCTGCGGTATCGGGGCACATTTCTGCCGCACCGGCCGTGGGCGCGGACGATCATCGACCGGTTGGTGGTGCCGAGGATCTACCGCAAGGCCGTGTGGTCGAGCATGCTCCAGATCAAGCAGGCCGCCGAGGCGCGCCAGCGGAAGAGTCGGGTCTTTCCCGAAGGAAAACCCGGGGAAACCCTTTGATAGACTGTGGCAGCCTTGATCGGCCCGCTGGGGCGTGGCCAAGCGGTAAGGCGCCTGACTCTGGATCAGGTAATCAAAGGTTCGAATCCTTTCGCCCCAGCCAACTACAACATCCAGCGTTCGACGCTCCACCAGGTCCCTTATGTGGTCGTTTCTTGGCTTCGTTGAGGTCCGGTTAGCGCCTGGTTCCACCCATCCCCTAATCCCCTTTCCTATCTGTGGATTGCCCTGGGGCGGTGATCACCTGACTCGACCCTGACATGGTCACCTGACTCGTCGAGTTGCGGGCTTTCTATCTTGCGAGTCCGCCCGCCTAGGCCCGTACTGGCCGCAGCGATGGAATTGACCGATGATCAATGCCGTCATCGAGTCCTTGTGGGGACGGATGCAAACCGAGTTGCTGGAACGCAAGAAGTGGCGGGCCCGCATTGAACTGAGCAACGCGATCTTCGAGCACCTCGAGATCTTCCACAATCGGCAGCGACGTCGCGCCGCGCTCCCGATGCGGACGCCGATCCGATTACAAATTGATCCAAGCCGACCAACAGCCAGTGGCATGAAGTCCAACAACCCGCGTCCACAATACTCAGGGCACATCAGAGCCCTCCGTCAGATCCAGGGCGATTCCGGCTGACGGGGTTTGCCCAGCAGGCGCGCAACCTGGACTGGCAGCTGCGGGAGGAGGATCAGGGCACCAGCTGCCCATCCGCGACCGCGACATCAGGTCCCCTTCCGCGTTCGCTCCATGACGGCGCAGTCAATCCCGTGCTCCGTCAAGACATTGGGAATCGCCGAACACCTGATACCCGCGGTCATAGCTCCCGGCGGAGCAGCTTGCCCGACTCCGAGCGCGGCAGGCGTTCGACCAGGCGCACGCGTCGCGGCACTTTGAAGCCGGGGAGGCAGTCGCGACACCAGGTGATGAGCGCCTCGGGCACGATCCCCTCGCCGACCACCAGCGCCTCCAGGACCTGCCCCCAAAGCGTGTCGTCGCGTCCCACGACCGCCACGTCCCGGACTCCCGGGTACTGCTGCAGCACCGCCTCGACTTCGTCGGGATTGACGTTCTCGCCACCGGTGATGATCACGTCGTCCGTGCGGCCAGTGACGACGAGCGCGCCCTGCGGGTCGATGAAGCCGCGGTCACCGGTGGCGAAGCGTCCGTTGCGCGGAGCCGGTTCGATCCGGGCGTCTGCGTATCCCGGGGAGACTACCGGAC
>DATCOB010000070.1:0-8233 GCA_036564925.1 Candidatus Dormiibacterota bacterium | reverse complement strand
GTCCTGAAGTGGCGTCGGCAGGTCGGCCAGGGCCACCAGCGCGCTGAGGGTCGAGATCAACTTTTCCTTGGGGATCGGAAGGTTGGTGCCGAAGCTGCCATCCGGATTTTGAGTCCGAAGGAGGTAGGCAAGGCTTTTTGGGTAGGCGAGCGTCTGCGGTTCCCCGGTCGCCCGCAGCCGGGCGACGAAGGCGGTATCGTAGGCAGCCCCGGAGATGGCGTTCTGGCTCAGCGACGCCAGCAATTGGCGGCTGGCCGCCGGAAAGGCAAGGCCGGCGGCGCGTTGCGGCATCACCGCTGATTCCGGGCGCAGATCCGACTGTTCCGTGTTGGCCCCCTTTTGCGCAAATCCCGAGCGCCTAGGCCGAGGCTATCGTCCCCCCCTTGCGGCAAACGTTTCGATTTCGCGATGGGGCCTTCCCCGGCGTCGCATGATGCCGGCGGAAGCCGCGCACGTCACCGATCCGTGCGCCGCGGTGACAGGACGATGACCGGGGAAAGCGGTCTTGACTTCAGACGTTGTCCGAATACCGGCCGAGAAGGTCGGGAAAAGAGGGGACAGGGTGTTACTGGGAAGGGCGCTCCGCGGCGGGCTGGATCGCCGCGCACATACGATGGTCCTGGTCCACGCGGCCTACACCGCCGCCAACCTGTTGGCCGCGACCTTCCTCTCCATCTTTCTATGGCGAGCCAGCCATGACCTGGCTCGTGTCGCGCTGTTCACCTGGATCAGCGCGGTAACCATCCCCCTGGCCTTCCTGGCCAATGGCCTCGTCCTCAGACGGGCGAGCGCGGGCACATCGATCCGGGTGGGCCTGGCGCTCCTCGGCATCGTCTACGTGGCCGTGCTCGGCCTCGGCAACGCCAGCGCCAACTGGATCGTCCCGCTCGGCTTGCTGCGCGGGCTCGGCGAAGGCTGGTACTGGGCGGGCTTCCACCTCACGACCTATGACGCGACCTCCGAGCGGGACCGCGACCGCTACTTCGGGGCGATGGGGGCGGTCAACTGTTTCCTCAGCGGCGGCCTCCCGCCGCTGGCCGGGGCTGTCATCGTGATCGGCGGGCAGTGGGGAGGGATGGAAGGGGGGTATGACGCGGTCTTCGGCGTCGCCGCCGCGCTGCTGCTGTTGGCGATCGTGCTGGCGGGGCGCCTGCAGTGCGGATACCGGCCAGCCTTCTCGCTGCGGACCATGGCAACCCTCCATCTCCGCAACCCAGCCTGGCAAAACGTCATGGGGGCGCGACTGGCGGATGGCTTCTCTGGAATGCTGAGCGGGGTCGTGCTGACCGTGCTCGCCTACCTGGTGCTCAACAATGAGCAGCAGGTCGGGAACTTCAACGGCATCATGGGGATCCTCGGTGTGGGGATCAGCCTGGCGCTCGCCGCCTTCATGCGGCCGCGCCATCGGATCGCCTGCGCGCTGATCGGCGCCGCACTGCTGGTGGCATCGACGCTGGTGTTGCCACTCTACCTCTCCGCCTGGGCCCTCGTCGTCTACGGCCTGCTGCGCGCCGTCGGCGGCCCGCTGCATGCCAACGGGCTGGCACCCCTCGCGTTGCAGGTGATCGACCGCGATCCGCAGGCGCGGCTGTTTCGCTACGAATACATCGTCCACCAGGAGCTGTGCCTCGCGGTGGGACGGGTCTTGAGCATCGGCTTTTTCCTGGTGCTGGTTGCCCCGGTCGACCAGATGCTGCTGGCCCGCATCGTCGTGGTCGTCGCCGGCGCTGCGCCCATGGTCATCTGGGCGGCGTTCGCCCGAATCCCGGAGCCGCTGGCGCTGCCGGCGGTCGCCCCCGAAATCGGTGAGCTTGACAGCCGCGCGCTGCCTGCGGCCGCCTGAAGACAACTGGAGCGAAAGAGACTCGAACTCTCGACCTCCGCAATGCGAGTGCGGCGCTCTGCCAGCTGAGCTATCGCCCCGGAGCGGAATTATAGGCGCGGTACGCGCGCAGGGGCCGCCCGCGGTACCCGGCTTCCGCGTGGAAGCCGCGGTCCGCTTGCCGCGGCGACCTCCCCGAGGCTCTTAGGCCGCTCTCATGTTCGGGCGGTAGGGTGTGGCGATGAGACTGGCTCCCCGGTCCGCCTGGCCCGCTCTTCGCGTTGCGATGTTTGCGGAAGCCGGGGGGCGCCTAGACTAACGACATGGCACTGCGCCCCGATCAGAGCACGCCGCCCGGTCCGCCCAAGGCGACCAAGACGCCGAAGACGCCGAACAACCGCCTGCGGCTCGCCCTGCTGGTCGCCGGGCTCAGCGTCTACATCATCTTTCTCGCGTCGCCCTTGCTCAGCCATTTTGGGGGCCCGCCACGGGTCGAAGTGGCGTATTCGGACCTGCAGACGCAGGTGGACAACGGGAACGTCAAGGACGTCACCATCCAGGGCCAGGACGCCCAGGGCGACTTCAAGAGCTCGCAGACCTTCAGTGGCGTCACCGGGACTCAGTTCCACGCGACCGTCCCGGATGGCGTCAGCCAGACGGATCCCGCCTTCTGGAAGTCCTTGAAAGACAACAAAGTCAATACCACCGTCAAGGCCGACACCGGTGGCATTGGCAGCCTCCTCGTGAGCCTGTTGCCGATCCTGGTGCTGGTGGGAATCTGGGTCTATTTCATCCGCCGGAGCGGACAGGCGACCCAGGGGATCTTCTCGTTCGGCAAGAGCCGCGCGCGGCTGCAGGACCCGGCCACGCCCAAGACCACCTTCCACGATGTCGCCGGCGTCGAGCAGGCCCAGTTCGAGCTGCAGGAGATCGTGGAATTCCTGCGCGACCCGCAGAAGTTTCAAAAGCTCGGTGGTCACATGCCCAAGGGCGTCCTGCTGATCGGACCGCCAGGCACGGGTAAGACCCTGCTGGCCCGCGCGGTCGCTGGTGAAGCCGGGGTCCCGTTTTTCAGCATCTCCGCCTCGGAATTCGTCGAGATGTTCGTCGGCGTGGGCGCCTCCCGGGTGCGCAGCCTCTTCGAGGATGCCAAGAAGCACAGCCCCGCCGTGATCTTTGTCGACGAGCTGGACGCCGTCGGCCGCCAGCGCGGCGCCGGCCTGGGGGGCGGCAACGACGAGCGCGAGCAGACCCTCAACCAGCTCCTGGTGGAGATGGACGGATTCGACCAGCGCGAGGCCGTCGTGGTGCTCGCCGCCTCCAACCGCGCCGACGTACTGGACCCGGCCCTCCTTCGGCCCGGCCGGTTCGACCGCCGGGTGGTCGTCGATCGTCCGGATCGCCGTGGCCGCGCGGCCATTCTCAAGGTGCACACCCGCGGTGTCCCGGTCGACCCCGATGTCGACCTCGACATCATCGCCCGCTCGACCCCCGGGCTGGTCGGCGCCGACCTGGCCAACCTGGTCAACGAGGCCGCCCTGCACGCCTCGCGCACCAACCGGACCACGGTCACCATGCACGACTTCGAGGACTCCTTCGATCGGGTCGTGCTGGGCTCGGAGCGAAAGATCTACTTGAGCGAGGCGGAACGGCGCGTGATCGCGTATCACGAGTCGGGTCACGCCCTGGTCGCCTGGTACCAGCCCCAGTCGGACCCGGTCCACAAGATCACGATCGTGCCGCGTGGGATGGCGCTGGGGGTCACCCAGTCGATTCCCACCGACGACCGGCATAACCTGTCCGAGGAGTACCTCGAGGGCCGCATCGCCATGGCGCTTGGCGGCCGCGCCGCCGAGCAGATCGCCCTCGGGAGCATCACCACCGGCGCGCAGAACGACCTCGAGACCGCGACCGAGCTGGCTCGCCGCATGGTGGTGAGCTGGGGGATGAGCAAGAAGATGGGCCTCTTCTCCTTCGACGATTCTCAAACCGCGGTCTTCCTGGGGCGCGAGCTGGCCGGCAGTCCTCACGTCAGCCAGCGCACGGCCGCCATCATCGACGAAGAGGTGACCCGGCTGCTCAACGAGGGATACCAGACGGCGGAAGGCATCCTCACGGCGAATCGCGCCCGGCTCGACCAGCTGGCCGAGGCACTCCTCAAGGAAGAGGTTCTCGATGAGGACCAGATCGCCCGCCTGATCGGCCCCCGCGCCATGGAGGGCGGGGCGGCTCCCGCGCCACAGGCATGGCGGCGCACGGTCACCGACGCCGGCCCGCACATCTAAGGGATCCCTTCAACATGACTGAGCCAACGCCGCCCACGCCGCCCGCGCCGCTTCGCCGGATTCCGCTCGTGCCGCTGCGCGACGACGTCGTCTTCCCCAAACTCATCGTGCCGCTCTCGGTCGGACGGCGCACCTCCATTGCCGCCATCACGTCGGCGATGGACAGAGACAAGCAGGTGCTGCTGACCGCCCAGAAGGATCCCCAGGTCGACGAGACTGGCGAGGCCGACCTCTATTCCACCGGGACGATCGCGGAGATCAACGGGATGCGGCAGACGCCGGCCGGCATCCAGATGCTGGTGGCCGGCTCGCAGCGCGCACGGATCGTGCGCTTCACCCAGTTCACGCCGTTCATCGAGGTCGAGGTGGAGCCGATCAGCGACGTGGTGGGCGAGGGACTCGAGCTCGAGGCGCACATGCGGTCGGTCAAGAGCCTTTACCAGAAGTACGTCGACTCCGGTGCGACCGTCGCGCCGGAAGTCGCGACCACCGTCGCCAAGACCGATGATGCCGTCTACCTCGCGGACCTGGTGGCCGCCGCCCCCGACCAGACGTTGGAGCAGAAGCAACACATGCTCGAGACGCCCAACGTGCTCGAGCGCTTCAAGCTGCTGGCGCTCTTTCTCACCAAGGAGGTCGAGATCCTGGAGCTCAAAGCCAAGATCCAGAACGAGGTGCAGAGCACGATCGGCAAACTCCAGCGCGATCAGATCCTGCGCGAGCAGCTGAAGGCGATCCGCAAGGAGCTCGGCGACGACGAGGAAGGGGCGGAACTCCAGCAGTTACGCGAGAAGGTGGAGCAGGCCGGGATGCCCGATCCGGTCAGGGAGCGCGCGCTCAAGGAGATCGATCGGATGCAGACCATCCCGGCGGCGTCACCGGAGGTCGGGATCATCCGCACCTATGTCGATTGGCTGGTCGCCCTGCCCTGGGGGCCACCGCCCGCCGAAACCTGGGACATCAAGGTGGCAGCCGTAGTGCTCGACGAGGACCACTACGGGGTGGAGAAGATCAAGGAGCGGATCCTCGAGTACATGGCGGTGCGCCAGCGGTCACAGACGCTGCGCTCGCCGATCCTGTGTTTCGTCGGGCCGCCCGGCGTCGGGAAGACCAGTCTGGGTAAGTCGATCGCGCGGGCGCTGGGGCGCAAGTTCATTCGGCTCTCGTTAGGCGGCATCCACGACGAGGCCGAGATCCGCGGCCACCGCCGGACCTACATCGGCGCCATGCCCGGCCGCATCCTGCAACAGATGAAGTCGGCCGGTTCCCGCAACCCGGTCTTCATGCTCGACGAGATCGACAAGGTCGGTGCCGATTGGCGCGGTGATCCTTCGTCGGCCTTGCTCGAAGTGCTCGATCCCGAACAAAACAAGGACTTTTCTGATCACTACCTCGAAGTGCCCTACGACCTCTCGCAGGTCCTGTTCATCACCACCGCCAATGTCGTGGACACCATCATCCCGCCGCTCCGCGATCGGATGGAGATCATCCGGCTTCCGGGCTACACCGAGGATGAGAAGATGCACATCGCGCAGCGTTTCCTCATCCCCCGCCAACTGCGGGAGCACGGGTTGGGAGACGAACACCTCGCCATCAGCGAAGCCGCCCTGCGGGTGCTGATCCGGGAGTACACGCACGAGGCCGGGGTGCGCAATCTTGACCGGGAGATCGCCAACGTGTGCCGGAAGATTCCGCGGCGGATCGCCGAGGGACAGCTCGAAAAGGTCGTGGTCGAGCCGGGTGATCTGATGGCGTACCTGGGCCCCTCGCGATTCGATTTCGGGATCGCCGAGCTGGAGGACCAGGTGGGGACCGCCACCGGTGTCGCCGTCAGCGAGTATGGCGGCGACGTGATGACCGTGGAAGCGATCGTCATGCAGGGCCGCGGCGAGTTTTCGCTGACCGGGCAGATCGGCAAGGTGATGGAGGAGTCGACCCGCGCCGCCGTCAGCTACGCGCGTGCGCACGCGCTCGAGCTGGGCATCAAGCCCACCTTCTTCGAGGACCATTTCATTCACATCCATGTGCCGGCGGGCGCGATCCCCAAGGACGGGCCGTCGGCGGGGATCACGATGGCGACCGCGATCGTCTCCGTGCTGACCGACCGACCGGTGCGCCGCGACGTCGCGATGACGGGGGAGATCACCCTGCGGGGCAAGGTGCTGCCCATCGGCGGATTGAAGGAGAAGCTGCTCGCCGCCCATCGTGCCGGGATCACGACCTTCATCCTGCCGGAGAAGAACCGGAAAGACCTGCACGAGATTCCGGAGGAAGTGAAGCGCTCGATGGACCTCGTCCTCGTCAAGCATGTGGACGAGGTGCTGGAAAAGGCCCTGCTTCCCGCCGTCCCGCGGCCGGCCGTGCCGGGGCTGGGCTTCCGGCGACCCCTGGGCGACACCCAACCCGGCACCGTCAACTAACGAGCAACCCAGCCTCAATGCGCTCGCCGTCATCCTGGCCCCCCGGGGGATTCGCTTCTACGGCGTCGACATGCTCGGTCGAATTCCGGGGGAGGTCTCGGAGTCCCAACTCCGGACGCTCATCAGTAAGAAACCTACTTAGTTCGCCGCTGCCAACGGGTGGCCTTGAGCATTTTCTTGTGTTTGTGCTTCCGCATTTTCTTGCGGCGCTTCTTGATTACCGAACCCAATCGTCCCTACTGATCCTTTCTCGTTCCGCGAGCGATGTGGTCGCCGTCCATGCCGCGGCATATTCTACGGGATTGCCGAGTTTACAATAGAGAAGGAAGCGCCCCGGCGCTCCCGAAACAAGGAGTGTGCCCATGAGTGAAGCTGTCATCGTCGACGCTGTCCGTACGGCCATCGGACGCCGTGGCGGCAAGCTCAGCCCCGTCCGTCCCGACGATCTGCTGGCCCTGACGCTTCGCGAAGTGGTCAGTCGAGCCGGGGTAGACCCCGCCGAGGTTGATGACGTCATCGTCGGATGTGTGACGCAGACGGGTGAACAGGGCATGAACATCGGCCGCGCCGCCGTCCTGATCGCCGGGTTTCCCGTTGAGGTCCCGGGCACGACCGTCAACCGGTTCTGCGGCTCCGGGCAGCAGGCGGTGAACTTCGCGGCGCAGGGTGTCCTCTCGGGCGCCCAGGACGTGGTGATTGGGGCCGGCGTCGAGAACATGACGCGGGTTCCGATGGGGTCCGACGCCTTCGGTCCGGGCGAGGGGCCGATCAGTTCAAAGCTTACCGATCTCTATGAGGTCATCCCGCAGGGCAATTCCGCCGAGATGATCGCCAAGAAGTGGGGATTCAGCCGCCAGCAGCTCGACGAGTTCGCCTTCCAGAGCCATGTCAAGGCCGGCCAGGCGATCCAGGATGGCCGCTTCAAGCGGGAGATCTTCGTGATCGACGTCAAGCAGAATGGCTCGAGCTACCAGTTCGATACGGACGAGGGTGTGCGCATTCCCCCGTCACGGGAAAAGATGGCGCAGCTGAAGCCCGCCTTCCAGGAGGACGGCGTGGTCACAGCCGGCAACTCCAGCCAGATCAGCGACGGCGCGTCGGCGGTGCTCGTGATGTCCGCCGAGAAGGCAAAGGCGCTGGGGCTTCGGCCCCGGGCCCGCATCGTGGCCCAGGCGATCGTGGGCTCGGAGCCGACCATCATGCTCACCGGGCCGATCCCCGCCACCGCCAAGGTGCTCAAGAAGGCCGGACTTCAGGTGAAGGATATCGATCTCTTCGAGGTCAATGAGGCCTTCGCCCCCGTCGTGCTCGCCTGGCAGCACGAGACCGGGGCGGACATGGAGAAGGTCAACTACAACGGCGGCGCCATCGCGCTCGGCCATCCGCTCGGCGCCAGCGGCGCCCGCCTGATCACCACGATGCTGCACGAACTCGAACGGCAGGACGCGCGTTACGGCCTCTCGACGATGTGCATCGGCTATGGGATGGGGATTGCCACCATCATCGAGCGGCTTCCAGCCTAAGCACATCGTCAAACGCCTCAAACGCTCGCGTCGCGCGGCTCGCGTGGGCCGGCGGGCCCGGTGCATCGGCTATGGGATGGGCATCGCCACGATCATCGAGCGCTTACCCGCCTAAGCACATCGTCCAACGCCTCAAACGCTCGCATCGCACGTCCCGCGCGGCTCGCGTGGGCCGGCGGGCCC
>DATCOB010000069.1:0-64738 GCA_036564925.1 Candidatus Dormiibacterota bacterium | reverse complement strand
AGACAGCGGCCGCAGGTCGACATCCTCGAGAAGCCCGATGACCTCGACGTCATCCTCGATGAACCGCCGCCGATCACCTGAGTTCGATAAATGAAGCGGCTCCCACGCGTTGGCCTGCTCCACTACACGTGCCCTCCGATCATCGGCGGCGTCGAGACGATCCTGTACGAACAGGCCAGCCGGCTGAGTGCGCTGGGCTACCCGGTCACGATTTTGAGCGGCCGCGGCGGTCCCCTCCCCGCCCCCACCAACGTCCAGCTCGTCATCGTGCCGGAATTGGACTCCAAACATCCGGAGGTCAGCGCCACGCGCGATGCGCTCGACCGCGGCGAGATTCCCGCATCCTTTACGACGCTGCGCGCCTGCCTTCATGACCGCCTCGCGCCGCAACTTGCGGCCCTCGATACGCTGATCGTCCACAACGCCCTGACCCTCCACTTCAACCTGCCCCTGACCTCGGCGTTGTGGGATCTGGCCCGGGGGGAGGGCTGTCGCGTCATCTCCTGGTGTCATGACCTCAGTTGGGCCAACCCCCTCTACCAGCCCCGGATGCACCCGGGAGAACCGTGGTCATTGCTGCGCCGCCCAAATCCCCAGATCGCGCCGGTCTTTATCTCAACGCAACGGCGGAAAGAATGGGAACACCTGACCGGCACGACGGTCGATCCTGCGACCGTGATCCACAACGGCATCGACCCCTTCGCCCTGCTGCAGCTTGGCGCTCGGACCCGTGCTCTTGTTCAGCAGTTTGGCCTCGCCGAGGCGGACGTGGTGATGCTCGCGCCCGTCCGGATCACGAAGCGAAAAAACCTGGAATGGGCCATCGAGGCCGCCGCGGCGATCCAGGCGAGCGGGAAACGCGTCCGGCTCCTGATCACCGGTCCACCAGGGCCGCATAATCCGCGGGCACTGCGGTACGTCGAGGAGTTGAAGGCGCTGCGCTCCCACCATGGACTGGAGGAGTCGGTGTGCTTCTTGTTCGAGCAGCGGCCGGCCGGGGCCGAAAACGAGTACGCGGTTGATGCGGTCACGCTCGCCGACCTCTATATGCTGAGCGACGTGGTGACCTTGCCCAGCACGAGCGAGGGATTCGGGTTGCCGCTGGCCGAGGCCGCCATCTTTCGAACACCGGTCGTCTGCACGGATCTGCCGGCCTTTCGCGAGGTCGCCGCCACCGCTCCGCATTTCGTGCCGATCGAGGCGGGATCGTCTGGCTTTACCCGGGCCGTGATGGCCGCGCTCGATGAGCCGGCAGCGCGGCTGCGACGGCAGATCATGCGCGCGCTGTCCTGGGACATCATCATTCGCCAGCAACTCGAGCCGCTTCTGAACCGGGCGTGAGTCACTACCGGGTCCTCATTCCGACCACCAACCCGTCGCGGACCAGCCCCCTGCTGAAGGCGGTGACCCCGTTCCTCAACGCCGAGGACTCGCGTGGCACCCTGCTGGGCGTGATCGAGATGGCGCCCGAACAGCCGCTCCACGAGGGGGTCGAGGTGGCGCGCGCCTATCGCACGCTGCTTTCCCGGATCACCCGTTACGCGGAGCGCGGCCCCGTGAAGCTGCGAGGCCAGGTGCGAATCGCCCACGTCGCCGCCCAGGGGATCCGGGAAGCGGTGCTCGAGACGGACACCAATCTCCTCATTCTCGATGCCGGGACGGGCCGCGGGCCCGAGGACGGCGCCTGGCTCAACGCCGTCGAGGACCTGCTGGTCGAGCCACCCTGTGATGTGGCACTCGTCCGCCCGTCGAGCGTGGGTATCAAAAGTGTGCTGGTTCCCGTTCGCGGCGGCCCCAACGCGGAGCTGGCCCTGCGGCTGGCGGCCACCGTGTGTAAGGAGACCGGCGCGGAGCTCGTCATCCTCCATGTCTTCAACCCGCGTATTTCCGCTGAGTCGCGAGCGCGGGAAGAGGTCGCCTTTCTGAAGCTGTCGAACGCCGTCGACGTCCCGCTGCGGCGCCAGACTATCTTTGCCGGTTCCGTCCGCGAGGCGATCATTCGGGAGGCCGCCTCGCATCAGCTGATCGTGCTGGGCGCGACCCTCAGCCTGATGCACCGGCCCATGGTGCTCGGCGCCCCCGTCAGCCGGCTGTTGCGGCGACTCCCCGGCAGCGTGATGGTCGCGAAGGCCGCCGGGCCGGCCGAGACCCTCAAAGACCCTGATCGGCCCTTCCGGGTCGAGAGCCGCGCCGCCGCCGCCGAGCGCGTCGATCGCTGGTTCGCCGAAAACACGTTCCACAGCAAGGAATTCGCGCAGCTGCGCCGACTCGTCGACCTCAAGCAGCGACAGGGCCTGACCATCAGCCTCGGTCTGCCGACGCTGAACGAGCAGACCACCGTCGGCAAAGTGATTCGCACCTTCAAGCATGCGCTGATGGAGCGGATTCCTCTGCTGGACGAGATCGTCGTGATCGATTCCGGCTCCTCCGACCGAACCACCGCCATCGCGCAGCGGGCAGGGGTCACGGTCGTGCAGCACCAGGATATCCTGCCGCGCTACGGCGCGCACACCGGCAAAGGGGAAGCGCTCTGGAAGAGCCTGTACGTGCTGAAGGGCGACCTGATCTGCTGGGTGGATACCGACATCAGCAACATCCATCCGAAGTTCGTGTATGGCCTGCTTGGTCCGCTGCTGAGCGATCCAGAGATCCACTACGTCAAGGGCTTCTACCGGCGGCCTCTGCAGTACGGGACCGAAATCCAGGCGCAGGGCGGTGGCCGCGTCACCGAGCTGGCGGCCCGCCCGCTGCTGAACCTCTTCTTTCCCGAACTCTCCGGCCTGGTGCAGCCGCTCTCCGGCGAGTACGCCGGCCGCCGCCGCGTGCTGGAGAGCGTTCCCTTCTTCAGTGGCTACGGCGTCGAGTTGGGATTGCTGCTCGCCATCTCCGAGGCGTACGGCTTGCGGGCGATCGCCCAGGTCGACCTCGGCATGCGCGTCCACCGGAACCAGACCCTCTTCGACCTGTCGAAGATGGCGTTCGCCATCATGCAGGTCGGCCTAAAACACCTCGGCGACCGCCACCGCATCCACCTGCTCGAAGAAGTCAACAAGACGATGAAGCTGATCCATTACGAGGACGAGCGCTACTGGATCGAGCAGAAAGAGATCGAAGACCAGGAACGCCCGCCGATGAACTCGGTTCCGGAATATTTCCTCGCTCGGCACCGGGCGACGCCGTCCGAAAGCTAGTTCGCGCGGAACTGCTAGGCCAGGTCCAGGGCTTCCTCCTCGAACGCGTGGTCCTTCAATCGCCAGGAGCGCGCCTGGGTAAGCGAACCATGTTGGACCGAGGCGACGACGTAGCTGTAGAAGGGCCAGGCGTGCTCCTGGTCGAACGTCGATGGAATGGCCGGATGATCCGGATGGCTGTGCGCGAAACCGATGATCTCCAGGTTTTTCGCTTCCGCGTCCTTCTGAACCCGTAGCTGTTCCAGCGGATCGAGGGCGTACCGGTCCCGTGGCCGGTCCGTGATCGTGTTGCGCATGGCGCGGAATTCCACGACCTCGTGCGTCGCCTCGTCCGCGCGACCGATGAGCGCACCGCAGGCCTCATTGGGATACCCCGCTTCCAGGTGGTGGCGGAGCTGGGCCATGACGGGGGCCGGGACCTGCAGCGTCAAAACTTGCGTCGGTACAGGCCCGAGCTGAGGTAGCGGTCGCCGCCGTCCGGGAAGATCATCACGAAGACGCCCTCCGACGTCCGGCGCGCCACCTCGCGCGCGGCATACAACGCCGCACCCGAGGAGTTGCCGACCAGCAGGCCCTCGGATCGGGCCAGGTCGTGCGCCAGCTCGTAGGCGGCCTCGGTCGGCACGCTGACCTTCTCGTCGTAGACGCTCGGGTCATAGATGCCCGGCACGATCGAGCTCGGCATGTGCTTGAGCCCCTCCAGCCCGTGCAGCGCGTCGTCCGGCTCCGCGGCGATCACCCGGATGCTGCGGTTGTGCCGTTTGAGGAACCGACCGGTGCCCATCAGCGTGCCGCTGGTGCCCAGCCCGGCGATGAGGTGCGTGACCTCCCCGTGGGTCTGGTCAACGATCTCAGGGCCCGTGGTATCGAAATGCGACCGCCAGTTGAACGGGTTGTTGTACTGATCGGGCATGAAGTACACGCCCGGAGATTCCTCCCGAAGCCGGTGCGCCTCCCGGATGGCGCCGTCCGATCCTTCCAGGGCCGGGGTAAAGATCGCCTCGGCCCCGAACGCCTTGACGATCTCGCGCCGCTCGTCGTTGACGTTCGCCGGCATGACCAGCTTGACCTGGTAGCCCTTGGCCGCTCCGATCAGCGCATAGGCGATGCCGGTGTTGCCCGAGGTGGAGTCGAGGATCACCTTCTCCACCGTCAGCTCGCCGGTTCGCTCCGCTTCCTCGATCATCCGCAGCGCCGGCCGGTCCTTCACGGAGCCGCCCGGGTTGAACCATTCCGCCTTGGCGTAGAAGGTGATGTGCGGGAACTCCTTCTCCAGCAGCCGGATCCGGATCAGCGGCGTATTGCCGATCCGCTGCAGGATCGACTGCTCCGGGACGTTCTCGACGAGGGACAGCGCACGGTGGGGCATGCGCCTGATTCTATCGAGCCCTTTTCTAGGACTCGACGATCAAATTGAATTCAGCCGGCGAAGGCCGCTTCGAAATCGGCGATCAGGTCGTCCAGGTGCTCCAACCCGACCGAGCACCGCACCAGGCCCTCACCGATGCCGGCGCGCTCGCGCTCCGCGGGGTCCAGGCCGCGGTGCGACGTGGAGGCGGGGTGGCTGATGGTGGTGGCCACATGGCCCAGGCTCGGCATCAGCCGCACGGTTCGCAGGCCTCGCACCATGCCGGCCACGGCGGCTGTGCCGCCGCGAAGATCGAAGGAGAGCAAGGCCCCGGCCCCGCCCGGCAGCAGCCGGCGGGCGCGTTCACAGAAGGGACTGCTCTCGAGCGCGGGATAGTGGACGCGGGCCACGCCGCCGTGCCCCTCGAGGAACCGGGCGAGGCCCAGCGCGTTGGCCGCGTGCCGCTCCATCCGCACGCCAAGGGTGCGGATGCCACGCAGGGTCAGCCAGGCCTCGAAGGGACCCAGCGTGGGCCCGAACGTCTGGGCAAAGGCACGGGCGCCTTCCACCCACGCCGGCCTGCCCAGCACCAGGCCGCCGATCACGTCGGCGTGGCCACTCAGGTTCTTAGTGGCGCTGTGCACGACGACGTCCGCGCCCCACCGAAACGGCTGGCTGAGGGCGGGCGTGGGCACCGTGTTGTCGACGATGAGGAGGGCGCCGGCGTCGTGCGCGACCTGCGCCAGGGCTTCGATGTCCGGGATGCGGACGAGCGGATTGGTGCCGATCTCGCAGAGGAGGATGCGGGTTCGGCCGGTGAGCGCCACGCGAACGGCATCCAGGTCCTGGACGTCGACCGCCGTGCTGGTGATCCCGAACCGGGGAAGATCGTCGCGTAAGAAGGTCAGCGTCGTGCCATAGCAATCGTGGGCCGCCAGAACGTGATCGCCGGTGTTGAGCTCGGTCAGCAGCGCCACGGCGATCGCCGCCATCCCGGAAGCCACCGCCTGGGCCTCGATCGTGCCCTTTACGTTGGCGCCCTCGAGGGCGGCCACCGCCGCTTCCAGCTGCCGGTGGTTGGCGGTCCCCCATCGCCCGTAGCCGCGATGCTCGGCCATGGCCCGATCCAGGCTTTCCAGGTCGGGATATCCATTCGCGGATCCGACACTGATGTCCGGCGTGACAGGCCTATCAGCGTCGGGGGCGGGCTCACCCGCGTGCACCGCGAGCGTATCTCGGTGCGGCATCGGGTCAGCCTATCTCACGGTGCTGGTAGCGAGCCACCTGATCGATGTCGCCGAGGCGTTCGAGCACCTGAAGGCCGGCTTCCAGCTCGGACCGGTCTGCGGTGATCAAGCCACGCTCGCACCGCACCCGCGCGGCATACGGAATGGCGTGCGCCCGTTCGAAGAGGTCGAACGAGCGGCTCAATTCGGCGCCGTCTGATGCACGTAGCCCGAGGCCCCGGCGAACCTGGGCCTCGAGAATTGGAAATTCGCGGGCCTGCGCGTAGGCGAGAATCGCCTTAAGGCGCTCGACCGGCGGGATTCGGCGGTGATCCAACAGGAGGCTGAGGTTCCGTTCCAAATGCTCCGCCTGGCTATCCGCGCCCGCGAGGGAACGCTCTATCGCGTCCAGGTCGGCCCTGCCATACCCCAGGATCTGCCGCGGCAGGGCCCCTTCCGGGAAGGCCATGATGATCTCTTCCAGGATGGCGGTGTGGGTCTCCAGCGTCGCGCGATCCTCCCTGGCCCGCGCGATGTCGATGACGCTGACGAAACCACGAAGGGAGTACCCGGCTGACGAACGGCCGGACTCGAGCCAGAGCTGACGGGCTCGCTCGCCCATGATCAGCGCGTCATCCCAGCGGCCCAGGAGCGTGAGGACGTAGATCCGCCAGGCCACCAGGTGCAACGTCCATGCGGGCACCTGGCCGGGCTGGACCTGCGACAGGCCCTGGGCCGACACCTGGTCGGCCTCGTCCAGGTTCCCGAGCAGCGCGGAGCTCCAGGCGACCACGCTGTGCGCATCGATCTTCTCCACCATGCCGAGCCGGTCCTGGAAGGCCAGCCGTTGACTCGCATACTCGCGGCACTCGCGCCAGGCCCGCCGATTCTGGGCACAGCTCGACAGCGCGTCGAGGGCAAGGCTCTGCAGGTTTGGGTCATCGAGCGTTCGGGCGATGCGCAAGGCCTCCGTGGCCCGCGACTCTGCCACTGCGATTTCGGATGCGGTGGCCTGGCCAATGAGCCAGAAGGGATAGAACCCCTCGGCACCCAGGTACGCGGCCAGGGTTCGCTCGTCAACCACCCGGGCGGCCAGCGCGGCCGCCTCCGCTCGGAGCCGGTCCATAGCGTCGCGCGGTACGCGATTCGCCACCGAACCCTGCGATCGCATATAGATGGTCAGCAGTCCGGCCAGGACCTGCAGTTCCTGCTCGGGGGGCCGTCCCTGCTCACGGCATAGCTGGAGCGCGGTTCGGTATGCCTCCGTCGCAATTTCCCCTGACTCGTTGATGTCGCCGAGGCGCTTGTACAGGTCGGGCAGGCGGGAGGGTTCCGCGAGCTCGATGGCGCTGCGCAGGTGCCGCGACGCTTCCTGGGACGCTGCGGCGGCGGTCGCGACATCGCCGGCCCGACTCAGCCAGTCGACCGCTTTCTGGCGGATTCGCTGCGTCTCCGGCTCGCCGGGTCGTTGCGCCATGGCCAGGGTGGCGCCCTCGCGATAGTGATAGGCGATCAGTTCGGCCAGGGCATCCTCCCGACCGGCCGCCTGCCCCTCGACCCATGCGGCGGCCGCGGCATGCAGGCGGGCCCGATCGGCCCGCGTGAGCGTCTGATAGGCGACCTCCCGGATCAGGATGTGGCGAAAGGTTAGCGAATCCCCGCTTCCCGCCCGCACGAGGTCTTTCGCCATCAGCTGATCGGCGACCAGCTCGAGGTCGCGCAAGGCCGGGTCCAGGGCCGTAACGCCCGCCAGGCGGAAGGCCCGGCCGAAGACCGCCCCGAGCTGGATCGTTCGACGCTCGATCGACGTCAGCAGGTCGAGGCGGGCCAGCACCGTCGCCTGCACGGTGTCGGGCAGCCGGTCGAGGGACGGCTGCTCGATCAGGGAGGACACCAGCTCCCCGGCAAAGAACGGGTTACCCTCCGCGCGACCGACCACCTTCTCCACGACGTCCGGGTCACTTCCGCCCAGCAGTTCGCGGACCAGTTCTCCGATCGACCCGTCGCTGAGGGGCTCGAGCGAAATCGAGACGTAATTGCGCCGCCCACCGCCCCACGCCGGCCGCCGGTCGAGCAGCTCGGGGCGTGTCAGCGCGATCATCAGGAGTGGTAGCGCGCCGCGCGGCTGCATCACGAACTCGAAGAGGTCCAATAGGCTGTCGCTCGACCAGTGCAGGTCCTCGAAGACGAGCACCAGTGGCGCGCGATGGGCCGCGATTTCGAACGCCGTGCGCCAGGCCGCCAACAGCGCTGAGCGATCCGAGACTTCTGATTCGCCAGCGCCGACCGTGGCGGCCAGCAGCTCGACCTCGCGATCCAGCGCCTCGAGCCCCGAGCCCTCAAGCCACGCACGGATCGCAGCGCGCACGTCGTGCGCTTTCGCGTCATCAGCAGCGCCGACGAGCCGAAACAGCACCGAGCGGAGAGGCCAGTAGGTCAGCCGCTGTCCGTACGGTAGGCACTGGGCGATGGCCACCACCGCCGCCGGGGAGATGGACGGGAGGCGGTCGAGAAACTCTTCCAGGAGGCGGCTCTTCCCCACCCCGGCGGGGGCGATGATGCTCACCAGGAAGGGACGCGCTTCCCCGAGCGCCCGCCGGGCAACCAGCTCGAGCTGGGCCAGGTCGGCATCGCGACCGATCAACGGCGTCCGACGGCTTCGCTTCGGCGTCGTGCGCCCGAGCAGCGCCAGCGCGCGAACCGGCTGGGCTTTGCCGCGTACGTCGACGGCCAGGGGCGGTCCGAAGACGAACGCGCTGCGGGCGCTGGCGGCGGTCCGCTCCCCGCACAGGATCCCCCAGGCCTCACCGGTCTGCTGGAGCCGGGCGGCGACGTTGACGGCATCGCCGGTGAGCGGAAAATCACCCGTGGCACTCTCCGGCATAGCGACCACCTCGCCCGTATTCACGCCGAAGCGGACCGGCAGATGCACGCCCAGCGCCGGGTCATCGCGGATGCGATCCCGCAACGTGAGCGCGCTCGCGAGCGCCCGCTGCGGATCGTCATCGTGCGTCTGCGGGAGCCCGAACACGGCCACCACGGCGTCGCCGATGAACTTCTCCAGCACGCCACCATGCTCGGTCACCACCTCCTTGGCGATGTCGTAGTACCGGCGGAGCAAGGCCCGGACATCCTCCGCGTCGAGCGTCTCGCCCATCGACGTCGACCCGGCGACGTCCGCAAAGAGCACGGTCACCACGCGGCGCTCTTCGGCCATCGCCGTCTAGCTGTGTCGCAAGAAGCGAGCGCGGTGGCGGCGGCGCATCGTGCTGGGAGCGTCCTTGGTGACCACGCTGATGCTCCCATCCTCCTCCAGCACGGCCAGCTTTACGTCGTCGATCTTGGCCACGCCGTGCTCGCGGATCGCCATCTCGACATCCGCCGGACTCAACCCCTCCCGATCCATGCTCTTCTTGATCAATTTGCCGTCCTGGGCGACGATCGTCGGCGGCGGAACGATCAGGCGATCGAACCAGGGCCAGCGATTGCGCAGCAGGGCCACGCCCCGGTTGATCACGAGAAGGACGGCGATGATGATCACGCCGCCCGTCAATGAGTTGTCGGGTCCGGTGATGGCCGGCTGCAGGGCGTTGGCCACGAGCAAGATCAACACAAGGTCGAAGGTCGTGAACTGGCCGAGCTCTCGCTTGCCAAAGAGGCGCAGTCCCGCGAAGAACACGACATAGATGACGATCGAGCGAATGATGAGCTCCCACCAGGGGATGCTCAGCTTGAAGAGATCGCCCATGTCAGGCGAATCTTACGAGACGCCGCGAGCGCCCAGTGACCACGTTTAGCGTGTGACTGGCTGGTGGAAGCCGAAGTCGAGCAACGTCGCGGCGTCCGTGAAGTGCTGAGTGCTGCCGAGCACGATCGCGACGATCGTCCGCCCACCACGGGTGGCGGCGGCGGCCAGGCAGTAGCCGGCTGCGTCGGTGTAGCCGGGCTTGAGCCCGATGGCGCCGGGATAGGTCCACAGCAGGCGGTCGATGTTCGAGGGGTTGAAGGCCTTGTGCTGGGCGGTTGGGGGAATCGTGACCAGCTTTGCCCCAACGATGGCGCGCAGGTCCGGGTAATCGTCGAGCAACGTGCTGGCGACCACCGCGAGGTCGGACGCCGAGCTGTAATGGTTCGGGTCGTCGAAGCCGCTCGGGTTGGTGAAGTGCGTGGCCCGCAGGTGGAGGGCGGCCGCCTTCTGGTTCATAAAATCGATGAACTTGTCGCGATCGACGATGCCGCCGGCAATGGCCTCCGCGGCGTCGTTCCCGGAGTTGAGCAGGAGGCCGTCAAGCAACTCGCGCAGGGTCAGCTGCTCCCCCGGGCTGAGGCCCATGTGGTTGGGCTCGACCAGCGTCGCCTGGGGCGAGACGGTGATCACGGTGTCCATGGAGGCCAGGTCCGTGGCCACCATGGCGGTCATCATCTTGGTCAGGGAGGCGTCCGCATAGCGCGCGGTCGCCGCCTGCTCATAGAGCACCTGGCCGCTCGCCAGGTCGACGACGATCGCCGCTCGACCCGTGATGTGGGGTGGGTCGGCGACCGGGTGGGCCCGGAGCCAGCTGCGGCTGAGGATCGGCACCTTGACCACCGGCAGGGCGGTGGGTACCGGCGAGTGCGATGGGGACAGGCTCGGCTGGGGTGCCGCGGAGCCTGCATGGGACGGCACCGCCGTCCGCACCACCGCCGCGTGGGTCCCGGTGGTCGCGGCCACCGCCCGCATCGAACGATGCGGCGGCGTCGTCAGGGCATGGAGACCCATAAGGCCGAAGATGGCGATCCCCACCAGGGCCAGCCTGCCGAGGGGATATCGCCGGCGCGCGGGAACGAGAAGACGACGGGATGAGCGCGTGCCACGCGTCCCGAGGCTGTAACCAGACGTAGGATAAGACGTTCGCCTCAAGAAATTCGACTCCATGCTACACCAGATCCGGCATAGAATCGTTCTCGAACACGCGTTCAGAGTCGGGGGTTTTTTCCGAAGACACCTTCGGGGGAGGAATTCGTGAGCAGCATGGAAAACGGCGCCGCGACCGCACCAAAAGCCGGCTTTTGGGTCCGCTTCGTAGCCCTACTGATCGACTCGGTCATCCTCTACATTCCACTGGTCATCCTCGGCGCGCTCCTGGGCGCCTTCAGCCGCAACGTGAACGGAGGGTTGTCCGCGGCAGCGCCGATCTGGTACTTCCTGGCCTTGATCGTGCCGATCGTCTACTTTGTGTACTTCTGGTCGGCGAGCGGCGGTGGCCAGACCCTGGGAATGCGGGCGCTCAAGCTGCGGGTCATCAAGACTGATGGGTCATCCCTGTCGCTGGGCTCCTCCGTGCTGCGCTACCTGGGCACGATCGTCAACAGCATCATCTTCGGGCTGCCGATCGGCTGGGTGTGGGCCGCCTTCGACCGGAACAAACAGGGCTGGCACGATAAGATCGCCAGCTCCTACGTGGTCAGAATCTGAGCGGGACCGCGGTCAGGCGTGAAGGGTTAGGCGCAGGACCGCGGCGACCAGCGCACCGGCGATGACGCTGACCAGCAGCGGCGCTCGAACCGCGGCCAGCCCGGCGGCGACGACCACAGCGACGACTTTCACGTCCAGGTGGAGCAAGCCCCTGGCATTGGTGAGCTCGATGGCCACCAGCCCTGCCAGCAACGCCGGCGCGAGCCCCGCCATGCGGGCGCTGATCCCCGGCGGGATCGACGCTAGGAAGGGGCCCGCGCCGCGCATGAGAAAGGAGAGCGCGGCCAGCCCGGCGACGACGGCCAGCGCTAGCGGGCCAGCCACAGCCCGACCACCGCGGCACCGGCCAGCGGGACACCCCCCGGCGTAAAGGGCGCCAGAAGCAGGGCGACCGCCGCGCCGGCGAGCGCACACCGGACCGCCCGGTGGCCGGCCAGCATCGGCCAGAGCAGCGCGACGAAGAGCGCCGGAAGGGCGGCGTCCATCCCGAGCCGCATCGGGTCGCCAAGGACCGGTCCCAACAGCACGCCGAGCACGGTCCCCGCTACCCACGTGAGATAGATGTACGCGCCGGCGGCGATCAGCGTTCGCCCGTCCGGGCGGCCTGGTGCGCCGTCAGCCAGGGCCAGGGCAAAGCTCTCATCGACCACGAGCTGCCCAAGGAGGGCGCGTCGGAGCCGGCCGCCCGGAAGGGATCGGGCCACCGCAATGCCCGTGGCGAGATAACGCAGGTTCAGAAGTGCGCCGGTGACCACCGCCGCGACCCACCCGCCACCCGCCGCGATGACGCCCACGGCCGCGAACTGGGCGGATCCCGCAAAGACCAGGACCGACATCAGCACCACAGACCAGCCTGGGAATCCCACCCCGACCGCCAGAACGCCAAACGAGACGCCGAAGGCCCCGACGGCCAATGCGATCGGGGTCGTGCGGAGCAAGATCGATCGCAGCGGCCGCATCCGGGCATTATCCGGAATGCCCGACAATGAACGAAGCCAACTACCTGCTGGGCTGAACCATTTTGCTTATAGTCGGGAACACGCAACGACTTCTCATCCGCCTCGTGCCGTACGGCATCGCCCTGCTCAGCATCGCGGTGGCCACCGGGTTACTCGGCGCAATCGCTTACGCGATCGGCATTCCGCGGCTCGAGGTCTATCCCCTCGTGTACGTGCTGCTGGTCGCGATGCTCGCCTGGCGCTTCGGCCGCGGGCCCGCCATCCTGGGCATCGCTGCCTTTACGGTTGCCGAACTCCGATTCTTCACTCCGGCGCCGGCGCTCAACGCCGGCTCCGTCAACGACGTTAGCCGGCTGATCACCGGCGTTGTCGCGGCAGGCGCCGTTATCTACGCGGTGCACGCCACCCGGGCCTCGCGGACCGCCATCGAGAAGCGAAAGGGCCTCCTGGAGGAGATCTCGCCGCGGATCATCCAGAGCCTGGACGCCGAGGAAATCCTGAGCACAGTCGCCGAGCAAACCCACCGGGTGATCGACTACCAGCACTTTCGCCTCTACCGGTGGGATGAAGGGGCGGAGCGCCTCATGCTCGTCAAGTCGGTGGTCCGGGCCAGCCCGTATGCGGGCGTCGACTGGGCGTCCGTGACCCTGGGCCTGGGCGAAGGCGTCACCGGCGCCGCGGCGCAGACCCGCCGAGCCATCCTCGTGCACGACGCGCGGCGGGACTCGCGCATGGTCTACCCCGCCGGTACCGCACCTATCGCGGAGAGCGTGCTCTGCGTCCCGATGATCACCCGGGACCGGTTGTTCGGGGTGCTGTCGCTGGCACGGCTCGGAGTTCGATCCCTGACCAGCGAGGACGTCCGGCTAATGGAGGCGATCGGGGCCCAGGCCGCGCTGGCGCTCGCCAACGCGGAACAGTACGCCGAAGCCGAGCAGACGATCCACGCCCTGGCGGTGATCGAAGCCCTGCAGCCGACGACGGCCATGTCCGAAACCGAGATCGACGAACGAATTGTTGGCAGCTTTGTCCAGTTAAGCCAGGCCGAAATGGGCTCGCTGCGCGTCCTTCGGCCGGACGGGCGGTACCACATGGGCGCGGTCACCGGTCACATCACGCTCGACCCCGCCACGCCGATCCCGCCCGCGCTCGAGGCGAACGAGGTCGCCTGGCTCTCGGACTCGCGGGTGGCCGCCTACGTCGCCGACACGCAGACCGACCCGCGGCTGCCCGAGTGGGCCCGCGAGGGCGCGCGACTTGCCGGCGTGCACGCCAGCGTCTACCTGCCACTGCGAGCGCGTCAGCATTTCCTGGGTTTCATCGGTCTTCACTGGCGGCGCCAGCGGTGGATGCGCCCGGAACAACTCGGTCGCCTGCAGTTGGTGGCTGCCCAGGCGGCGATCACGCTGGACACGCGGCGAGCGCTGGACCAGGAGCGGAGCCGGGCCGAGGCCCTCGTGGAACTGGAGCGCGCCCGGAGAGAGTTCATGCAGATCGCCTCGCACGAACTTCGCACGCCGCTGACCGTCATTCGCGGCTATGCCTCGCTCCTTGAAGACGGGTCGCTGGGGACGTTGCCCGACAAAGCGCGCCAGGCGGTGCGGACCTTGATGGACAAGTCGTCCGAGATGCGGGTCCAGGTCGAACGAATGCTCCTGCTGGCACGCCTCGAGGATGGGGCCGCCCCGCCACAGATGCTGCTGCTCGATCTCAAGGCCGTGATCCGCGACTCGGTGGCGCGGGTGAGACCACAGATAGAGTTAAAGGAGGGCAACATGAGCGTCACATTGCCGGACGAGCCCTTGCCCGTCGCCGGCGACGCCGAGCGGCTGACGACGGCCATCGACAACCTCTTACAGAATGCGGTGAAATTTAGCGTGGGCCCTCCCAGCGTCGAGGTGGTCGGCGACCGAGAGAACGGCCACGTCAGGCTGGTCATTGCGGACCGGGGCATTGGCATCCCCCCCGCCGCGCTCGGGCGGCTGTTCGAGAAATTCTTCCGGGTGGACGACCCACGGCTGCGCAACGTCGCGGGCACGGGGATCGGCCTGTACCTCGTCCGGCAGGTCGTGGAAGGCCACGGAGGCCGGGTGGAGGTGAGCAGCGAACCGGGACAGGGCACCGCCTTTCAGATCAGCCTGCCGGCGGCGGGAGCCGGGGCGCCGGCAACCGCCCGGCCATGACCCCGGCGACGCGAGCAAGACCGCCGGGTTTTTGGGGTTCGAGCTTATGTGGCGATTCAGCGCGAGCGCGAGATGGATGACGAGTCCCACCAGGCGGCCATCCGGGTCCAGGCCGACTGGCTGATGGCGTTGCTTGATCTGGATACGGTCCGCCACGCGCAACGGCCCGACGCCGAGGTCAGCTTGTCGGCGGATGGCCTGACCATCAGTGGTGTGGAAGTTGTCGTCGAGCGGCGATGGCTTCGCGAACCATTCTGGCAGCAGATCAAGGACGCGGTCACCCACGGCTACATCTACAAGCGAACCGCCGTGCAGGTCACCCTTCGCGGCGAACGGCGCGAGCGAGCACGTCGACCGGTCGCCTAAACCGCCCCCTGATACAGTCGTAGGTGACGCCATGAACCCCGATCCTGAGGCGGAGCTGCCGCGGGGCTTTTCCAACTTCCTCCTCCCTCTCCACCAGGAGTTCACGCCTCGCCAGCAAGAACTGGCCGACGCCCGGAAGACGGTCCTGGAGGCGGCGCATGCGGGGACGCTCCCCGATTACCTTAAGCCCTCGGAGGCGACCACGGGGAGCTGGAAGATCTCTCTTCCCGGTTGGTGCCAGGACCAGCGTAACCAGATGACCGGGCCCGCGGACGACGGCGAGTTGGTCGTCAAGATGCTGAACTCCGGCGCCCCCGGGGTGATGCTCGACCTGGAGGACTCGGTGGCCGATGCCTGGCCCAACATCATTCGGGGCATCGACAACATCGTGGCGGCCCTCAAGGGTCGGCTCACGTACCAGGACAAGAAGCGGAACCGGGAGGTGCCGATCAGCGACAGCAAGACGGTGATCTTCACCCGCCCCCGCGGTTTGCACTTGAGCCAGGCGGCGGTCGTCGAGGGCGAACGGGTCTCGGCGTCGCTCTTCGACGTCGCGATGGTCGCCTACCAGGTCGATCCGTCCATGCTTCGCCACCCACTCTCGATCTATATCCCCAAGTCGGAATCGGCGCAGGAAGCGCTGTGGTGGCGTGATCTCTTCAAGGCCCTGGCGCAGGCCCGGGGGTGGCCGCACGACTACATCCGCTGCATGGCGCTCGTGGAGTCACATCCAATCGCCTACCAGATGGAGGAGTTCGCCTACAACCTGCGCGAACATATGATGGGATTGAACCTCGGCCGCTGGGACTACATGGCCAGCCTGATCGATTTCCTTTTGCACGATCCGTCCTTTACCCTCCCCGACCGGAACACGATCCCGCACGACGTGGCGTTCTTCCAGGCGCTCCGCGAAGTGATGCCTGAGGTCTGCCACAAGCGAGGGATGCTGGCGATCGGTGGAATGACGGCGCTCTATCCGAGCCGGGAGGACGCTGAGCTGAACGCCCGGGCGCTGCAGGTGCTGGAGCAGGACAAGAAGAACGAGGCGAATAGCCTGATGGACGGCGCCTGGACCGGTCATCCGGACCAGAACGAGGTGGCGGTCAACCAGTTCCCCTACCCGAACCAGGTCGCGGCCCGGAAGAAGGACGCCGACATCCATCGCGACCTGCGGCCAAGCCCCGCCGGTGTCGGAAAACGAACCCTGCAGGGGACGCGGGATGCGGTGCGCACCGTCATCCGATACCGAGACGGAGTGCTGAACGGCAAGGGCGCGAGCCTCCTCGACGGCTACATGGAGGACCTCGCCACCGACCGCATCTACCGATACATGATCGCGCAGCGGGTGCTGCACAAGATCAAAGTCCCGGACGACCGCGGCCAGCAGGTAACCCACTCCCCCGAGCTGGTGACCCAGCTCTTCGATCAGGAGCTCGACCGGTTACTGAAGGAATCGCCCCAGGCGAGCCACTTCGCGGAAGCCCGCCGGCAAAGCGAGGGGATGGTCCTGGGAATCCTGGAGGCGCAAGGCGCCAGAACACGCTAGCGCGAGCCCGCCCGCGGCGGACCTGCTGCCGGTGCAGCGGAGCGCCACCCTGGCCTATCGAGTCGTTCGCCTGGTCGCGCTGCCCCTCCTGTATGCCCTCTTTCAGATCCAGGTGGAAGGCCGCGCAAACATTCCCCGGCAGGGCGGCTACATCATCATCGCCAACCATCTGAACTGGCTCGATTCGTTCGCCATCCTGGCCACGTTTCCCACCGAACCACGCGTCCATTTCCTCGGTGACACGACGGTCCTTCACACCCGCAACGTGCAGTGGGCCATCATCAAGGCGGTCGGCGGCTACATCCCGGTCAACAAGGGCCTCCACCACGACGACGTCCTCTTTCATCACGTCGACCGGTGCCTGCAGCGAGGGGGCGCGGTGGCCCTGTACCCGGAAGGGCACTACGGGCCCGGGGAAGGCCAGCTCCAGCCCTTCAAGAAGGGGTTTGCGCATTTTGCGGTCGAGAACCGGGTGCCGGTGGTGCCGGTCGGGATGGCCGGCATGAAGGACCTGTGGTTGCGCAAAACGGTTCGCGTCAACATCGGCGTCCCCATCGCACCCGCGGGCCAGACGATCGACTCCCTCGTCTCGGACGCGCAGGGGCGCGTGGCCTCGCTGATCCCGCCCTACGCCGAGCCGGCTGGTCCAAAGCTCTTCCGCCGCCGGTTGTCGAGCCTTTTCTAGTGGCTCGCGCTCAAGGTCGCCCGGACCGCAGGATGCTCAAGGCCACGTAGCCGCCAAGTGCGCTCGCCGCCAGGAAGCCAACGATGAGCACGATCCCGGCGGCCGGATCGCTGCGCAGGTGAAAGGCCGAGATCAGCACCGCGAGGGCGATCACGAAAGCCGCGGCGATGATGCCCAGCACCACCCGGTTGGCGATCCGCTCTAGCCGGCGGACGAGCGGCTCGAACCCCGATGGGCGAACGGCGATCTCGAGGTCGCCGCGATGGAGGGCGTTGAGCAGGCGGCGGGCCTGTTGGGGCGCCTCCACGCCGAGGCGCGCCACGTCGATCCCGGCCTGTGCCACCGAGCGGGCCCACATTGCTGGCGAAAACTGCCGCATCATCATCGCGCGGGCGTATGGGACGAGAACACTGGTGAAATCGAAGGTCGGGTCGAGCCGGGTGACCAGGCTCTCGTGCATGACGACCGTTTTGAGAAGGAGCGCGTAGCCGGGGGGCAGCTGGAGGCGGTGGCGCCGCACCACCCCGAGCACGTCGTTCACCACTGGCCGGATGGCGATCTCGCCGACGGGTCGACCATAGTAGCGCGCCCGCAGGTGCTCGACATCGCGCTTGAGCACGGCCCGGTTGACGCGGCGACCCGCCACGCCCAGCTCGAAGAGGGCGTCCACCTGGCGCTCGGGCTCCTCGCTCGTGTACGCCATCAGGGCCCAAACCAGCTGTTCCTGGGTGCGATGCCCAACGGTGCCGACCATGCCGAAGTCGACGACGCCGATCCGCCCATCCGCCTCGATGAAAAAGTTTCCGGGGTGCGGATCGGCGTGATAGAAGCCGTCCTTGAACACCATCTTCAGCACCGTCTGGGCGCCGCGCAGGGCAACGGCCTGACGGTCGATCCCCGCCCGGTCGAGGCCGGCCAGGTCGTCGATCTTGATCCCGGAAATGCGCTCGAGCGCCAGGACCTTCGCGGTGGTCATGTCCCAGAAGACGAACGGGATGTGGACGCCCTCGTCGCCAAGAAAATTCGCACGAAACCGATCGGCATTGCGCCCCTCGCGGATGTAATCCGTCTCCCCACGGAGTGTCTGCCCGAACTCGTGGACGATGCCGACCACGTCGTACTGGTCGACCAATGCCCAGCGCCGGCGCACGTTCGTGGCCAGTGTCTCCAGGATCTGCAGGTCCTGTTGAATCTGCTCCGCCACGCCCGGGCGCTGGACCTTGACCACGACGGGGGTCCCGTCGTGCAGGGTCGCCCCATGAACCTGGCCGATCGAGGCGGCCGCGAGCGGCACCTCGTCGAAGGTGGCGAAGATCGTCTCCAGCGGGCGCCCCAGCTCGGCCACGATGATCCCCCTCACCACGTCGGCGCGTAAGGGCGGCGCCGCATCCTGCAGCCGGGCGAGCTCCACCTGGTAGGCCGGCGGCAACAGGTCGGCACGCGTCGAAAGGATCTGGCCCAGCTTGATGAAGGTCGCCCCCAGCTCTTCCAGCGCACCACGGATATGTTCAGGCCGCGTCAGCGGCTGGTCGTAACGGCGGTTGAAGATGCGGTGGATCGGCACGAAGCGCTCCAACCCCAGCACGCTGATGAAGAAGCCCAGCCCGTGCCGGGCCAGCACGCGACTGATCTGCCGGTAGCGACGGGCTTGCGGCTGGGGGGGCACCACGCTGAGCGTAACAAGGCGGACCCGGCTACGCTATCCAGCGATGACCGTTGGTGTCGATCACGCCGCGATTCTGGACCGCGTGCCGGGATGGGCCGGAAAGCCGCGCGATGAGCAGCCGCTGGCGGGGGGCATCACCAATCGGAACTATCGGGTCCGCGTGGCAAACGAGATGTTCGTCGCCCGGATCCCTGCGCAGAACGGATCCCTGCTCGGTATCGACCGTCGCGTCGAGTACGAAGCCAGCCGGCTCGCCGCGGACTGCGGGGTGGGTCCGGAGGTGGTGGCCTTCCTCGAGCCGGAAGCCGTCCTG
Organism: Candidatus Dormiibacterota bacterium; assembly: GCA_036564925.1. Classification (GTDB taxonomy): domain Bacteria; phylum Chloroflexota; class Dormibacteria; order CF-121; family CF-121; genus JALYYC01. Next base: position 45,800 of record DATCOB010000069.1, on the reverse strand, counting down.
GTCACCCGCTTCATCGAAGGACGCCCGGTCAGCGATGCCGCGGTGCATCTCCCGCAGACCATGCGACAGGTCGCCGCGTCGTTGCGACGGGTCCACCATGCCGGTGTCGTCCCCAGCGCCTTCTCCCCGTTTCGGATCGTCGAGCATTATGCCGAAACAGTCCGCGTCAGAGGCGGGGCGTTGCCGGCCTCCCACGCGCCGGCCGCGTCGATGGCCCAGCGGATCGAGCGTGCCCTGCCGGTCGTGTCGCCGGTGCTGTGCCACAACGATCTGCTCAACGCGAACTTCATCGACGACGGAGCCGCGATCCGAATCGTGGACTGGGAATATGCCGGCATGGGCGATCCCGCCTTCGATCTCGGCAATTTTGCCGTCAACCATAGCTTGACCGACGACGAGCAAGCATTCTTTTTGGGCGCCTACGCCGGCGAGACCTCGGCCAGCGGACTGGCACGGCTGCGCTTGATGCGGCTGATGTCCGACTTCCGAGAAGCCATGTGGGGTGTGACCCAGGCGGCGATCTCCGGGCTCGATTTCGATTTCGCACAATACGCTCAGCGGCACTTCGATCGGCTGCTTTCGGGCGCGGCCGATCCCCGCTTCACAGATTGGCTGCGGGCAGCGGGCGAGTGACGACGCCGTCGCGCGCACGGGTGGTCATCATCGGCGGCGGAGTCGGCGGCGCCAGCGTCGCCTATCACCTGACCCGGCGCGGGTGGTCCGATGTCGTCCTCCTGGAACGGGCCCAGCTGACCAGCGGATCGACCTTCCATTCCGCCGGGTTGGTCGGCCAGCTCCGACCGACCATGCCGCTCACCCGCCTGATGATGAACTCGGTCGACCTGTACCGCCGGCTCACCAGGGAGACCGGCGTCGACATCGGGTGGCGGGAGGTCGGGAGCCTGCGCCTGGCATCCTCCAGGGCGCGATTGGAAGAGCTGCAGCGACAGGCGGGGTGGGGTCTCAGTTTCGGGTTGCCACTGCAGATCATCAGCGCCGAGGAGGCGATGCACCGCTTTCCGCTGATGTCCGTGAGTGGCGTCCTCGGTGCGGCCTTCCTGCCGACCGATGGCTACCTGGATCCCAGTGGCCTGGCGCTGGCCCTGGCCGAGGGTGCTCGGCGTGGTGGAGCGCGGATCTGCGAAGGGGTCTGCGTGACCGGGATTCGGATGGAGCGTGGCGCGGTCCAGGGCGTCGAGACCGACGCCGGGTCGATCGAGGCGGAGATCATCGTCAACGCGGGCGGCATCTACGCGACCGAGATCGGCGCGATGGCGGGCGTCGTGGTGCCCATCATCCCGATGGCCCACCAGTACCTCGTGGCCCGCCTCGACGCGCCCGTCCCCGACACGCTACCGACGATGCGCGATCCTGACCTCCTCATCTATTTCCGCCGCGAGGCCGGTGGCCTGGTGATGGGCGGCTACGAACGCAACCCGGCACCGTTCGGTTTGCAAGGCATCGCCGCGGACTTCAACAACAAGTTGCTGGCGGAGGATTGGCCACGCTTTGACGCGCTGTCCGAAAACGCCATTCGCCGGGTGCCCGTCATGGAGCGGGCCGAGGTCATCAAGCTGATCAACGGGCCCGAAGCCTTCACGCCAGACAATGAGTTCATCCTCGGCGAATCCAGTGTCCGCGGGTTCTTTCTCGCCGCCGGATTCTGCGCGCACGGCATCGCGGGAGCCGGCGGCATGGGGCAGGCCATGGCCGAATGGATCATCGACGGCCAGCCCGCGCTCGACCTCTGGAAGATGGATCTGCGTCGATTCGGCGGCCAGTACCGCAGCCAGGCCTATACGCTCGCGCGCACCGTCGAGGTCTACTCGACCTACTACGACATTCACTACCCGAACGAGGAACGGGAGGCCGGCCGGCCTCTCCGCACGGCGCCGACCTATGCGACCCTGCAACGACTCGGCGCCGCCTTCGGGGAAAAGTCGGGGTGGGAGCGGCCTAACTGGTTCGAGTCCAACGCCGCTGGAACCGATGGCGTGCCCCGCCCGCATGGCTGGGCTGGGCATCACTGGTCTCCGGCAATCGGGGCGGAGCACCGCGCGACGCGCGAACGTGCGGGCCTCTTCGACGAGACCTCGTTCAGCAAGATCGAGATCAGCGGCCCAGGGGCCCTGGACTTCCTCCAGCACCTGTGTGACAACGACATGGCCAGGGCGCCAGGCCGCATCACCTACACCCAGATGCTCAACGAGCGCGGCGGGATCGAGTGCGATTTCACCGTGACCCGATTGGACGAGCATCGATTTTTCATCGTGACCGGGACCGCCTTCGGCAACCACGACCTCGGCTGGATTCGTGCCCACGCGCGCGCCGACTCGTCCGTGCGGGTCGACGATGTCACCTCGGCACGCGCCTGTCTTGGGATCTGGGGGCCGCGGGCCCGCGACATCGTCCAATCGGTCACCGACGCGGACCTGTCCAATGCCGCCTTCCCGTACCTGACCGCCCAACCAGTCACGATCGGCGAGGTGCCCTGCCTGGCGCTTCGGGTCACCTATGTCGGCGAGCTGGGCTGGGAGTTGTACTGCGGAATGGAATATGCCGTGCGCCTGTGGGATGCGCTCTGGCAGGCGGGCCGGGGCCACGGCCTTGCGGCGGGCGGCTACCGGGCCATCGACTCGATGCGACTGGAGAAGGGGTACCGCGTCTGGAGCAGCGACATCACACCCGAGGACAATCCCGATGAGGCCGGCCTGGGTTTTGCGGTGCGGCTCGACAAGACCAGAGACTTCATCGGCAAGGACGCGATGCGACGCGTACGGGAGGCAGGCATCCGTCGCCGCCTGGTCCCCTTGATCCTGGCCGACGGGCAGGCGGTCGCGCTTGGCGGTGAGCCGGTCCGGATCGACGGCCGCGTGGTCTCGCGGGTCACCAGCGGCGGCTACGGCTTCACCGTCGGGCAGAGCATCGCCTACGCCTACCTCCCGGTGGACCGGGCGGCGCCGTTGACGCCCGCCGAGGTGGAGGTCTTCGGTCGCCCGGTGCCGGCCACCGTCGCCAAAGAGCCGCTCTACGATCCCAGCGGCGCGCGGATTCGGGCATGAGCGAAACGAACGACCTGCTGGCCTTCGCGATGGGGCTGGCCGACGCGGCGGACGCCATCGCCCTGGCCCACTTCCGCAAGGACCTCCGCATCGACAGAAAACCCGACCGCACCTTCGTCACCCAGGCCGACACGGCGATTGAAACCGAGGTGCGACAGCGCATCGAACACCGGTACCCGGATCATGGCGTGCTGGGCGAGGAATTCGGGTCCAACGGCGCTGCCGACACGCGCTGGATCATCGATCCCATCGACGCGACGCACAGTTTCATGCGCGGGCTGCCGATGTTCGCCACGTTGATCGGGCTCGAACGGGCGGGCGAGATGCTCCTCGGTGTCATCTCAGCGCCGGCGATGCGCGAGCGGTGGCACGCCGTGCAAGGAGGCGGCGCCTGGGCAGGCGAACGACGGCTTCACGTGTCGACGATCTCCGACCTCGAGGAGGCCCAGGTCTTCTACGCTTCACGAACGGCGTTCGTCCAGCGCGGCCAGGAGGCCGGTTTCGACGCGGTGGTCTCGGAAGCCTGGCGTGATCGCGGCTTCGGCGATTTCTGGGGTTACGCGCTCGTGGCTGAGGGTTCTGGTGAAGCGATGATCGAGCCCGAGCTCTATCCCTGGGACCTGGCGGCGCCATTGATCCTCATCGAGGAGGCGGGCGGACGCCTCACCGACTTCAGCGGACGGCGCACCTACGACGGCGGCAGTGCGGTGGCCAGCAACGGCCTCCTGCATGACGCGATCCTCGACCGGCTGGCGCGTAACCGGAGACCGTAATCTCCGACATGCGACGACTGCTGCTTACGGTGACCGTCGTCCTCCCGGGCCTAATTTTCACGGCTCTGCCCGCGTCGGCGGCTAATGCCCCGGCCCAGATCGTCTCGTGCGCCGGCTTCGCCGGATGCTTCAGCCCGAACCCGATCCGGATGACGATCGGGTCGACCGTCTCATGGACGAATACCAGCACGCCCCCGCATACCGCCACCGCCGATACCGGCGCATGGAACACCGGGACGATCGCGTCGGGTGGCACGAGTGCCGCCGTCTCGTTCAACACGGTGGGTACCTTCGCCTACCACTGCGCCATCCACCCCACCATGCACGGCTCCGTGATCGTCACCGCGGCCGTCGTGACGACGCCAGCGCCATCCGCCGCCAGCACGCCGCCCACCGTCAATCGCCTGGCACAGGGCGGCGGCGGCCCGTTGATCCCGCTCGGGGCGCTCGCGGTCCTCACCGGCCTGCTACTGCTCAGGCTGGGGCGGCCGTCGCCTCGTCCCTCGCGATAAGGACGGGGTCCGGGCGCACGGCTACCCGCACGCGGGTGCCCGCGGGATGTGCCGACGCCTCCGATGTGGGCAGCTGGACCAGAACGGTCACGTCCCCCAGGTCGACCGTCACGCGGCTCGTCGCGCCCAGAAACGCCGTGGCAATCACCGTACCGACCATCGGTCCCCCGGCCGCCGCGCCATCCGGCGTCATCGACATGGCCTCCGGGCGCACCAGGGCGATCGCCGGGCCGTCCGGGGCGTTGGGTTGCACCAGCGGCAGGCGGGTGCCTCGCACCTCGACGGTGCCACCGTGGACTAACCCGGGCAAGCGGTTGGTGAGACCCACGAACTCAGCGACGAAGGGGGTGGCCGGCCGCGAGTAGATCGCGGTCGGCGCGCCGAGCTGCTCCAGTTGTCCCGACTGCATGACGCCAACGCGATCGGCGATCGCCAGCGCCTCTTCCTGGTCGTGCGTCACGAACAGGGTGGTGATCCCGACCTCCAGCTGAACCCGCCGGATCTCGTCGCGCAAGCGGGCGCGCACCTTCGCGTCGAGGGCGGAGAGGGGCTCGTCAAGGAGCAGCACCTTCGGACGGATCGCCAGCGCCCGCGCTAACGCGACTCGCTGCTGCTGACCGCCCGACAGCTGGTGCGCATACCGATTGGCGAAGTTCTTCAGACCGACCAGCTCCAGCGTCTCGTGCGCCCGGCGGCGTCGTTCGGCCGCGTCGACCTTGCGCATCCGCAAACCGAAGGCCACGTTCTGCCAGGCCGTCATGTGGGGGAAGAGGGAGTACGCCTGGAAGACCATCCCCACATCGCGCTTGTTCGCCGGCCGGCCGGTGACGTCTTCGTCGCCAATGACGACGCGGCCGGAATCCGCCTCCTCGAGGCCGGCCACCAACCGGAGCGCGGTCGTCTTTCCGCAGCCGGAGGGCCCCAGTAGGGCGACCAGTTCGCCCGGTGCCAGGGTCAGACTCAGCCCGTCAAGCGCGACGACGCCCGCGTAGCGGCGCCGAAGGTCCTCGAGCCGCACCTCGACCCCGCCGCGGGACACCGTCCCGGTTGCCGCCGCCGCGGGTGTCGAAGCCACGTGGCTTACTGGGCCCCCCGCACACGCTGGGAGCGCGTCCGACCAACAAACGAGAGCAGCACCAGGAGCACGAAGACAAACAGCAGCGAAGCCACTGCGACCGCGATCGAGACCCCGGCGTTCGCCCGGCCGAGCTGGGCGATCGCCACCTGCAGATTCACGTAGTTGAGCAGGTTCGCAATGGTGAACTCGCCCAGGACCACCGCGACCGAGAGAAGGCAGGCGTTGAGCAGGGCGCTCGACATGTTGGGGACGATGATCCGCCACATGACGGTTCCCCACCCGGCCCCCAGGCCGCGGGCCGCCTCGGCGAGGGTTTTGACATCGATGGCGGAGAGCCCCGCGTACAGGGCTCGATAGGTGTAGGGCAATACCAGGATCAGGTAGGCGAACGCCAGCGTGAGAATCGAGTCGCTGAAATAGATCGACACCCACTTGTACTCGGGTGCAAGCCCGGCCACGAGCACGATGGCTGGAATCGTGAGCGGGAGGAGGCAGAGGAACTCGACACCTCGGCTCACCCCCGGCAGGCGCAAGCGAACCCAGATCATGGTCGGCACCAGCAACGCCAGCATGGCCACCGAGGTGATCGCGGCCAGCCCCAGTGACGCGAGGATGGCGGCAACCAGGTCGGGAAACTGCCCGATGGTGAGCCACGCATCCAGCGTGCGGGGGGCATTCTCGCCCACCCCGCGGGTCGAGAACTCGAACATGGCACCGATCGGGATGAGGAAGAAGACGCCCGCCAGCAGGAACACCACGACCCGAAAGACCCGCAGCTTGAGCCGGCGGTTGCGGCTCATCGCGGGGACCCTATCCGCATCGCGCTCAGCGCAGCCACCTGGCCGTTCTCTGCTGCAGCACGGTGTAGAGCACCATCACGATGGCGACGATCACCACCATGACGAGTGCCTCCGCCGAGGCGATGCCCGGCTTGTGGAGGCCCACCTCACTGGTGAGGTCATTGGCGATCTGCAGCGAGGCGATGATGCTGCCCTGGCTGATCAGCGCCGCCGCCGTCGCATAGGCGGAAAACGCGTTGGCGAAGAGCAGCAGCGTGGCGCCGATGAAGGCCGGAGCCAGCAGCGGGCCTGCCACGTATCGCCAGTAGTGCCAGGTGCGGCCGCCCAGGCTCTCGGTGGCCTCACGCCACTGAGGGCGAATGCCGTCCAACGCCGGCAGGAAAACCAGGACCATGAGCGGAATCTGGAAGTAGGCGTAGATGAGCACCAGCCCCTTGAGCTGGTAGAGCCAGACCCCGCCGGCATAGATGTCGAGCCCTCGCTGCTGCAGCCATAAGGTGAGGAAGCCGGCGCCGCCGATGGTGGCGATGAAGGCAAACGCGAGCGTGACTCCGCCAAACTGGGCCAGCACCCCGCACGCGGACACCACCAGGCGTCGAAAGACACCGTTCCGGTCGCCCGTCGCCACCGCGTAGGCGAGGATGGCGCCGCCAACCGCGCCGATGATGGCGCTGGCCGCTGACAGAATCACGCTGTTCAAAAAGGCGCTGACGATGAACCCCTTGTTCATCGTGGTCAGATTGGAAAGCGTCAAGCCCTGCGGGCCGAAGAAGGCGCCGACCACGACGATCGCCGTCGGCAGCAGCAGGAAGAGCGCGACGTACCCAAAGAATGGGACGGCGCCGATCCAGTCCATGGAAAGGCGGCGGCCGCCCCCGGAGGGGCGGCGCGCCGTCTTCACTAACGATCTGGCGGCAACCGTCAACCGATGGCCTGAGCCCAGTGCGAGGCGAGGTATTCCTTCGCCTTGGTGGCCTGGTCCGCGCTCAGGAAAACGGGCGTGCCGTTCACGGGCGGGAGCGCCGCGGCCGCAGCCGCGTCGATCTTTCCGGACTTTTGCATCGCCGCCATGCGGACGGGCCGGGCGAGGCCTTTGAGCCAGAGGTTCTGGCCCTCGTCAGAGTAGAGATACTCCATCCAGAGCCGGGCCGCGGCGGGGTGCGGCGCCTGCTTGTTGATCGCCTGCGCGTAGTACCCACCCAGGATGGCGTTGGACGGAACGAAAACTTTCCAGGTCGGGACGTCGGTGCCGTGCGCCGCGGACAGGTAGTCCCAGTCGAAGACGACGGGCGTGGTACCGTTCTTGACCGTCGCCGTGGTCGCCTTCACCGGCACGAAGTTGCCCTTCTGCTTCAGTTGGTGGAAGAAGTCCACCCCCTTGCTGATGTCATCGAGGGAGCCGCCGTTGGCCAGCGAGACCATCATGACACCGTTGAGCGCGGCATTGGCCGTGGTCGGATCACCGTCGAGGGCGACCTTGCCCTTGAAGCCGGATCCGAGCAGGTCCTGCACGGACGTGATTGCGGGGAACTTGGCGGAGTCGTAGCCGATCGACATGAAGCCGCCGTAGTCCTGGTACCAGAGGCCGGTCGGCTCCTTCTGGCTGTCCAGGATGTCGTTCCAGGTGGAAACCTTGTAGGGTGCGAACTTATCGGTGTTGGCCAGGGCGACCGCCATGCCGATGTCCAGCACGTCGGGGGCTCGGCTCGTGCCGGCCAGTTGCTGGACCGCGTTCACCTCATCCTGGCTGCTGCCTTGGGGGTTGGCGGAATCGATCGGGATCCCGTATTTGGCGGTGAACCCGCTGATGATCGCGCCGTAGTTCGCCCAGTCAGGCGGAAGCGCGATCACGTTCAGCTTCCCTTCCTTCTTGGCCGCGCTGATCAAGGCCGACATGCCGCCCACGTCGGCCACCGACTGGGCTGAGCCGGCACTCATGGTCGAGCTCGTCGTGTTCGTCGGCCCGCAGGCCGCCAGGACCATGATGGCTCCGGCCATGATGCCGAGCTGCCGGCCAAGCCGGCCGCCCTCCCTCGTTTTGGGTCGCCGAAGCCGCGTAGATTCCATGTTCCCCTCCCTGGGTTACCAGTTTGATATGCCCTCCCGTTTAATCATCTCCGGCACCGGATGTCAAGGAGCGGCAGGTTAAGCCTGCAATATGACCCGCACCAGGACGTGGGAGCCGTCGACGAGCATCCGGCGCAGGCCCTCCGGGGTGGTGGCGCCCCACATCCCCCACCGATCGACGACCAGGCAGCTCAAGCCCTCGGTCAGCTCGCCGGGGCCGACGAAGCGCACGGTGCCCTCGATCGAGATCGCAGTCCCGGGAACAGACAGCCGCACCCAGGGGTCGTTGCGCCAGCGCTGCACCCGGATGGCGTAGGCGTAGGTGAACAGATAGATCCCGACCGGGGGGTCCAGCACGAACCAGGCCGGGACGGTGCCCTCCCGCCCAGCCTCGCGCGAGCTAACGAGCAGCTCATCCCCTCCCGCCAGGGCCTCAAAGAACTGGAGTGACACCGGCACGATTGATTCGGTAACAATAGGCGAATCGCTAAAGTCGTCTTGCTTGGGCTCGATGGGTTCTCGCACGCCGCCGTTTCACCGGAGCTGACTCCCCGCATGTGGGCGCTCGCCCAGGCGGGCGGGCGGGCTGCGGCAGGCGGCGTGACCGACCTCCCCTCCTCCACCGATCCCGGATTCTGCTCCCTGCTGACCGGGTGCCTTCCCCGGACGCACGGCGTGCGGACCACGGCCTGGCGGTTCGCCGAGCTGCCCGCCTGGGCCGGCTCACCAACGCCCACCGTGCCAACGATTTTCGACGCCTGCCGAGCTTCCGGGGTCCGCACGGCGGCCGCGGTCGCCGATGACCGGGGCCTGCTGTGCACCGGCTCCGCGGACACCCTCTGGCCGCCGGCGAACGTGATCCCGCCGGGGACGGCGCTCGACGCGCACGGGTATCCGGCCAACGCGGCGGTCTTACCGCACGTGCTCGAGGCGGCAGCCGATCCGTCCGTGGGATTCGTCTTCGGCCACGTCAACGAGTCGGACACCATCGGCCATGATCACGGTCCCCAGAGCGACGCGGCGCGGGCCTGTTACGCCGCGACCGATCACCTCGTCGGCGAGGTCCTCGACGCACTGACGGCAACCTGGAAGGAGACGGTCGTGATCATCGTGTCGGACCATGACATGCAGGCACGGACGGAGACGGCCCCCATCGACCTGATGGCCGGCGACGGCGCGGAGCTGTGGGACGGCGTCGTGCCGGATGGCGGGGCGGCCCTCGTCCACCTGCGGCAGGGGATCGATCGCGCCGCGGCCAGGGCGGCGCTTCTCCGGATCGACGGCCTCGAGAGCGTGCACGCCGCCGATCATTCGGTCCTGATCGCCGGCGCGCGGGCCGGACGGATCTTTGCGGCGCCCGCCCTACCCGCGGGCGGGTTTCACGGCGCGCCCGTGACCGCCCGGACGCTCGCGCTGGTGGGCGGCGGTCATTCCGCCGTCCGCCGAATCGCCGCTCGACTGGACCGCACGCGGCCCCACCTGGCCGACTGGACGCCCACCATCGGCTCCATCCTCGGCGTGACGGTCAGGCGGGCCGACGGGGTGAACCTCCTCTACTAGAGCCGGACCTCCAGTGCCAGTTCGCGGAGAACCACCCACCTTCCGTGGTGAATGGTCCTCCGCCGACGAAGCTCGATCACCGAATGATCATCAGGCCTCGACGAACGGCGAGCAGCAGGAGGCCCAAAGCGATGGCCAGCACGCCAAGCAGCAGTTGAACCCATGGCCGCGGTGCCGGCCGACCGGTCTGCGCCAAGACTGGCGGCGTCGCGGCGGGCGGCGCCTGAACCGCCTGGGCTGGGTTGACGACCACCGTCCCGATCATGTGGTCATGGATGCGGCACTGGTAGGCGAAGGTCCCCGTGCTCGGGAAGGAAAACGTGTAGTTCGTGGGGAACGGCGCGGGCGGGCTGGCGATGATCCCCGACGTCGCCACGGTTGTCGTGGTGGCGATCGCCGTTGGTCCCTGCGGTTGCGGCACGAAGTGAAACTCGGCGAACGAGGCGCAACCGAAGGTTGGCGGACCTTCTGGTGCCGGCGTGTCGGTCGTGCCGGCACCTTCGCAGACCACCTGAAGCGGATCCACCCCGTTGGAGCCGGCGCCTTTCGGGAAGGTCACGGTGTGAATATCCGCCGCCGTCGAGGTGACCCACTTGACCTTGTCACCGGGGCGAAGCTCGACCCGGGTGGGGAGCATTTCCGCCACCTCGACATGGGCCGCCGCCGTCCCGGCCGTCATCGTGACGGTATGGGTGCCGTCACCGTTGTTGGTGACCGCCTTGGTGTTCGCGAGGCTTTCGGCCGCGAGTGCTCCGCTGGTGTCGCTCGCGTACTGCGCCGCCGCGGCTGTGTCGAGCTCCGCCTGGGTCGAGCCGGCCGGCGCGGCCCCCGTCTGGTTCGGCAGGACGGTCAAGGCGCCCTGCATCCCGGGATGGATCAGGCAGACGAAATGGATGGTGGTGGGCTGGCTCACGTCGAGGAAGATCTTGACTCGAAACTGCGCGCCCGACGCCGTCGGGATCGCCCCCGAGCTGACCTCATGCACCCCGTCAAAGTCGCAGGCCGGCTGCGGGCCAAAGCCGCACCCTACTTGCGAGGGCCGGAGCACGTCCGGGTTGATCTGCAGTCCCGCCTCGTCCGGGGTAGCCTCGGGAACGACCAGCGGATGATCAGCTCCCCACGTCGTTGGTCCCGGGGCCACGCCCTCCTTCAGGAGGGTCGCCGTGTGAAATCCATCGGGCGCCGTCCCCCATTTGAAGGCGACCGTGTTCCCGTCACGAATGCGGGTCGCGCTGCCGCTCTCACCGATCGGGAGCCCGCGCGGGAAAAAGTCCGTGTACTCAAAGTTATGTCCCGCCGGCGAAGCGTTATCCACGCCGATAACAATTGGAGCCGGCGTGCTTGTCGTCGTCGCCCCGACCGATATGGCTCCTGTGAACGCGAGCCCGACGATCGCCGCTAGTCCAAGCCCGCTTCCCAGCAGGCGGCCTCTCTTCCCCATCTTCACTCTCCGTGTGTGGGCGCGCACCTGCGCGGGCAACTAAAGATTCGGTAAGAGTGTGTCTGCCAGTGGCCCCCGACGTCAAGGGGTAGGCCTGCCCGAAAGGGCAGACCTCAGGGTGCCTAGCGCTGCGGGACTTCGGGCCGATTCAGGCCGGGCATGGGGACCTCGATCGGGGTCGCCGGAGGCTCGCCGATCTCGGGCATCTGCGGCTGGGGCGCCAGCTCGGGCCCGATCGGTTGGCCAACCTGCGGATCGCCAGGGTTCTGGATGACGGGGTCGGTGGTACCGGGAATGTTTTGCATGGTTACCAGCTTACCTCACAGAAGCACTATAATGTTTACGTTCTAGTGCGGACGCGTAAGGAAGGAAGGAGGGCGTTATGGATTCTGCTCCCGGGGCGAAAGCCCAGGACTCGACACGGACGACCACGATCAGCAGCAACGGGCGGCGTGGCGTGATTGACCTCGCGCGGGTGGCGGTCGACGACATGATCCGCCTCGTCCAGCAGGAGATCCAGCTGGCCAAGGTCGAGGTCAAGGAAATGCTGAGCAGCAACATCAAAGCTGCCGTCATGCTGGGTGTCGCCGCCGTCTGCGGCCTCGTCTTCTTTATCATGCTGCTGGTCACGATTGCCCTGCTCATCCCGGCGCACGCGCTGGTTGCGGGGATCGAGACCGTGCTGTTCCTGATCTTGCTCGTGGTCTTCGGCCTGATGGGCAAGAGCAGGTTGCAGATCGGACCGCCACAAAAGACCATGACCAGCCTGAAGGAGGACGCGGAGTGGGCCAAACATCTACTGAAGCGAAACGGGAAGTAGACCAGACCCGAGCGCACCTCGGCGATACGCTCGATGCGCTGCAGCTGAAGGCGAAGCGGAACCTCGATATCAAGGCACAGCTGCAGACCAACCCTGCCGTGCAAGTCACGATCGGGGCGGTGTTTCTGGCGATCGCTGGCGTAGCCCTGTGGGCCCTCCGGCGCCGCAGCAAGCGTTCCGCCGCCGAACGGATGGTGCGAAAGCTGAAGCTGAACGATCTGCGGGAACGTCTCAACGACTTCGGCGATGATGCGCGCGCCTGGGCCTCGGCGCAGAAGCGAATCGTGAAAGCGGACAGCAAGGGCAAGCAGGCCGAGACCGCGCGGAAGGAAGGCATCGCGCGCCGGCTGCTGGTCAGCGCGGCCGAAGCGGCATTGACCGCGGTCGCGGCCGGCTATGCCAAGCGCCTGGTCAGCGGGGCGGCCACGCCGCATGAGAAGGGTCACGCGGCCGTTTCCAAACAGCGGTAACCGAGACTGGCATCAGAAACCCCGGCCCCCGGACCGCTCCGTAAGCGGGCGTCGGCGGCCAAACCGGCAGGGTTCGGATCCAGTGGAGGCGGCCCGATGGGTCGGTGGACGCGCCGCCACTGGTTGATCGCGGCGAGCGTCGCCGCGGGGCTGATCCTGCTGTTGATGATCGGCACCTTCGCCTATGCGTTCGCGACCCTGCCGGACCCCAGCAAGCTCGACCTGACGGGCGGCACGATCATCATCAAGGACCGACACGGCGCCCTGATCGAGGAGCGCAACTCCCAGGGGGTGCGCGTCACGCCGGTCAAGCTGGCCGAGATCAGTTCGAACCTGCAGACTGCCACCATCTCGGTCGAAGATAAACACTTCTATCAGCATCACGGCGTGGACTGGGGCCGCGTCATCAAGGCCGGGATCATCGACGTCATCGCCCGCCGGCCGGACCAGGGGGCCAGCACCATCACCCAGCAACTGGCTAAGGTCGCCATCCTGCAATCGCCCAAGAAGACGGCATTGCGGAAGCTCCGGGAGGCGATGGTCGCGACCGCCCTCGAGTCGCGATACACGAAGACGGAAATCCTGACGTTGTATCTGAACAGCATATTCTACGGCCACCACGCGACCGGGATCGAGGCGGCGGCCCAGGTCTTCTTCGGAGTCCACGCGAAAGACCTCACCCTCGGCGAGGCCTCGATGCTCGCCGGGCTACCGCGAGGACCGAGCTTCTACGACCCCGCCCTGCACCCAACCCGGGCGGCGGAGCGCCAGGCCGAGGTGCTCGACGCCATGGTCAAAAACCAGTCCATCTCCCAGGACCAGGCGGACCAGGCCAGGAACGAACAACTGCACTTCGTCTACAAGGAAAACCGCAGTAGCCAGGCACCGCATTTCGTGGACTTTGTCTTCGAGCAGTTGGAGAACCTCTACGGGCCAAGCACGGTGGCGCACGGGGGCTTCCAGGTCACGACCACGCTCGACCTCACCCTCCAGAAGGCGGCGGATCACGCCGTCCAGGTCGGGATGCAGACGCTTGGGAAACTGGGTGCGGACAACGGGGACCTATTGGCGATGGATCCCAAGACCGGCGAGATCCTGGCGATGGTCGGCTCAGCCGACTTCTTCAACAACGACATCAAGGGTCAATTCAACGTGGTGACCGGACTTCGCCAGCCGGGTTCGTCGTTCAAGCCCTACGCCTACGAGCAGGCTTTCCGAGCAAAGAAGCTGACGATGGGGAATCTCCTCGACGATACATCACGACATTTCGCGAACGGCGAGTTCCACGACTTCGACCTGCGGGACATGGGCATGATCACGGCGCGCAGGGCACTCGTGCTATCGCGCAACATTCCCGCGCTGGAGACGATGGAGAAGGCCGGTGTCAACGATGTCATCAACCTGGCGCACGACATGGGCATCACCAACAAGCTGAAAAGCGAGGTCACCACCGCGATCGGTTCCAGCGAAGTGCGAATGCTGGACCACGTCGACGCGTACGGGGTCTTCGCGACCGGAGGCCAGCGGCACGATCCCATCTCCGTGATGGAGGTGACCGACGGCGCCGGCAACAGCCTGGACAAGCCGAGCCCGCCGCAAGCCAAGCAGGTGATCAGCGCACAAGAGGCCTACCTGATCACGTACATCCTCAAGGACTACTCGACGCAGTGGAACCTCGGGTGGCGGCGGCCGATGGCCGGCAAGTCCGGCACCACGAACGACTTCCACGATGCCTGGATGATGGCCTATGCACCGAACATCGTGGTCGGCGCGTGGGTCGGTCACACGGGGCCGGGCGATCAGAACATGCACAACGTGTTCGGAACCATGGTGGGGGGCTCGGTCCTCAAAGATTTCATCAACAACGGACTACCGCAGGCCAACATCCAAGCGCAGAACTTTCAGCAGCCGGATGGCCTCGTCTCCGGACCGCCATGCTCGAACAACAGCAACATCTCGCCCTCCCCGTCACCCTCGCCCTCCCCGTCACCCTCGGCCTCCCCGTCGGCCTCCTCGAGCAACGGCGGCTCCGAAAAGGAGCTCTACTTGCCCGGCACCGAATGCACCGCCCCTTCCCCGTCGGCCTCCGCTTCCGCGTCGGCGAGTACGAGCGCTACCCCTTCCCCCTCCTCGATCATCCCGAGTTGCCTGCCGACGCCGATCCCAACGCCGACGGTCAGCCCGACCCCGACGCCCACACCGACACCCACTCCAAGCCCGAAGCCGTCGCCGACGCCCAGCCCGACCCCCTGCCTACCCGGTGGCTAGCTCGTTCGGAGGAACGCGAGCAGCGCCGCGAGGTCAGGAAAAACCTGGCTGGCGCCGCCCAGCATCAGTTCGTCCTTCGTTCCTCCGCCTGTCAGCACACCGAAAAACCTGACCCCCGCCTTCGTGGCAGCCTCCGCGTCCCAGCGGGTATCGCCAACGGCCGCGGCCTCGTGCGCGGCGACCCCGCTGCGCTGCAGCGCCAGGCTGAACACGTCGGGCGCCGGTTTCGATGTCGTGATGTCGTCCTTGTCGACGACCAGGAAGTCTTCCGACTTGGCTCCGATGACCTTCAGGTTGAGCGCCACCTCGTCAGGGTTTGAGGAGGTGGCCAGGACCGGCCGGATCTTCATCTCGGCAAGCGCGGCGAGGAACTCGCGCACCCCGGCGACCGGCCGTACGTCGGCAAGCAACCGCCTGTAGGCCGTCCCGTGATGGGCCCGGGCGCGATCGCCGTGCTCGGCATCCCAGCCCTCGCCGGCGACCGCCTTGACGAAGAGATCGCCGCCCTTCCCCATCTCCGGCCGCAACCGCTCGGTGTCGACGGACAAGCCGCCATCGACGAAGGCCTCCCACCAGGCGGCGATGTGCTGGGCAGTGTTGTCGACCAGGGTGCCGTCGATATCGAGCAGGAGGACCTTGGGCCGCATGTCTTCAGCAGGATACGCCGGGTCCGGCGTGCACCGAGCCGTAGAATTGGTTGATGGAGAACAAGGCCGAAGACCAGAAACCCGACGATCTCAAGCCCGAGCATCACGAGACCCTCATCGAGCGCGTCGGCGATGAACTCGAGTCGCGATTCCTGGCGGCTGCCGAGGTCGCGACCGGGACATCATCCGCGGAAACGAACCTGGCGACGGCCGCGCTGAGAGCGATCGAAGGCCCCTCGAGGGCCGAACCAGTTGTCGAGCCCGCGCCATCGACCGAGCCGGAGCGAGGCACCGAACCCGCCGGGAAATAAGAAAAGCCCCGCCGCGAGCGGGGCTCTCAATCAAAGCGCTTTAGCCGTTACAGATTTCGCTGAAGCCGCTGTTTGCTGCACCAGTCTCTGCGCCCAAAGTGGTCCCCTCGGCCTTATCGGAGAGAACGAGCTGGTGAACGGCGCCCGGGTCGTGGGCAAAAGCGCCGAAGGCGCCGTGTCCCGAATCGCAAGTAGTTGGTGTCCCAGCCGCCGCCACCGAGATGCCGCCGACCGCCAACGCCATCGCCCCCGTCGCCATCAACGCGGCAATTTTTTTCAACGTGCCCTCCTTATGGGTAGTTAACTCACCTTAACAGTTCATTAATGCTTTACCCCAAAAACCATCACTTACGGGTAAGCTGTAGCACGGTGGGAATGAAGCTCCGGGGGCTGGCCGTCGCGATCGCGCTGGTGCTGGCGGCCTGCGGAAGCGGGAACTCGGGCGGCACGAGCACCTCCAGCTCCTACCAGGGCAAGACCATCCACCTGGGCGCCATCCTTTCCATCACCGGCCCCGGCGGCGTCTACGGACCCAGTTCCAAGAAGGGTATGGATCTCGCCGTCGAGACGATCAACAACAGCGGCGGCGTCAACGGCGCCAAGCTGGCCCTCGACACCGAGGACGACGGCTCCGATAAGGCGCAGTCGGCGCAGGTTGCGCAGCGGCTGATCCAGCAAGGCCAGTTGCTCGCCCTTCTCGGTCCGACGCTGTCCAACTCCGCCGTGGCCGTCCATCCGCTCGCCGAGAGCTTCAAGATCCCGATCCTCGCCGTGAGCACGACCGGGATCCACATCGTCCCGGATTGCAATTATCCAAAGACGGATCCCTGCCGCTATGTCTTCCGCGACAGCCTCGGCGAGGAAGCCGCGATCCCCGCGAACATCAAGACCTACACCACCAAGGCGCATCCGAGGACGGGCGTGCTCTTGGTGGCGAATGACGATAAGTTCTCCTCCGACGGCGGCAAGATCGTCAAGGCGACGGTCGGCCAGTACGGGATCCAACTCCTCGACACAGTGGAATTCAGCAAGACCACAGCCGACTTCGCAACGCCCGTCACGCGCGCGGTGCAGGCGAAGCCGGACGTGATCTTCATCACCAGCCTGGGCGGGATCCCGGCCAAGATCATGATCGAGGCCCGCAAGCAGGGGTTCACCGGCCAGTTCCTCGGCGGGAACGGATTCAACACCGCGGTGGTTTCGAAGCAGGCTGGTGCGGCGGGAAAGGGTGCGGAGAGTGGGAGCGGCTGGTACACCAACAACACCTTTCCCTCCAACGCGCAGTTCGTGAGTGCCTACCGGAGCAAATACAACAGTGACCCCGATCAGTTCGCCGCGCAGGGGTATACCGGGATCTTGATCCTGGCGGACTCGGCGAAGCGCGCGAGCCTGACCTTTGGCGACGTGTCCGGCGACCGCAATCGCCTGCGCGACGCCATGGAAGCGGTCAACATCGACAGCCCCTTGGGACGGTTCCAGTTCACGAGCACGCACGATGTGAAGCAGACAATCTGGATCATCCAGATGGATGGGGCGGGCGGCTTCAACCTGGTGATCTCCGTCTCCTGACGTTGATCTGACCCGTTGGCCCAGCAGCTCCTCAACGCGATTTTTATCGGGTCGATCTACGCCCTGTTCGCGGTCGGCTACACGCTGGTCTTCGGAGTCCTCGATGTCCTGAACCTCGCCCACAGCGCGGTATTCATGCTGGGGGCGGTCATCACCTACTCGCTGGTGGCGCTCCACGGGACGCCCTTCATCGTGGCCGCCGCGATCGCCGTGGTCGTCTGCGGTCTGCTAGGGCTGCTGATCGAGTACGTGGCGCTTCGACCGCTGCGTCGCCGGAACGCCCCACCGATTTCGGCGTTGATCTCCACCATCGGCCTGGCGCTCATCTTCGTTGCGATCGTGGAGCAGGCCAACCCCGGCACGTTCTTCTCATGGCTGTGGCAGGACGGAGCCAACTCCGTCCGTTTTCCGACCGGTACCGTGCCCAATCCCACCTATCATTTCGCGGGACTCACCGTGGAGGGCACCAAGCTCGGCATCCTCGTCACGTCGATCGTGCTGATGCTGGTGCTCGGGTATGTGATCCGCTTCACCCAGGTGGGACGCGCCCTCCGCGCGGTTGCCGAGAATCCGCGAGCGGCGACCTTGCTCGGGATCAACGTCGACCGCATCTTCGCCTCTACCCTGTTCGCATCGTCGGCGTTGGGTGGGCTCGCCGGCCTTTTGTTCGGGCTGGCGCTCTCAGACATCAGTCCCTACATCGGTCGTGACCAGGTGGAACTGAAAGGGCTGGCGGTGATCGTCCTCGGTGGCATGGGCAGCATCCCGGGCGCCGTCGTGGGCGGCTACCTGCTGGGGCTGATCGAGGTGGTGGCCTTCGTCCGGTTCGGCAGCAACGTCGAAGCCGGGGTGGCCTTCGCCGCCCTCTTCCTGATGCTGGTCATCCGTCCGCAGGGGCTGTTCGGCGCCCGGCTGCGCGAGCGTCTCTAGGTGGACTTCTTTACCCAGCTGTTCACCGACCCGGTCGGCTTCTACAACTCCCACGAGCTGCTCATCGCGCAGATCGGGGTGAATGCCATCCTCGCCATCTCCCTCTTCGTCACCTTCTATTCGGGGCAGCTCACGCTGGCCAACGCCGGCTTCATGGCGGTGGGCGCCTACACCACGGTCATCATGAGCCTGTACCTGCCGACCCCCTTACCCCTGGACATCCTGGTGGGCTCGCTCCTGGCGGGCGTCATCGGCTTTCTGGTCGGCCTGCCGGTGCTGCGGCTGCGCGGCATCTTCCTGGCGATCGCCACCATCGGCTTCGTTGAAGCGCTGCGGCTCGGGGTCATCCTCAACGTGCCCATCACCGGGGAGGGGCAGGGTCTCAAGAACCCCACTGCGGACCCACTCGGTGGGATCGTGCCGATCCTCGTCTCGCTGCCGATCGTGGCCTACCTCACCTGGCGGCTGACCAAAACCAAGGTGGGCCACGCCTGGGCGGCGATCCGCGAAGACGAGCTGGCCGCCTCCAGCAATGGAATCAATGTCCCCGTCTACAAGATGGTTGCCTTCGTGATCGGCGCGGTGCTGGCCGGCTACGCCGGCGCGCTGGAGACCCATATCAACTTCTTTATCGACCCGACCGAGTACAGCGTGACCCGGGCCATCCAGATCCTCACGTTCGCCGTTGCCGGCGGGACGACCAACGTGCTGGGGCCGATCGTGGGCGCCGTCTTTTTGACGGCCCTACCGGAGATCATCCGGCAGGCAAGCGCCTACCGGGACGTGGTCAACGGCCTGATCCTCATCCTGGTCATCATCTTCCGTCCGCAGGGGATCGTCGGCCGCGGCGGGCTGGCCCTGATCCGCCCGCGCTGGTGGCCCCAACACTGGAGACTGCGTGGCAGCCCTGCTTCAGCTCAGTGAGGTCCGGCGTCATTTCGGCGGCGTCCACGCCGTGGACGACGTCTCGATGGAGATCGAACGCGGAACGATCGCGGGGCTGATCGGGCCCAACGGCGCCGGCAAGACCACGCTCGTCAACCTGGTGACCGGCTATGTCCCGTTCCAATCCGGCCGGATCCAGCTGGGCAGCCCCACCGGGGTCACGGAACTCGGGCGGCGCCCTCCTGATGCGATCGCCCGGCTCGGCGTGGCGCGGACCTTTCAGACGCTGCGCCTCTATCGCAACCTGACCGCCCTGGAGAACGTCCTCGTCGGGATGCATGCCCGCCGTCCGCATGACACCCTGCAGCAGCTCGTCCCCCTGCCGGTCTTTCGCCATGACGCGCGGAAGCGGACCGAGCAGGCCCGCCACCTGCTCGATCGAGTCGGTCTCGCGCCGGACCGGTATGCGGAGCGACGCTCGGGCACGCTCGCCTACGGCGATCAGCGCCGCCTGGAGATCGCCCGCGCCCTGGCCCTGGAACCACAACTGCTCATCCTCGACGAACCGGCCGCGGGGATGAACCCGGTCGAGAAGGATCGCGTGCGCGACCTGATCCAGCAGCTCAATGGCGAGGGCCTCACCATCCTGCTGATCGACCATGACATGCGGCTGGTGATGGGCGTGTGCCATCGAATCGCCGTCCTGAACTTTGGCCGGAAGATCGCGGATGGGCCGCCCACCGCCGTCTCGGCAGACCCGCAGGTCATCACCGCCTACCTCGGCAGCCGGGCCGAGGAGACGGCGGCCCACGTGCCGGGCTCGGACGCAACGGGCGTGGCAGTTCCGGCGGCGCAGCCGGCATCCGTCGAACCGGCCTCCATCGAACCGGCCGCGGCGTTGTTGGAGGTCCGAAACCTCGAGGTCTCCTACGGCGCCATCAAGGCGGTTCGCGGCGTCTCCTTTCAGATCGCCGCCGGCGAGATCGTCGCCCTGATCGGCGCCAATGGCGCCGGCAAGACAACCATCCTGAACACCCTGTCCGGACTGCTTCGCCCCCAGGCGGGTGTTGCTCGGTTCGATCAGCTCGATCTGGCCACCACGCCGCCGAATGTCATCGTTCGTCGGGGCCTGGTGCAGGTCCCGGAAGGCCGCGAGATCCTGGCCCGGCTGACGGTTCGCGAGAACCTCGCGCTCGGCACCTGGGTGCGCACCGACCGGCAGGCCGCCGAACGACAGATCGACGAGTTGATGACGCGCTTCTCCATCCTCGGGCAGCGCCAGCACCTCCCGGCCGGCCAGCTGTCCGGTGGCGAACAGCAAATCCTGGCCATCGCGCGGGGCCTGCTGGCGCGACCCACGCTGCTGCTCCTTGACGAACCGTCACTCGGCCTCGCGCCCCAGATGGTCGACGCTGTCTTCGACGTCATCCAGCAGATCCACGGCGACGGCGTCACGATCCTCCTCGTCGAGCAGAATGCGCTGCGCGCGCTCGAGGTCGCGGATCGGGCTTATGTCGTGGAGACCGGACGCATCCTGCTCAGCGGAACCGGCGCGGACCTCCGCCGGAACCCGGACGTGCAGCGAGCCTACCTGGGTGCCTAGCCATGGCTAGAGGTTCTCGATTGGGACCGGTTCGACGGGGTCGGCCAGCTCGAACCCGAACACCCTGGAATAGAAATACAGCTCGCCGTCCAGCGCTCGCTTGATGTTCTTTCCGATCCGAAAGCCATGCTGCTCGCCCTCGAAGGGGACGTACGCAACGGGCAAGCCCTTTGACCGCAGCGCGGCGACGATCCGCTCCGCCTGGTTCGGCGGCACGACTTTGTCTTCCAGTCCCTGAAACAGGATGACGGGCGCCGTGATCCGGTCGACCGCGTGGATCGCCGAGCGCTCCCGATACACCTGGCGGGCCTCTGGCCAGGGGCCCACTAGGTTCTGGTCATACTGGGCCTCGAACTTGTGGGTGTCGCTGTGAAAGGCCTCCAGGTCGCTGATGCCGAAGTGGCTGGCGCCGGCTTTGAAAAAATCCCTGGAGGTCAGGGCGCGCAGGACCGTGTAGCCGCCGGCGCTGCCACCGGTGATCGCCACCCGGTTCCTGTCGGCAAGGTCCCGGTCGACCAGGTAACGGGCCCCGTTGACGCAATCGTCGACATCGACGACGCCCCATTGGTGATTGAGGCGCTGGCGGTACTCGCGACCGAATCCCGCGCTGCCGCCGTAGTTGACGATGAGATAGCCGAAACCGCGACTGGTCCAGTACTGGGTTTCCAGGTCGAGCGCATTGCTGACCGCCCCGGTCGGTCCGCCGTGGGCCATGACGATTAGCGGTGGCAATTCACCATCGGGCCCCAGGTAATCCGGATTGCGGGGCGGGTAAAAGAACGCATGCGCCGTGAGCCCACCTTCGGTGAGGAACTCGATCGCCTCCGGAACCGAAAGGTACGTCGCCTCGACCGGCAGCTCCATGGAGCGCCGCAACACCTCCACGCGGCCGGTCTCCAGGTCGGCGAGCATCACCGCAAACGGTTCCGTCGGGGCCCCGGCGATCGTGATCGCTTTGCCGGGCCGTGCCTTCGTCCACGGACCGAAGGCCGTGAACGGGGTATCGACGTTGGTCAGCCGACCCGTCTGCGTCTCGATCACGGCCAGCCGCGCCACCCCCTTGGAGCGCACCTGGCAGACGATCCGCTGTTCGGACTCGAAGGCATAGGTCGACATGCCGAACATCCACTGCGGCGTACCCAGCTCGGCATCGATCTGTGCGACCCCCTCGATGCCCTGGTGACGCCAGCGGTACAGGTTCCACCAGTTCGAGCGGTCGGACATGAAATAGAGGACACCCGCGGGCGACCATTCCGGTTGAAAGATCGATTCGTCCGGGCCGCCCGCGACCTGGCGCGGGGCGCGCACCTCGCCCGACTCGGTCAATTCCGCGACCCAGAGCTCTGTGCCATCCCAGGGCATGTTCGGGTGATTCCAGGCAAGCCAGGCCAGGTGGGAGCCGGTGGGACTGAGCCAGGGACCGGCGTAGAAGTCGTAGCCCTCCGCCACCACGCGTACCGGCCCCTTCCCCTGCGGATCGAGGCTCACGATGCTGTTCGCCGCCCACATCGACGCGGTCGCATGGTTCTCCTGAACGCAGAACAGACGCTGATGATGGCGGTCGAGCACCGCGTCCGCATACCGGAGGTCACCGGGCGGCGTGATCGGGGCCGGCGCGCGACCCTTCTCCTGGCGGTACAGCCGCTGGTCGTCATAGTTCGAGAACCAGACCGTCCCGTCGCCGACGCAATAGGCGCCGCCTCCATATTCGTGTACCCGCGTCCGGACATTGAAGCCAGCCGGGGTCACATCCTGCGTGGCGCCGTCCGGGTCGCGGCGCACGACGACGTAGCGGCCCCCCTCGGTCGGTCGCTGTTCAACCCAATAGATGTCGTCGCCGTCGAGTTGGAGCTGCGACAGCCCCACCATTCCGGCGACGATCAAATCCGCCGTGATCGGTGATCGCCAGGAGCCATAGGGCGCGACACGCTGCCGGATCTGCGTCCCACGGCGGCCCATCAGCAACAGGCTACCTGACCTAGTCGGCAGGAGGTGGCAGCGCCGACACTCCCTCGACCTGCACCACCTTGATGCGGTTTCGACCGCCCCGCACCAGGCGAACCCGTGAGCGGGGTACCCGCAGCCATTTCGCGACCGCGGCGAGGATCGCCCGGTTCGCCTCGCCTTCGAGCGCCGGCGCCGTCACCCACACCTCGAGCATCTGACCGTCCCAGGTGGTCTTCGGCTTGCTTGCGCGTGGGTGGGCTCGGACTGAGAGGATCATGCGCCCCTGCTACCTTAGCCGGAATCAAGCCGTACACTGACCGGGTGAAGATCGAGAGTCCGAACTTCACGCAGGCGGATGTCCGCGCCTTCCTCGATGAGACGCTCGACCAGGAGCGAGAACACCTGGCCCGGCGCCTGGAA
This sequence comes from Candidatus Dormiibacterota bacterium, assembly GCA_036564925.1. GTDB lineage: Bacteria > Chloroflexota > Dormibacteria > CF-121 > CF-121 > JALYYC01. The sequence continues at coordinate 22,637 of DATCOB010000069.1, read as the reverse complement.
ACGGGCTCGGCGCGCCTGGGCGAACTGGTCCGTCGCGGTATCGAAGACGGCGGAGCGCGCGCGGAGAGTTGGAGCGGGCACGACGTGCTGGCCCACATCGTCGTGTTGTCCAAGTTTTACGGGATGCTCGTCTCACAGGTCGGATCGGGCAAGATGACGGACGTGGACGTGCTGAACGCGGCGCAGAGCCGCGACGTCGCCGCAGAACCGCTGAGCTCGGTGCCGGCCGAGCAACTGCTCAGGCTGACCCAGCGCGACCATCAGCGGACGGCGGCCTACCTCCGCTCCGCCGATGCCGCGGCGCTGGCACGGCGCGCGACCCTGTACCCCGGCTTCACGATGAGCGCCCAGGAGCTCGCGGCCCTTCCGCTCTGCGCCCACCTCGAGATCCACCTGGATCAGCTCGAACGGACGCTCGACCGCTGATCCGGTACTACGAGGACTTCCGCATCGGGGAGGTCATCGAGCTCGGCAGCGTCAATGTGAGCGAGGCCGAGATCATCACGTTCGCCCGGCAGTTCGATCCCCAGCCGATGCACCTCGATCCAAACGCCGCCAGCTTCACGATCTACGGCGGCTTGATCGCCAGCGGCTGGCATACCGGCGGCCTCTTCATGCACCTGCTGGTGCAGAACCTGATCGCCGGCACCTCGAGCATGGGCTCGCCGGGAATGGAAGACCTGCGCTGGCCCCTGCCCGTCCGGCCCGGTGACACGCTGAGCGCTCAGATCGAAGTCCTGGAGACCCGGGTCTCGAACAGCCGGCCGACCATGGGGATCGTCCGCTGGCGCGGCGAGCTGCGCAACCAGCACGGTCAGCTCGTCATGAGTGCGCTGGGAACCAACTTCTTCGGCCGAAAGCCTAGTTAGCTCAGAAACTATCTCGCGCCGGTGCGCCGTCCAGCGGCATCACGGCGGCGCAGTCGCGGTCGAGCACCGGGCCGCGTAACCCGATAGGTCGCGGACGGCGCGCAGACCGGCGCGGAGCCGCCGTGATGCCGTGACCGGGCTCAGGACGGGATCTTTTCGAAGAAGACGTCGGTGGGCCCGTTCTTGGCCTGCGGCGCGGCTTGCACGAAGAGGGCACCAAAGCCGTCCGGGAGGCCGACCAGGCCCATGTAGTCGCCGATGAAGGGGCCGAATCGGACGGCCGGTGCCGACCGCAGGTCGAAGGGACCGGCCACGTGCCGCTCGACCCAGCGAGCGCCCCGGTCGCGCGAGCTGCTGAACCAGACATCCGTGTCGAGCGTGGGATTGCCCGCGCTGAAGTGCCGGAAGTCAAACCACAAAACCCCCACCGTCGCGTTACCGGCGACCGCCAGCGTCGGTAGAAACGCTTCGGACTTCTCGCTCGCGACCAACCGGGGTTCGCTCCAATGCGTACCGCGATCTTCCGATCGAGCCACCCAGATCCCGGAATTCAGCCCTGGATAGTCGACGAACCAGCTGACATAGACGGCGTTACCGGCGGACGCCGCCGTGATGTCCTGGCCAAAGAATCGCAACTGGCTGCCCGATCCGGGATCCACGGTATTCGTGTAGATGAAGCTCGCCGCATCGACCGGGCTGGACCAGGTCTGCCCCTGGTCTTTGGAGCGGATGACCCGGATCTTGACCGGAAGGGCGGGCGGGTGCGGGCCGCCGGGCAGCGATGATCCCTCCACGAACACGTCCAGCAAGGTGCCGTCGGCGGTCATCAGCAACTGGTTCTGCTGGGCTTCGTCACCGCCGGCGTAGATGGCCGCCGGGCTCGACCATGTGTGCCCGGCGTCCTGGGTGCGGGACAAGTAGACCTGGTCGATCGACGGCTCGGCCCTTCCGCTGCCGGCATATTCGACCCAGACGACGTAGGCGCTGCCAGGGCGCCGAGGGTCGGCGAGGATGGCGTCCTTGTCCAGGAGTGTCGGCGGTCCCGGCTGGCTCTCGACGACCACGGGAGCCTGCCAGGACATGCCATCCTCCTGCGACGTGCTGACGACGATGTCCCGGGTCACCGCGCCGTTTAAGGCCGGACGGCTGACCAGCGAGGACACGTACGCGACGTGATCGGGGCCGATCGAGACCCAGGGATCGGTGGCCGTCGCGTAGATGCCGCCCGTGCAATGGGTCAGCGCCGGAAGGATCTCCCCGATCCACGTCTGGCCGCCATCCCTGGTGGAGGCGACCATGTTCCCGAGGCCGACCGGCGAACCGAGCTGCTGCCAAGTCGCCACCAGCCGTTGCGGATCCTTCGGGTCCACCGCCAGCGACGGCTCGCCCGGGTGATACGGCGCTCGTGCCTCACCACAGGTGGATGGGATCACGAGCGCCCCATCGACGATGATCGGCGGCGGCAGATTCCTGACGCTGGGCGGCGGCTGCTCCGAGCAGGCCGCCAACGCAAGGAGGACCGTTCCGGTCGCTAGAGGATGGGCGCGCATGCGCCAATGTAGCAAGCGGGCGGATCAGGCGGTCAGCTTCCAGGCGGGCGGGAGCTGGCGGCCGCTCGCGGAGGGAAGGCAGCCGGCCAGCAAGGCGTCGAGCGCGTCGACCGTCAGCGGCCTGGAGAGATAGAACCCCTGGCCGGCGTGACATCCCATGGTGTTCAGGGCGGCGAGCTGCTCGGCGCGCTCGATTCCCTCGCCGATGGTGAGCAGGCCCAACGTGTTGCCGAGCCCGATCACGGCGCGCAGGATGGCGGCGTCGGCGAGTCCGGTGCCAATGCCGCTGACGAAGGACTTGTCCAGTTTCAGGATGTCAACCGGAAAGTCTCGAAGGTGGCCCAGGGATGAGTAGCCGGTGCCGAAGTCGTCCAGCGCAAGCCGGATTCCTTGGAGGCGAAGCTCCTGCAGCGTGTGCGCGATCGTCTCTGTTTCCTCCATCAGGACGCTTTCCGTCAGCTCCAGGATGAGCGACTGCGGGTCCAGTCCCGCGCCCTCGACGGCGTCCGCAACGTCGTCCAGGAGGCCCGGCCGCTGCAGCTGCCGGCCCGAGATGTTGACGCTGACCAGCATCGGCGGGCTGGAGGGGTAGCGGACCTGCCATCGGCGGACATCGCGGCTCGCCTGCTGCAGGACCCAGCGCCCCAGGTCCACGATCATGCCGGTCTGCTCGGCTACGCCGATGAAATCCGCTGGGTACAACAGGCCTCGGCGAGGGTGATTCCAGCGGACCAAAGCCTCGACGCTGTGCACCGCCACACTCTCGAGGACGACCACGGGCTGGTAATGGAGCACGAACTCCTTGCGAACCACCGCATCGTGCATGTCGGCCTCGAGCTCCATCCGCTCCACCGCCACCCGGTGGAGGCTCGCTTCGAACTCCACGTAGCGAGCCTTGCCACGGGCCTTGGCGATGTACATGGCCACGTCCGCATTCTTGAGTAACTCTTCGGCGGCTTCCTCACCCGACACCAGGCCGGCGATGCCGATACTGGCGTGGACAAACAGTTCTTTCCCACTGATCGCGAAGGGTGTCGCCAACTGCCGGGTGATCCGGTCGGCGACTCTTGTCGCAATGCCCTCGTTTTCCATGTTCTTGAGCAGGACCGCAAACTCGTCGCCGCCCAGCCGAGCCACCGTGTCACCGGGCCGAAGTGTTGCCTCGATCCGCTTACCGACGGCGGTCAGCAGCTGATCGCCGGCCTCGTGACCGAGCGAATCGTTCACGGCCTTGAAGTCGTCGAGATCCAGGAACAGCACCGCAATCTGGCCCTTCGCGCCGCCCTGCAGCGCGTGGTCCAGGACAACGCGGAACGCGGCCCGGTTGGGCAGATTGGTCAGCGAGTCGTGGAACGCCTGGTGGGTGAGCTTCTCTTCCAGGGCCTTCCGCTCACTGATATCGCGCGTGTTCAGGACCAGTCCATGGACGCTTCGCACATTGAGCAGGTTGGTGATGGTCACCTCGGCCGGACAGTAGGAGTCGTCCTCCCGACGAAGCCGGCACTCGACGGAGATGGGCGGCCCTTCGATATTGATGGCCTCGTCGATTCGGCGCAGCACCGCGGTGGCGTCGTCCGGGTGAACGAGATCGCCGAAGTGGGTGCCGAGCAGCCGGCCGTTCCCGTAACCGAAGATCCGATCGATCGAGGCGCTCTGGTAGCGGATGGTGCCGTCACGATCGATCAAGGTGATGACGTCGGAGGAGTTCTGCACCAGGGACCGGAAATGCTCCTCGCCCTCACGCAGCGCTGTGGCATTCGCCTCGAGCTGCCGGTTCAGTGCCTGGTTGTCGACGAGCATGAGGAATTGGCGGACTGTGACGAGCAGCACCATGCCCATCAGGCTCCAGAAGACGACCGAGTCCAGCTCGCTCGGCGCAAGTTCTTCGACTGCCGCCGTGATGGCCGCGACCGCCACCGGCACATACGGCAGAAGCGCCCATAGGCGACCCGGAGCTTCTTCCTGGGCCGTCGCCACCGCCGGCGTGGAAGCCGCCCGCCAGGCGGCCAGTGCAACGAGGAGGTACCCCGCGACCCAGCCGACATCGATCGGGTTTCCGGGGCCGTAAGTGTTGGTCGTAGTCAGGTACGCGAACCCACTGTCCGCCAGCAGGTTCGCCAACAGGCCGCTGGCCAGCAACAGGAGCGGTAGGCGTATCGACCGCGGAGCCCGGGACGCCAGGATGAGGACCATCGTGCCGATCACGACGTCACCGGCTGGATATGCCAGGCTGATCAGCTGCGAAACGATGCTGCCCGTCCCTGCCCGGTAGACGGTGCCCAGAACCGTCGCCCAGCTGACGAGGAGCAAGGACCCGGCAATGATGAGGCCGTCGAGGACGGTTCGGATCAGCGACGTGGCTCGCGAGCGCGCCGACGGAAAGAACAGAACACCGGCGATGGCGAAGGGAACGGCCAGGAGGAAGCCCAGGTCCGAATAGGAGGGGAACGGGACCTGCTGGCCCTTGAGCAGCTCGTAGTAGGACCAGGCCACCTCGCCCGCGCCCCACGACAGGGCGGAGACTGCCATGAGCAGCCAGGCCACCCGGCTCCGGCCCAGCTGGCGGGAGGCGGCGAAGGCACAGGCGCCGGCTGCGGCGAAGGCCAGAACGAACTGGCCGATGTCATCGACCTGCTGGGTGCGACTGATGCCGCCCCAATCCAATTTGAGCCAGAGTCCAAAGGCAACGACGAACCCGGCCGACCCGGTGAGGGCAAGGATAAGGCGGCGGTTCGTGGTCAACATGGTCAGGCCTGCTTTGGCACTGTTCGTATCAACCCGCGACCGCCGCCTTTCCGAAGCTCTTGTGAGGAGGGTTGTCCGACCTGCGACTGTTTTGTTTCGGCGCCCCTACTCGGCGGTCTGGTCGCCGCCCGAGGGCACCACGTCGCCGCCGGCCTGCCGCTGCCCGCCGCCACCATCCTGACGCTGGCCGCCCCCGCCGCCCGGGAAGCCGCCACCCTGCTTTTGCGGTTGCTGCTGGCCGCCGCCTTGTTTTTGCGGCACCTGCTGACCGCCGCCCTGTTTGCCAGGCTGCTGCTGTTGACCGCCCTGGCCGCCGCCCTGTTTTTGCGGCATCTGCTGGCCGCCGCCCTGTTTGCCAGGCTGCTGCTGCTGTTGACCGCCCTGACCGCCGTGTTCCGAAGTGTGATGACTCATGGCAAAACCCTACCGGTGGAGGCTCACGAAATCAACCAATTCCGGCATCATCACGCTCGGTGACCCCGGGGTATTCGCCTACTCGTCGGCTTCGACGGTCTGTTGCACAAGGGGAGTAAATCGGAAGGGCAATGCGCGGTCGGAGGTCCAGGGGGCGACCGGCGCCATGGTCAGGGTGGCCAGCGCCCGGATGACCTGGTCGTAGTTCACCCGCCAGCCGGCGTAGTCCCGCCACGCCCTGGCCTGGTCCGACTTGAGCGGGACGCCGGCCTTTGAAAGGGCGGACCACAGCGCATCGAACTCCTCGCGGCGGACGGAGATGGCATCGTCCGGCTTGGGGTCGGGGTCATAGCCGATGTCGAAGAAGTCGGCAATCCGGCGCAGGGCCACGAAGCCGGCCCGGATGCACAGCTGGGCCTCCGGCGAGGGTGGTCCGTCGAGACAGGCCAGGTCGATAGCCGCGGTATCGAGCACGCAGCCAGCCGCCGTGACCCACGAACGGTTCGGGTGCGGTGATCGAAAGAACACCAGCGCGGCGATGGACGTATGGCTCTCCTCCATATCGGCGAACCACTCCTGCCAACGGGTCCAGACCCGGTCGAGCCGCTCGAGCCCGATGATGGAGTGGTGGCGTAGCAACATCACCTGTGGGGACGGCGGCGTGCCAGCCAGCGGCTCGAGCTGGCCGACCACTGTCTCGCGCCGGGAATAGGCGGCGTAGATCGTCGGCAGGTAGCTGATGAGCAGTGCGACCAGGCCCAGACCGAGCGCCGATTCGACGAAGCTGAGGAGGATCGCGGGGAACAGGTGCGGCCGCTCGAAGCCGACCGTGACGACCGACGAACCGCTGGTGACGACCGCCTCGCTGAGCGGGCGCACGCCCAGGGCGAAGAACATGATCGCGAATCCGGCGCCCACCAGGAACAGCCAGACCGCCGGCAGCGCCACCAGCGTGATCGGGGTGTACATCGCCATGATGCGGTCGCGGACAAGGTAGGGTCGGGACGGCCGGGCCACCAGGTTAAAGATCCAGCGGATGGCGGTGAACACAACCCGGCTCAGGGTGACCCGGGCCCCGCGCGGCAGGATGAAGGTCTTGATCGCCGAGACCACGGTGGCGTTGACGATGTAGGCCCCGAGCAAGAAGATGGCCGCGCTCCGAAAGAACACGGCCATCACGATAGCGCGAACGCGGTTAGCGGCCGGCCTCCCCCACCGTGACGCTCAGATGTTTGAGCTCGCCCGCACGGACCACGGTGACCGTCGACGTGGACCCGACCCTGAGCTTTTTGAGTCCGGCGTAGAGGGCGTCGAGGGTGGCGGTCGACGTGCCGTCAACGGCGATCAGCGTGTCGCCCTGCATCACCCCACCCTTCTCCGCTGGACCCTGCGGCTCGACCGTGATCACCAGCAAGCCACTCTCCTGCTTCGCCTTGGCCTTGACCGTGTCGGGCAACGGCACGGGCTGCGTTCCGATCCCGAGGTAGGCGCGCTTGATCCGGCCATCCGCCTTCAGGCTGTCGACCACGCGTTCGGCGACATCCATCGCGATGGCCCGGCCGTCCCCGCGGCCAAACACCCAGCTATTCATGCCGACCGCGCGACCTTCCACATCGACCAGCGGGCCGCCGGAGAACCCCGGATAGAGGGGGGCGTTGGTCTGGATCAGATGCTCGATGTCGCTGCCGCGCCATCCCCGCCACGACGAGGACACGGCACTGATGGTGCCGAAGGTCGCCTTCAGGCCACCCGGCCGGCCGATCGCCAGCACGATCTGCCCCGGCTTGAGGTCCTTGACCTGGCCGCGCGCCATCGGGCTCGCGTTGAGGCCTTTTACTCTCAGGATGGCGAGGTCGGTCCCGGGATCGCGACCGGCAAGGGTGGCCTTGCTGCGCTTCTCCCCGACCACGACCTCGATGTCGTCCTCCTGCTCGACGACGTGGTTGGCCGTCAGGACGAGGTCCTTGTCCCAGACGATCCCGGTACCGGCGCGACCCCGGCGGGCATCGACCTGGACCACGCTGTTGCTCGCTCGCTCGACTAACTCTTCGATGTCTTTCGACAACTCTTTCAAAGTGTTCATGGGTCCATCGTTGCGCGCGAGCAGGCGCACCAGCTTCGCCCGGACGGTCAGGTGCGACCCCGGATATTCGGCTGGTCCCCGCGGCTACCCGTCCGGCTAGGGCGATAGACGCTCGGCCAGGTACTTGATCCCGATCGGGTACCGGTACTCGATCGCATCATGCGTGGCGTCGAAAAGCGTAAAGAAGACGTCTGTCACGCCGATCGCTTCGAGCGCGCGGCGGAAAGCCTCGGCACCAAGGTCGAGCCAGAACTGGTCGCGCTTCCCGGCATCGATATAGATCGCCCGCATGTGGCGCAGCGCCTCCGCGTGATGCGGCACCATCCGTACCGGGTCCCACCGCAGCCAGCGCTCCCAGACGTCGGGGATGATCCGGCCGGTGGCGGGGTCGTACGGTAGCCGGACGGTGCCATCGTCATCCGCCGAGTAGCACGCCGCCATGCACCAGTCGTTGAGCAGCTCGCCATCGCCGTCCTTGCTGAACGCCGGCCGGCTGCGGAAGTCGCGCCAGAACTCATCGAAGGAGCCATGGTAGAGATCCCGCAACGTCCGCACGGATTTGGGAAATGCATTCTGATACGACATCTCGAAGAGCGCGTCGCCGGCATGAGTCGCCAGCCCCCCAAAGAGATCGGGGCGCAGCATGGGCGTGATCATCGCCCCGTAGCCGCCGCTCGACTTGCCCATGATGCCGCGGTGGCCGGGCTTCGCCAGCGTCGGGTAATGGCGGTCGACCCAGGGCACGACCTCGTCGCACAGGTACGTGTGATACCGACCGGTGCCCGGGGAATCGAGGAACTGGCTGCCGCCGACCGAGGTCCAGCAGTCGACAAAGACAAGGATGCAGACTGGCGCGCCACCGGTCGCGAACTGGGCGTCGGCCAGCTCCGGGACGTTGCGGCGAAAGGGCGCCCGATTTCGCCACATATCGAGCTGCCCGGTGAGCCCCTGAATGACGTAGATGCTCGGATAGCGCCGCGACTCATCAGCGTCGTAGCCGGGCGGCAGGTAGACCCACAGCGGCCGCTCCCAGGGGTCACCGAGGCGATTCGCCTTCAGGGCCTCGCTCTTGAACCGGTGTTCCTCGACTCGTCCAGCCAGCTCGAAACTCCACGGCGCAAAGGAGGCCACGATGCGATTATGGCAACCATGGTTCGATGCGCGTGGGCAGAATCCGATCCGCTGCTGTTGGACTATCACGACCGCGAGTGGGGCGTGCCCGTCCGCGACGATCGGCGGCTGTTCGAATTCCTCATCCTGGAAGGGGCGCAGGCCGGACTGAGCTGGCTGACGGTGCTGCGCCGGCGGGACGCGTACCGCGCCGCGTTTTGCGACTTCGACCCGGTGGCGGTGGCGCGACTCGACGAGGCGGACGTGGCGCACATCCTGGCCTCGACCGGCATCATTCGCAACCGGCGCAAAGTGGAGAGCGCGATTCGGAACGCCGCCATCGCCGTCACCGTGGCTGACGAGCAGGGAAGCTTCGCCACCTACCTGTGGTCATTTGTCGGCGGGCAGCCCCGCACGAACGCGTGCCAAACGGTCGCCGACGTGCCGGCCCAGACCGACGAGTCGCGGGCGATGAGCCGTGACCTTAAGCGGCGCGGAGCGGGCTTCGCCGGTCCGACCATCTGCTACGCCCTGATGCAGGCGACGGGGATGGTCAATGACCACCTGGTCTCCTGCGTCCGCTATCGCGCGGTCTAGCCCTTGAGCTGCTCGGGCGCCAGGCCGATGTGGCAGGTGACCTCGCCGCGCTTCTCGAGGTACCGCTGGTGATAGTCCTCGGCGGGATAGAAGGCGACCGCCGGCGTGATCTCGGTCACGATGGTCTTGCGGGTGTGCTGTTGCCGGGCATCACGTGACGCGGTGGCCGCGGCCTGCTGCTCCGGATCGTGGACGAAGATGCCGGAGCGGTACTGGGTGCCAATGTCCCACCCCTGGCGGTTGCGCGTCGTGGGGTCATGATTTTCCCAGAAAATGTTCAATAGCTGCTCGTAGCTGACCTGGGCCGGGTCGAAGTCGACCTGGACCGCTTCCGCGTGCCCAGTCCGGCCGGTACAGACCTGCTTGTACGTCGGGTCGACCGCGGTCCCGCCCGTATACCCGACCATGGACGCGGTCACACCCGGAATCTGACGGAAGGCGGCTTCGACGCCCCAAAAGCATCCGGCGGCAAATGTTGCTCTGTTCACACCATGGACAACCCCCCGCCGGCCGGGATTGTTCCATGCTGCCAATATGCAAATGATCTAACACTTGCGTTATCATGTTTCGTGATGGACGGGAATCCAGTTCGTTTGCGGCTACGGTTGCGCGCGCATGCCTAGGCGGCGCCGCTCCCGGTACGCCGTCTATCGGCATATTCGCCTGGCTCGCCGGAGCCAGCGGCGGTCAAGAACCCGACGAATCTTGCTGCTCGGTCTCCTCCTCGTCTTCGGGCTCCCGCTGATGGCGGTGCCCGCGTTGGCCGCGGAAACGGTGGGCAACCTTCCGGCCGTCGATGGCCTGTCGGCCAGCGCCCTCGACCAGGACACCCTGGTCTTCGACCGGCACGGCACGCTGCTCGCCGACCTCGGGGCGCACGGTGACCACCGGATCGTGGTGCCGTTGACGTACATCACGCCCTTCATCAAGCAGGCGACCATCGCGATCGAGGATCGCACGTTCTACGACAACAACGGGGTGGACGTGGGTGGCATCGCGCGCGCGGCGGTGGCCGACTACTCCCATCACCACATCAGCCAGGGCGGCAGCACCATCAGCCAGCAACTCGTCAAGCAGGTCTTCATCGGTCCCAATCCGGCGCCCACCCTGCAGCGAAAGTTAAAGGAGGCGGTCCTTGCCGTCGACCTGAATGGCCGCTACTCGAAGGACCAGATCCTCGAGATGTACCTCAATACCATCTACTACGGTAGCCAGAGCTATGGCATCGAATCCGCCGCGCGCACCTTCTTCCACACCACGGCGCATGACCTGACGCTCGCCCAGGCGGCCATGCTGGCCGGTCTCCCGCAGGCGCCCACGCAGAATAGCCCGCTGATGAACCCCGAGCACGCGAAGGCGCGTCAGCTCGAGGTGCTCAATGCGCTGCTCGACCAGAAGGTGATTACGCCAGCCCAGGCTCTGGCGGCCGCTGACGAGAAGCTACAGGTCTTTCCGCCATCGAACCCGCTTCAGGCGCCACACTTCGTCGACTACGTACTGCAGGTCTTGAGCGAGCAGTTTCACATCCGGCCGAGCGACCGCAAGGGTTACCGGATCTACACCAGCCTCGACCTCACGCTCCAGCACGAGGGTGAGCAGGTGATCCGGGACCAGATCGCCCAGAAGGGCGACTTCTATAACTTCCACGACGCGGCGCTGGTCGCCATGGACCCCAAGACCGGGCAGGTCCTCGCCATGGTCGGCGGGGCCGACTACTACCGGCCTGGCGGGCAGTACAACATGGCCACCAACCCGTCTCGCCAGCCGGGGTCATCCTTCAAGATCTTCACCTACACGGCGGCGATTGAAAGTGGGCGGCTCAACATGGTGAGCCCCATCCTGGACCAGCCGATGGTCTTTCCCCTAGGCGGCGGCAAAGACGGGCTCAAGCCCTACGCCCCACAGAACTACGACGAGAAGTTCCATGGCACGGTGCCCCTGAAAGTCGCCATGGGCAACTCCCTGAACATTCCCGCCATCAAGACTGAGCTTTTGACTGGCATCCCCGCCGTCCTGAGCACGGCCCGACGGATGGGCGTCACCACCTTGACTCGGCCGGATGGCGACTACGGCCTCAGCCTGACGCTCGGCGGCTATGCGGTGACCCCGCTCGATATGGCGACGGGCGCGGCGACCCTCGCGACCCTGGGCGTGCGGCACCGCCCGGCGCCAGTCCTGCACATCCAGGACGGCCTGGGCAAGGAGCTCTACGCGGCGGATCCGAAGAGGAACGAGTTCCGCGCGATCAGCCCGCAGACCGCGTTCATTGTCGACTCCATGATGTCTGACGACCGCAACCGGTGCCTGGAGTTCGGCTGTGGCGGCGACCTCACGCTGCCGGGTCGCCACGTCGGCGCCAAGACCGGGACCACCCAGGACTTCCGCGATAACTGGACGGTCGGCTTCACGCCCAGCCTGGCGACCGCGGTGTGGGTCGGCAACCCCGACTACAGGCCGCTGGCGCATAACTCGACCGGCATCGTGGGCGCCGCCCCCATCTGGCACCAGTTCATGGTGCAGGCGCTGGCCCAGAAGCCGGATGAGTGGTACGGGATGCCGAGTGGCGTCCACCAGGTGGGTGACAACTACTTCCTGCCCGGGACGGAGGCGTTGCCCCCGGTGCTGGGCCGGCCCTGGCCGACCTGTCGCTTTTACGCCTACAACCCGAACACCATCACCGACGCCCAGTTGACGGTCAACGGGTTGCCCTGCGTGCTGGGCTACACGCCACCGCGCAGCGCGTTCGACAACACGCAGGGCTGACACATCGCGACAGACTTTTCGCTAGGCGCGACGACCGCCGTAGAAGCCGAAGCCGCCGGTAACGAGCGCCAGGATGATCAGGATGATCCCGATCAGGGTGTAACCGAGGACGAGCGCGATAATGCCGAGAACGAGAAGCAGTCCGCCTCCGCCGTAAAACAATCCAGCCACCTCCTTTTCCGAGTGTCCGGTGACCAACTGGCCGGATTATAGGGCGCCTTTGGCGCTTCGCTCAAGGGCCTGAATACAAAACAGGGCTGCTTGCCGGACTAGACTTTCATCAGGCTCTCATCTGAGCCTGATTTGATGGGAGCGGGATGAAGGGGAACAGTCGCGGCGTTCGCCGCAAGGCCGGCTCAGCCACCATTGCCGGGATGGTCGCCGCCCTGGTCCTCAACGTCACGCCGGTCGCCGCGCCGGCCGTCTCCGCCCCCCCGCCCTCACCGCCGCTGGTGGGATTCTCGTTCAGCCCCTGGTCGGTTCCGCGGCTCCTCAACGAGACGCCCGCTGCGGCGCTGCGCACGCTCCTCAACACGCTGCATCCGGACCTGATCCGTCTTCCCATCTACTGGAGCCAGGTCCAACCGTGGCCCGACGCCTTCGACTTCTCAGCGCCGGACGGGCTGATCGAGATCATCCGCCAGTACAACCGGCACCACCGGAGGGCGACGCGCGTCGTCTTCGTTGTCGGCGTCCGCAACCTGGTGTATCCCGAGGTCTACGTGCCAGGTTGGCTTCCGCCATCGCAGGGTGCCGACCTGCGACAGATCACTGCCGGCCCCGCCTACAGGACCTACCTGACCACCGCCGTCACGCGCTACGCCGCGTTGCCCGAGCTGTTCGCGTGGCAGGTCGAAAACGAGCCGCTGGACAGCGTGACGACGAATACCGGCCACTCACCAGCGCTGACCACCACGCTGGTGGACAACGAGATCGACGTGCTGCGGGCGGCCGACCGCTCGCATCCGGTGGTGGTCACGACCTTCAACTCCTCGCACATCTCGTTGGACAAAAAGGGCCGCAGCCCGCTGGCCTGGCTGTACCGGCTGCTCCCCGGGCCCAAGGCCTCGGGGCATCCCGGCGACACCCTGCAGATGGGCGACGTGCTTGGTCTCGATGTCTACGTGGTGACTCCGACCACGCCACTCAGTGAGGACGCGGCGGAAGAGCGGATCGCCTGGAAGAGCGACATCATCACCTACTGGTCGGCACAGGCCCGCGCCGCCGGCAAACAGCTCTGGATCACCGAGATGCAGGGCGTCCCCTGGGAGGACGCCCCCGGCTTCACGCCGCAGGACCTGGTCGACAGCGCAACTGCCTACCATGATCGGGGGGCCAGCGTGGTGCTGCTGTGGGGCGTCGAATCCTGGATCTTTTCGCGTGAGTGGATGAAGGCGGGCGTCGAGGCGATGGACCGGCTTCGTAGCCCTACCCCGTAACGAGCGGGGTTGCTTCGGTCGCCTGGCCGGGTCTTGCGACCCCGAGCGCGTCGGCCATCGTTGCCAGCAGGGAAAAGTGATCGAGCGGCGCCGTGAATCGCTGGCCATGGACGGTTGGGCCAACGACCACTAACGGCACCCGATCGCCGAACCCGTCGCTCTCATCCGCCGTGATAAACAACAAGCCATCGGACTGCCAGGCTGGTGACGCCGTGATCTGCGGGACGATCGTCGCCAGCCATTGATCGGCCACCCGGCGGGAACAGTCATGGCCATCATGGCAGAGCCCCGGCGTGATCCAGGAGAGCTGGGGCGTGTCGCCACCGAGGTCTGCAGCTAGCTGGGTCATCGCGACGACGTTCGGCGGGCATTGATTGCCGTAATAGGCGAAGGGATTGTGCTTGAGCGCGTACGGATAGGGACTGTTGAAACAGTCACCGGTGAAGCCCTCCATGTACGCCTTCCAGGAGACGTTGGCGTCCGTAAGCTCCACCCCGAGTCCGGTCGACGGCAGCGTGTGGAAGCCGTCGTCGTGAATGCCCCAGGTCGACCCTGAGGTGAGCGCCAAATAATTGGGAAGGCTGGGCTTGGCGACCGAATGGTCGTCCGTGGCCACCCCGTATTGCGACGCGAGGCTCGCCAGGTAGGGCTGCGCCAGCGCGCTCTCATAGGAACTGTTTTCCATCACGATCACAAAGACGTGCTTGGGCGAGGCGGGTGTCGCTGTCGGGGAGGGCGTTGCGCTAAGGGACGACCCCGGGGTTGGAGTGCGGGTGGTGGCGGCCGAACGCAACGGTGCGCACGAGGTGATCAGGAGCACGGCGGCCAGCAGGCCGACCATGGAACGGCTCATGGCGTCGAGCACGACGTGGGCGACGCATTCGACGCATTCGAGGGAGAGACGCTGATCAGGTTGCACGGCGTGCCGGCCGCGACGGCCCATCCGGACTTCAACGGCCCGCCGATCATCCACAGCACCAGCAGGACGGTAAAGAAAGTCGTGACGCCCACGGCCGCGAGGCGAACCGGTTCCGTCCTGGGCGCGCCCGCGGCCAGGCGCCAGGCAAGCGACAACAGGACCGCGAACACGCAGAGCGCGGTCAACGCCAGCGCCCAGCCGGCCCTCGTGTCACTCCCAGTACCCAGCCCATGGACCAGCGCCAGCGGCCAGCTCGCGTACGACACCCAGTGTGTGAGCCGCCAGAGCTGGTAGCCGAGATGGCGGCGCAGGAGGCTGGTGATCACCACGGCAACGAAGAGCTCGGCGCCCAGCACGCCCACGCCCAGCCAGATGGGCCGGTAGGCCGAGACGAACGGGATGACCGCGTCTCTGAGCCCCAGGTGGGCGAACGAGTCGGCGATCGCCGTAACGATGTGCAGCGCGAGGAAGACGAGGGTGAGCAACGAGAGGTTGCGATGCAGGCCGCTGGTGACGAGCCGTGGCGTGCCCGCGGTGCCCCATCGACTCGTCGTCAGGATGCCCAGGACGACGGAGACCGTCATGAAGATCAACAGCACCATGCCAGCCCCACGGGTCGTGTACCAGAGCGGAGTTGGACCGATCATGCGGCGCTCAACACCGGCAGCGGCCAGCCGTTCGCGCGCGTCACCGTCCCATCGGCGCCCACCAGTCGCGCCGCAAGACCGTATTGCGCGAGCCAGGCGACAGCGCGCTCGCCCCAGACGATGGATGCGGTCGCCGCGGCATTCGCATCCACGCAGGTGGCGGCGACGACACTCGCCGTTCTCCAGTACACCGCGGCGGATGCCCCGGTCTGCGGGTCGATGATGTGGTGGCGCGCGCTGCCACCCTGGCGCCAGCGGCGCACCGTCGTGCTCGACGTGGCGATGGCGCCCGCCGTGAGGGCGATGACGTCGCCCCCTTGATCGCGTGCCGCGGCGTGGTCTTCGGCGACCAGGATCGGCCAGCCCCCCATGGGCGCGGATCCCACGACCGCCATGTCCCCGCCAAGGCTGACCAGCACGCCATCGCCGCCGGCGTCGAAGGCGGCCTTGGCCGCGAGATCGGCGGCAAGCGCCTTCGCGGTCGCGCCAAGGTCGATCTCCACGTCCGGTTGGAGGGTGACGAACTGACGGGCGCCGTCGAGGGCGATCGCCTCATAGCCCGGTACGGGACGCACCGCGATCTTGACGGTGCCATCCGAGGGCAGCGCGGCGAAGTCGCGATCGTACCCGATGATGCGCATCGCCGTCCCGACCGTCGGGTCGACGGCTCCTGCCGTCATCCGGCCGACGCGGACGGCGGCCCTCAAGGCACAAAAGAGCAGTGGGCTGACCGGCGTCGGGCGGCCGGCGGCGCGATTGAGTTGCGAGATCTCGGAGTCCTCGCGGAACCGACTACAGGTTGCGTCGATCTCCGTCAGAACGCGCTGCACCGCTGCCACGGCGGCATCAAGGTCGTCCGCCTCGGCGGTAACAACTCGCACGCCGGTGCCCAACGAACGGAACTCGGCGGTGGCCAGCATCGTCGTCACGATCCGCCCGACACGGCGGCCGGCGGCTGGTTGGTGTTCCCGAGGGAGTCCGGCGCGACCGCCTGCGGCGCCACATCCGACCCGGTCGGCACGCGAGTCGTCGCGATCGTGCGGCCGGCAAAACTGTGCGCGGCGACGACGCCGAGCACGGCCGTCAGGCCGAATCCCGCAACGCCCGACGCGATCGTCCATAGGCGAATCATCCGGACAGCCTGCTCGCGAGACATGCCTCCATCATGCATGCCGGACCTGACGAAACGGTGAACACACGATGAGAAACAGCTAAGAACTTGGTTTGCCGCCGCCGCATCTTGCCCGAAAAGAGGGCTCGTGCGCTCCTTCAGCGCTTCGACCTTATGCGCCGACGTCCCGGGTACGGAAGATGAGCGCGGCCACCACCACGAAGAGCACGAGGTACACCATCAATGTGATGGTGCCGCGGGTGCCGCTGACGAGCACGGTCGTCGCGGCGTTGGGGTTGCGGAACGTATAGGGGAACGTGGCGTTGACGCCGTTGGCGTTGAGGCCGGGCAGGAACTTCAGGACCTCTTTCAACCACGAGGTGTTGCGGAACAGCCCGCCGACGAGGCTCTCGATCACGAACAGATAGGTCAAGCCGCCGCCGATCGCGGCCGCCGTGCTGCGAAACGCAAGGCCCACGAACATGCCGAACGCGGTCCAGACTGACAGCTCCAGCCAGAGCGCGCCGAACCCCTTGAAAATGGTCTCGGCCGGCGGCCAGTTACTGGCACTGCCGTCGATCTTGACCAGGAAATAGCTGGTCAGCGCCGCCAGCCCCATCACTGCCAGCGAGACCAGTAAGGATGCGAGCGCCAGTGCCAGGAGTTTCCCGAACAGCACGGCCAGCCGGCCTGGCTTCTGGATGAGGATGGTCTGGATCGTGACCCAGCCATACTCGCTCGCGATGCTGAGGCCGCCAAGGATGATCATGATGGCCGCGCCGATCGTTTCCATGCCGACCAGGATGTTGGGGATGAGGTTCTCTGGAAAGACTTCCTTCTTGAGGACGCTGGCGGCAACCTCGCTGCGGAAACCCTTGGGCGGGTTCGTGAGGACGACATAACTGATCACGTAGCCGAGCAGCACCAGGATCGCCAGGAGGACGCCGACGAGGATCCAGTTGGCCCAGCGTTTGCGCATCTTCAGGGTCTCAGCGTTGAAGCTCGCGATCATCCCTTGTGCTCCTGCGTTTCGGTGAGCTGTAGGAAGACGTCTTCCAAGGACTGCTCGGATGCGCGCAACTCAGTAACCTCCAGCCCGTCGGTGACGAGCCGGCGGTTGATCGGCCCCGCCTCCGACGGCTCGACACTGAGGTGAAATTGACCACTTAAGAAACGGACCTTGTCTTTCCCAACGAGCTCTTCGAGGAGTCGTTGGGCCCGGTCCGCCGGCGCGGCCCGCACGAGCAACGTGCTGGTGCCGCTCCGCGATCGCAGTTCGTCGACCGTGCCTTCGGCGACCAACCTGCCCCTGGCGATTACGCCGACGCGGTCGCAGGTGATCTCCACCTCATTGAGGAGGTGACTCGAGAGCATCACCGTGCGCCCCTCCTTCTTGATATCGGCAATCAGCGCCCGCATCTCCACGGTGCCCTGCGGATCGAGACCGCTCGTCGGTTCGTCGAGGATCAGCAACGGCGGGTCCTTCAGCAGCGCGGCGGCGACGCCGAGACGTTGCTTCATGCCGGTGGAGTAGGTCTTGAACTTGTGCCGCGACCGATCGAGGAGGTCGACCTGCTTGAGGACCATGTCGATTCGTGATTCTTTGAACCCACAGTAGCGGGCCATCACCCGCAAGTTGTCCCGCCCCGAGAGATACGGATAGAAGGCCGGCGTCTCGACCATCGCGCCGAGGCGGCCCAGACTGGTGGAGCTACCCGGCGCGGCACCGGCGACGACCGCGCTTCCGGCCGTTGGATGCAGCAGTCCTGACAGCATCCGCAGCGTCGTCGTCTTGCCGGCCCCGTTGGGACCGAGGAAGCCATAGACCTCACCCGAACGGATGGCGAGGTTGAGATCGTTGACTGCGAGCACGCCGGTGGCGTATCGCTTGGTGAGACCATGCGTCTCAACGGCTAATCCTTGAGCCAACAGCCCACCTCCTCTGCGCGGCCCATCTTACAAAGAAAAAAGGGCCGGGCAACGGCCCGACCCTCTTCCTGCTGTCGAACTGTCGACTAATCGCCTGGCTGAACCGCCGCGATCAGGTCAGGGATCAGCTTCGCGGCGTCGGGCGTGCCGATCCCGGTCACCGCATCCCATCCGGGGCTCGCGCACCAGCCGGGGATCGACGACGTCTGATTGCAGACCACGTGCGGGTCGTAGAAGTCGGTGTGGTAGGTCGGGCCGGCGAAGAGGCGATAGAGCGCCGGGTTGATGTAGCCAAGGTCATGACCGGCCTGCGCATCAGCCAGCGCGATAATAGCCGCCCATTGTGGAGACGACGAGCTGGTTCCACCTACCGTATACCAACCGGCCTGACACGGATCCGCGCCACCGCAGGTGGTCCCGGCCTGGTTGTTGCTCAGCGACTCGGTGTCGTAGACCAGGACGCCAGTGAGCGCGCTGGCCTGATAGGAAACGTCCGGGACGCCGCGCATGTTCTGGTTCGGTCCGGGCGCGCCCGGCGAACTACCAACGTAGGAGCTGTTGGTGGCGTTCAGCACGCTCTGGAAGTCGGGCCGAGAGAAGTAAATGCTGTAGCCACCCCCGGAGGCGACCCACGCTGGCTCGCGATCACCCGGATTCTTCTTGCAGCGGGTCGGAGGAAGAGTGTCGTCCGCTGTCATGCTTCCAACGACCGGGTTGGTGCAGAGGTAGGTGCCGCCGACCGCGGTGACGAGGGGGTCCGAGGCTGGCCACACCACGCTCGGGTACGGAATCACGCCCGGGTTCTTGACCGGGACCTTCATGGCGTTTGTCGAGCCGCCATCGCCCGAGGAGCCGAACACGGTCACGTGGTTGGCGCGAGCATCGACGAAGGCCTGGCGAAGCTGATTGATCGAGGCCAGCCCGTTATTGAACGTGCCTTCGCCAGCAGCAAAGCTCTGGCTGATGACGTCGACCTGGTGATTCTCGATCAGCACGTCCTCGGCATGCATCATCTGCTGGAAGCCCTGGACGCCGAGTACTTCAGCGGTGGGGGTCGTCAACAGGATGATGTTGGCCTTGGGTGCAACCGCGTGCGCCCACTCGACGTCGAGCGAAACCTCGAGGCTCCAAAGGTTGTGCGCCTCGAGTCCGGTTCCGTTGTTCGGCGGCGGCGGGACGGGCGGGGGCCCACCCTGGACCTCGATGATGTCGAACCGCGGCTGACTGGTCGGCGGACAGTTGCTCGACGGATCGGAGGGGCCGGTTTCTCCGCAGAGGTGGTCGAGGCCGAACGCGGAATTGAAAACCCCGAGGTCCTGCCGGATCGTCGAGCTTCCGAAGGAATCGACGACCGCGATCGTCTTGCCGAAGCCACCATTGTTCAGGCCGTAGGTGGCCGCGATGTCATACGAATTGCGGATCGACGTCGGATTGAAGCACCTGCGGCCGACCGCGTTGCACGCGGCCTCGCTCGGCGGCTGGCCGACGCCGGACATGAACTGAAAGTCGCTGATCATCGGATGGACGACCGGCAACGTTGCCACGCTGGCCGCCCCGGGGCTACCGACTAGGATCGAGCCAATGGCCGTCGCGCCAACCGCCAACGAGGCGACACGGCGCGCGCCGCTACCAACGATCGTGTGGATCATGCTTCCCTCCTGCCGATTTCGGTCGATTTCTGCCCCAACCTAACAAGCACGATGGCATCTGTCAAGGAACAGTTAAAGGAAACTAAGGCAACCTTAAGAGCCGGGGGCTTAAATTGACTCCGGTGGCGAGTCGCGACTTCTGGCTGATCCTGCTGGCCCGGGTGCTACGCGCCTTCGGGTTTGGGATGGCCGCCGTCGCGATCGGCCTGCACCTCGAGCGGCGCGGCCTCTCCCCGACCGCCATCGGGATCGCCCTCACCGTCGGACTGCTCGCCGGCGCGCTGTTCGGCCTGGCTGCCGCCGCCGCCTCGGCGCGCATCGGACGTCGCGTAACCCTTGCTGCCGCCGGGATCCTGATGGCAGTGACCGGCGCGGACCTCGCGCTCGCCACTACACCCTGGCTTCTCGGCCTCGCGGGATTGACCGGCATGCTCGGCGCCGCGAGCGTCGATGTCGGTCCATTCGCGAGCATCGAGCAGTCGGCGCTTGCCGAATCGGTCGACCCGCGGCGGCGCAACGTCGCGTTTGCCCGCTACTCGTTGACTGGCGGCCTCGCCGTCGCGGCCGGCGCCCTGGTCGCTTCGTCCGCAACCGATCTATCGCGGAGCCAACTGCTTTTTGCCGGCTACGCCATCCTCGGGGTCATTACCGCCATCCTGGCCTTGTCCCTATCGACGCGCGCGGAGGCGGCCGTCCGCTCGACCGTCTTCACCCGCCAGCAGGTTCGCACGCTGGCGCCGCTCTCCGGACTGTTCGCCGTCGACGCGCTGGGCGGCGGGCTGGTGGTCCAGGCGGTGATCGCGTACTGGCTCCACGTGCGGTTCGGCGCCGCGGCCGGCGTGCTGGGTCCCGCATTCGCCGCCATCGCCCTGGTCCAGGCCGCCTCCTACGAGGTCTCCGGCCGACTGGCGAACCGGATCGGCTTGATCCGCACCATGGTCTTCACCCATATCCCGAGCAACATCCTGCTGATCTTGATCCCCTTCAGCCCGACGCTCGGCTGGGCCATCGCCCTCCTCGTGACGCGGTTCAGCCTTTCCCAAATGGACGTCCCGGCACGACAGGCCTACGTGGTTTCCATCGTGCCCCCCGCGGAACGAGCCGGCGCGCTGGCTGTGACCGGAGCGGTGCGCGGCGTCGCCCAGGCCGCCGGCCCCGTACTGTCGGGGCTGGCGATCCAGGGCGC
The DNA here is from genome assembly GCA_036564925.1 of Candidatus Dormiibacterota bacterium. Taxonomy (GTDB): domain Bacteria; phylum Chloroflexota; class Dormibacteria; order CF-121; family CF-121; genus JALYYC01. Next base: position 1,626 of record DATCOB010000069.1, on the reverse strand, counting down.
CGCCCTCGGCCTGCCGTTCTATCTGGCCGGCGCGCTCAAGCTCGTCTACGATATGGCCCTGTACGCGGGTTTTCGTCGACGGCCCGCATCCCACGAAACGGTGACTCCATGAAGCACGCGCTGACTTTGCTGGTCGCCCTGGGCCTGGCCCTGCCGGCCGCTGCGTGCGGAAACGTGGCGTCGACACAACACGAGGTGACCATGACTATCTTCGCGGCCGCATCCCTCTCCACCGTCTTCCCCACCATTGGCAATCGGTTCCACCAGTTGCATGGCAACGTGACCGTGCGGTTCGACTTCGCCGGGACGCAGACGCTCGTGACCCAGATCGAGAACGGCGCGCCGGCGGACGTCTTCGCCAGCGCAGACCAGGTTCACATGGCGACGCTGCAATCGGAAGGGAAAGTCAGGGAGGCCGCGGTCTTTGCCCGAAACCGGCTGGTGATCATCGTGCCGAACGGCAATCCAGCCCGCATCGCGCAGCCGTTCGACCTGTCTCGGCCAGGTGTCAAGCTCGATCTGGCCGCGATCACGGTGCCGGCCGGGAAATCGGCCCACAGCATGCTCGCGAAACTGGGCTCGCAGCCTGGTGCGCCTGCCGGATTCGAGGCCGCCGCCCTCAAGAACGTGGTCTCGAATGAGGACAACGTCGAAGCGGTCGTGACGCGGGTGGCGCTGGGCGAGGCGGATGCCGGGGTCGTCTACGCCTCGGACCTGAAGACGCCGAATGGCGCGCGAGTCGCCAGCCTTGCGATACCGGATGCGGCGAACGTCATCAATGTCTACCCGATCGCGGTCGTATTTGGGAGCGACCACCCCACCGAAGCACAAGCCTTTGCAGATTTCGTTCGTGGCCCCGCCGGCCAGCAACTGCTCGAGATGGATGGGTTCCTGCCAGAATGAGCGCCGTGCCCGCCAAGCGCAGCATTGCCAGCTCTTTGAGCGCCTTCAGCGTCCTGAGCTTCGGCAGCCTCTTCAGCGCGCTCAGCATTCTCCTCGGCAGACACCCCCTCGGAACGGTCGACGAACTCGCGGAGCTCGATCGCGACGCAGCCCAGATCCTCGTCCCGTTGCCGAGCAAGCCACTCAGGGAGGGCTTCAAATCCCCGTCGAATTAGCTCTAACGGAGTCTCCCGCGATTCGCCTGAAGCGGCCATGCTTTCATCCTGAGGCACGGCTGCGACAGCTGTCTGTCACACGAACCTCAGGCAGATTTCTGGCTGGATCAGGGACCTCGTCCCAGCCGAGGGAGAGGTTTCTGCTAGTCGGGCTTTTTCTTCAGCTCCACGCCGTACTTCTTCGCGGCTGACTGGATCTTCTTCCTGGCCTGCGTCTTCTCCTCCGGAGAGACGCCCTTCACCTGGTTGAAGCGCGCCGACGCGTTGCGGACGTGACTGGCGTCGGTCAGCGGCTCCTTGCGCTCTTTCGGAAAGGCGAACTTTTCGGCCGGCATGTCATTCTGTTTTTTCGTGCTGATTTTTGCCATATCCAACTGATAGCAAAATGGCGTCTCGTCGCGCAAGGGGGTCGGCCTACTGCGTTGGAAATGGGGACTGCCACCACGACGGCAGCGCCTCAGCCGTGATCGCCGTCACCCACTTGACCCACCAGAACCCGCGGCGGGGC
>DATCOB010000068.1:0-2027 GCA_036564925.1 Candidatus Dormiibacterota bacterium | reverse complement strand
GCGCACCGCCGGCCGGGCCACGGCGCTCACGTGCGCTCCCTCCACGTCAGGCCGCGACCGGGATGCCAGGACTCGATGACCAGGTGATCGGGCGGATCCTCCGACGCGCCGTGGAGCGCCTCCCCAGCCAGACGTCGCCCTGCGCCAACTCGTCCTCGATCCCGTTGCTCCACCCGCTCGGCAAAGGCCGGCTCCGCGGCGGTCAGCTCGATCCAGCGGCTCATCCCCCACCGATTGTGCATCGGCGCGTGGCGCGGATCGCGTCTTCGAATTGAAATCAACACAACGCCAACGGTATTCTGGAAACGTCCCATGCTGACCTTTGCCACCTTTCTGGCGCCGATCATGCGCCCGGTCTACCAGTGGGTGACCGATCGGGTCGGCACGGCCCTCGACTGTGAGACACGCCTCGTGGTGGGGTCGTCGTACGACGAGATCACGGATGGGGTGGTCGACGTCGCCTTCATTTGCGGCTGGCCGTACGTCCAGCTTGCGGACCGCCGGCCGTCGGCCGTCGCGCTGCTGGCGGCGCCAATCCTCGCCGAGGCCGAGCACGGTGGCGAGCCCAGTTACTGCTCGCGGGTCATCGTGCGTGCCGGCAGTCCCTTTCAGACCTTTGCGGATCTCCGCGGCTGCACCTGGGCCTACAACGAGCCCGCCTCATACTCGGGCTACCTCGCCACCTACGATCAACTCCTCCGTGTGGGCGTCACGCGCGACTTCTTTGGCCGCATGGTCGAGACCGGCTGGCACGAGGCATCGATCGGCATGGTGCAACGGGGCGAGATCGACGCCTCCGCGATCGATTGCCAGGTCCTCGACGTGGCCATGCGGCGGGATCCCGGGCTCGCCAGCGCCGTGCGCGTGCTGACCACCTTCCGGCCGGCGCCTATCCAACCCGTGGTTGCCGGACGGCATCTGCCACCGCCGCTACGCGACGGACTGCGCCGGGCGCTCCTGAACCTGGCGTCGGATCGCCAGGGCCGGCAGCGGCTGGCGGACGGCAACGTGGTTCGATTCGTGGCGATGGATGATCGGCACTATGACCCGATCCGCGATCGAGAACGCGCCGTCAGGGCTGCCGGGCTCTTGTCGTCGCGGTCGCCCGCGCTCGCATAGCCGCCACCTGGTTCAGCAGCGCGCCGAGCCGGCGCGGCTCCGAGATCATCGGCCAGTGGCCGGTGGGTAACTCGATGAACGTCCATTCGGGTCCGGCCATGTCCTTGAACCATGGGTGACCGCCGGCAATCATCTGGCGGACCTGCTCCAGCGGGAAACTGCAGGTGATCAGCGTCTTTTTCAGGGCGGCGCGATCCGGGTTGGTCAGCTGGAGGGGCTGCGTGTAGGTCCCGAACGGTTGATCCGTTGCATGCGAACGCATCCGCGCGCGTTTCCGCTCGTCGAGGCCGTCCAGGCTGGCCTGCATCTGCTCCCACGGTGGCATGGGCAGCCGCCAGCCATCGCCTCGCTTCGCGACCGCGGCTTCGGTCTGCTCGCGGACCTCCGGCGGCTGCTGGTCGAGCATGCTGGCCCCGTCAGGCGCGGGTCCCGAATCGACATAGACCACGTTCGCGATCCGCGCGGGGATCCGATCCGAGACGCCGGTGACGACGATGCCGGCGTAGCTATGGCCCACCAGGACGACATCGCGGAGATCCTCGTACACGATCAGGTTGACGATGTCGGCGATGTGCGTCTCCAAATTCACCTCGGGTCCCGCGAGGTGCACCCGGTCGGCCAGGCCGGTCAGGCTCATCGGATAGACCTCGTGGGCGGCACCCCGGAGGGACCGCGCGACCGGTTGCCAGGCCCACGCGCCGAGCCAGGCGCCCGGGACGAGGATAAAGGTGCTCATGATTGCCGCCCCCCATTTAACACGACGCCAAGCTTCGATCCACCTCAACCAGATGCGCGAGACGCCGCGTCAGCTGCGCCTAGAGACCCCCAGAGGGGAGAACGACCTTAGCGCGTCTGGCCAGCCCCTTCGAGCACGACGATCGGAATCTCGCGGCTGGTCTGCGTTTGCT
>DATCOB010000067.1:0-8032 GCA_036564925.1 Candidatus Dormiibacterota bacterium | reverse complement strand
CCGGCGGACCGTACGACTACGGCCTCCCCAACTCTCGTCCGGTCGCGGATTTCGGCGGACTGGTTGGAGCCACGAGTGGCAGTTAGGACGCGCCCCCGCGACTACGTCCCCGCGGCCGAGGTCGCGCTGGACGCGCGGGTGGTGTCCGTCGGCGTCTCGCTATTCTTGGCGGCCGACCTGTTCTTTTTCGCCGGCTGGTGGTTCGCGTTTTTCTACCTGCGCGCGCTCAACAACAACCAGGCCTGGATCATCGACGGCCTCACCCGGCCCAACCGGGCCTATGGCCTCGTGGTCCTGCTGCTGGCGATCGGCAGCGCGGCGACGTTCTTTCTCATCTCACGCGTCGCCCCGCGCACGACGCTGTTCCGCCTGCTCAGCCCGGTGTCCCTCGTGCTCGGCCTCGCGGCCTGCCTCTTCCAGGGATACGGCATGTGGCACCTCGGCTTCGGCCTCACCCAGGGCGGGTATCCCAGTGTCTTCAGCGGACTGACGGGCTCCTGGCTGATCCAGTTGCTCTTTGCCGTCGGCTGGCTCGCTACCGTCGTGGCGCAAACGCGAGCGACGGGCGATACCGTCATCCGGCCGCACTCGGCGGCGTCGTTCGGCCGCATCCTGATCTTCCTCGCCGCGGTCGGCGTCATCAACTACCTCCTGCTGTACCTCGTCGCGTAGTTCGCCCATGGTTGCGGGCGTGAGCTGGCTGAATCCGCTGACCTGGCCGATCGAGCCGTGGGTGCTGCTCGGCGTCGAGCTGGCGGCCATGTTCTATCTCTGGGGCGGACAGCGCCGCGTCCACGCCAACGCGAGAGGGAAATCGTTGACACTCTCGCAGTGGCGCGCCGCGGCCTTCTTCAGCGCGCTGGCGGTGATTATCGTAGCCCTGGACACGCCGCTCGAGAGCCTGGCCCGCCAGCTCTTCTGGGCGCATATGACGCAGCACCTGCTGCTGATCATGGTCGCGGCCCCCTTGCTGGTGGTGGCCGCGCCCTGGCTCCAGATCTGGCGTGGGCTTCCCCTGTCGCTGCGGCGGCCGGTGGCGAAGACCATCGTGAAGGCGCCAGCCCTGGCCGGACTCCGCCGGGTCTTTACCTGGGTGAGCGCCCCGCTCGGCGCCTTCGTGCTCTCGACCGCTAACCTGTGGCTCTGGCACTGGCCGGCGGCTTATGACCTGACGCTTCGAAACCACACGGTGCATCACCTCGAGCACGCGCTGTTCCTCGGCTTCGGCATCCTCTTCTGGGCGCAGGTGATCGACCAACCGCCGTTCAAGGCTGGACTCGGCCAATTCCAGCGAGTCGTCTACGTCTTCCTTGGGACGATTCAGTCTTGGGCGCTCGCCGCCCTGTTGTCGTTCGCCACCGCGCCGTTCTACGCCTATGCCTTGCTGGGCTCGCGTCCAGGCGGCATCTCGGCGCTGACTGACCAGGTCTTTGGTGGCGGCATCATGTGGGTGCCGGGTTCGATCACGTACTCGATCGTGTTCATCGTCTGCCTTTCGCTCTGGTTCCGCGAGGAAGAGCGCAAGGCCGGCGCGTTCAGCGCGCAGCCACTGGAGGTCGCGGCGAAGTGATCGCTGAAGCGCAGGACGTTCTTTCCCGGCCATCGGTCGCGCGGCGGCATGCCATCCGCGCCGTGCTGGCCGATTACCTCAGCCTCGCCAAGCCGCGCATCATGGTGCTGCTTCTCGTCACCGAGTTCATGGCCATGATCACCGCTGCCCGAGGGTGGCCGGGGACGTCGCTCACGCTGGCCGCCCTCATCGGCGGCGCCCTGTCGGCGGGTGGCGCGAGCGCCATCAACTGCTGGTTCGATAAAGACATCGATGCCGTCATGGCGCGGACCTGCACCAGGCCGGTGCCCGCGGGCCGGATTCCTGCCGCCAACGCCCTGATCTTCGGCATTGCCCTCGGCGTCGCCGGCTGTGTCGTGCTCGCCCTCAGCGCGAACCTGCTGACGGCTGGCCTCGCGCTGGCCGGCGGCCTCTTCTACGTGTTTATCTACACCGTTTGGCTGAAGCGCTCGACTCGTCAGAACATCGTGATCGGCGGGGCCGCCGGCGCTTTTCCCCCACTGGTAGGCTGGGCCGCCGTCACCGGATCGCTCACGCCGCTGGCCCTCACCCTCTTCGCGCTGGTCTTCTTCTGGACACCGCCGCACTTCTGGTCGCTGGCGCTCCTGTTGCAGCGGCAGTATCGCGAGGTCGGGGTGCCGATGTTGCCCGTGGTTGCCGGCACGGCGACGACGCAGCGCTCCATCGTCGGGTACTCGGTCGTGCTCTTGTTCGTGAGCCTCCTGCCCGCCATCTGGTTGGGTCCCGTGTATGCGATCGGAGCCACCGCGCTTGGCGGGGCGTTCCTGTGGATGGCAATTCGGGGGTTGGCGGGCGGCGGCGTGGTCTGGGCCGCCCGGTTGTTCCACTTCTCCCTGGCGTACCTCGCGCTGCTCTTCGGCGTGGCGGCCCTCGCCGCGGTTTTGCCACGCTGAACGGCACGCTCACCACCACTCGCGGCCCGGCGATCGCCCGGTCAACGCGTTTCCGGGTCGTGGCGGTGCTGGTCGCCGCCGCCCTGCTGCTGCTCCTCGCCGCGATGCTCCAGGCGCGGCCCAGGGCGGCACCGGTGCAGGTCACCGTGGCAGGCGGGACGGCGGTCGTTGGCGGCCTGGCACCCGACTTCACCTCGGAGGACCTCGACGGCCGGACCGTTCGTCTGAGCCAGTTTCGAGGCAAGCCGGTGCTGCTGAACTTCTGGGCGACCTGGTGTGCCGCCTGCCAGGACGAGATGCCGGTGATCCAGCGGGCGAACGACCGGTATCACGCCTCTGGCCTGACGGTGCTGGCCGTGAACTACCAGCAGACGGACGTGACGGCCATGCGGGCCTTTCTAAAGAGGGTCGATGCCAAATTCGGCGCCGTCCTTGATCCGGCGGGCCAGATTGCGGCAGAATACCGGGTAACGGTGGGATTGCCTGTGAGCGTCTTCATCGACCGCGCGGGCAGGGTGCAGGTCATTCAGCTCGGCCAGATGTCCGGTCCCGTTCTCGAACAGCAGCTGCGCACCGTTCTCTAGCCATGGTGGCTGTTGTCTGTGCCGGCGTCGCTGTTGGCTATTGGCTGGGCGGACGCCGGCCGGTTCGTTTGCTCGATACGGACCGGCGATGGAGCGCCCGGCAGTGGCGGGCCACGGCATTCCTCTTCGGGCTCCTCCTCATCGTGGCGAGCACGGGCCCGTTCGACGGCGTCGTACGGCAGTCGTTCTGGATGCGCACCGCCCAGCTGATCCTGCTGGTCACGGTAGCCAGCCCGTTACTGGTGCTGGGCGCGCCCGCGCCGCGGTTCCGCCGGCTGATCGGGCGGCCATATCCGGGCGCCGCGTTCGGTAGGCTGATGCCGCCACTCGCCTTCCTGCTCTTCAACGGCGCGCTCGTGGCCGCCTATCTTCCGCTGGTCTACCATGCAACGGCCGCTCCCGGTTGGCCGCGCGCGCTGGCCCAACTCGTGATGGCCGGATTGGGAGTCGTCTTCTGGTCGCAGGTGATTGCCCAACCGCCACAACACTGCCGCCTCTCCCATCTCGGCCGGGGTGCCTTTCTCCTGCTCTCATCGGCACAGCTCCGGCTCCTCGGCCTGGTGCTGGGCTTTGCCTCGACATCGTTCTATGGCGTGCCTTTGATAGACCAGCAGCTCGCGGCCGGCATCCTGATGGTGCCCGGCGTGATCACGGACCTGATCGTGCTGACCGTCTGCCTCTACCTCTGGCTCGGCCAGGAGGACCGCAGGCCGCAGGGGCGCCACGACTCTGGAGGCCGCCACCTACCGTCGGTAGCGCTGTCGACCCGTGGCGCGAGGGCCGTCAGCCGCTAGGTCTGCGCGGACGCGGCGAGCGGGCTCGATCCGATTGATCCTTGCGGCAGCGCCTTGCGTACATATGGGTATCACGTATTCCGATAAGCCTTAGGAGGCCTCATAAAATGAACTTGAAATTCTTGGCGATGGCAGGTGGGGCGGCGTTCTTGCTCGCTGCCTGCGGAAACGACACCACGACGTCGGGCGGCGCGGCGGCGAGCGCGAGCGCAACCCCATCGGCCAGCATCGCATCGCTGACCGGGGTCGGCACGATGGTCACGCTCGATCCAGGCACCGCGATGGTGCTGCAGCAGAACAACGTCATGGTCGCGCCGGTATCGCCGGCCACGGCCGACGCATCGGGCGGTATGGTCAAGGTGACCTTTCCGATCACCGATGGCAACGTCGACATCTATCCGCAGAATGACACGCCCTTCATTCGCGGCAAGGTGATCCACACTGGCGGCCTTACCTTCTCGGCCGGCGGCAAGTCGCTCACGGTCACCAACTTCATCGTCGATCCGGGAGCGTCGACCCTCACCGCCACGGCGGGCGGCAACCAGGTCATGCTGCTCGATCTCGATGGCAGCAAGGTCGTGGTCGGCAAGGACAGCGCGGGTCACGTCACGCTCGACGGGACCGTGGCCAAGTTGAGCCAGGCGGCTGCCGATGCCCTCAACCAGACCTTCGGCGTCACGCTCTTCAAGAAGGGTATCCCGCTCGGCACCGTCCACATCGTCGCCGCCGGCTAACCCACTTCGTAGACAAACTGCGACTGGCCGCCGCGGGAGGCGGCCAGTCAATGTCCTAAAGGCAGTCCGAAATGAAGGAAATCCTGTACATCGCCGCCCGCGCCCCCCGCGCCGGCGAGGTCAAGACCCGACTGGGGGCCGCCATCGGCTACCAGGCCGCGGCGGACCTGTACGAAGGTTTCCTCCAGGACCTCCAGCAACGATTCTCGAAAGCCTCGTTCCCCGTTTGCTGGTACGTCACGCCCGGCGACTGGGCGGACCGGCCGCACCGGGAGCAGGGCGAGGGCGACTGGACCACCCGGCAGGCCCGGCTGTTCGAGGCCGCCGCCGCCCGCGGCGAAGAGCGGGTGGTCCTGATCGCCTCGGATTCCCCCCATCTCGAGGTCGCTGTCATCCACGAGGCCTTCGCGGAACTGGAGCGCCACGAGGTGGTCCTCGGCCCGGTCCCAGATGGCGGGTATTACCTGATCGGTATGCGGGGCTGGCACGACGTGTTTAGCGGCGTTCGCATGACGACGCCGACCGCCATGCAGGACATCTGTAACCGGGCCGCCGACCTCAATCTCTCGGTCGGTTTCACCGAGCGCAGCTTCGACGTCGACGAGCTGGCGGACCTGGGGCGGCTCACCGCCGAGGCGCGAAACCGCGCCGATCTCCACCACACCCGAGCTGCATTGGTCCGCCTCAAAGCGACGGTCCCGGCATGAAACGGCCGCTTGCGGGAGGACACCTGCTCCGTGGCGCGGTCGCCGGCGGCATCGCCGGGCTGGCCATGACGCTCGCCCTGCTGCTGCTCCGGTACCTGGCCGGCGTGCCGTTGATCGGCGAACTGGGAGCCGACCGATTCCTACCCCTCCTCCCTGTCTTCACCTTCCTCAAGGTGATCGGGATTTTCGGTGGGACGATGATCTCCAAGGAGATCGCCTATTTCTCGTCCTTTCTCGGACAGGTGGCGGTCGGCATCGCCGCTGGCGTCCTGTATGCCATCGTCACCCGACGCCGGCAGCGCCCCGCGCTCCTGCTTGCCGCCGGCGTGGCGCTGGTCTGGCTCCTCCTCCTCGCGGTGTTCTTCCCCGTGCTCGATTCCAACTACCTGGGTGTTCCGTCCCGATTCGCCGGCCTGGCGACGGCGCTCGGCCTCCTCGCCGGCCTGGCCATCTTCGGCCTGGTCTTGGGCGCTAGCGACGCGGCGCTGAGCGCGCAGACGGCGGCTCAGCCCACCTCCTCCGTCGAGGTCAGCCGGCGCCGATTCGTGCTGGCCGGCTCGAGCCTGCTGGTGCTGGTGGCCGCATCCGGCGGTCTGGTCGGCAAGCTCTTCAAGCGTGGCGCGTTCGTCTACGACGGCACGCAGACGCAGGCTCCCCTCGATCCGGTCACGCCGACCGACAAGTTTTACGTCGTCACCAAGAACCTGATCGACCCCTATGTCGACCAGGCGACCTGGCGGCTGGCGGTCAGCGGGCTGGTGGACCAGCCGATGACCTACGACTACCAGGCGCTGACCGCGCTGCCCGCGGTCCTGCAGGAATCGACGATGGAATGCATCAGCAACGGTGTCGGGTATCACCTGCTGAGCAATGCCCGCTGGAAAGGCGTCCGCCTTTCCGAGCTGCTGAATGCAAGCCGGCCGAAGTCCGGGGTTGTCCAGGTCGTGCTGCATGCGGCGGACGGCTTCACCCACACCATGCCCAACGAGAAGGCGATGGAGCCATCGACGCTGGTGGTGTACGAGATGAACGGCGAACCGCTCCGCCAGCGACACGGCGCGCCCGCCCGCATCATCGTGCCATCGAGCTATGGCGAGATGAACGTCAAGTGGTTGACACGGATCAGCCTGGTGGACCACACGGAAAAGGGCTACTACGAACAACAGGGCTGGAATCCGGACGTCGTCCACACGATGTCCCGCATCGACTTTCCAAAAGCCGCACCGGTGAGCCTCTCGCAGATGCCCACGGTGCGCGTGACCGGCGTGGCCTTCGCCGGCATCCGCGGCATCGATCTCGTCGAGCTGAGCTCGGATGGCGGACAGTCATGGGGACCGGTGACCATCGACTACGCACCGTCCAACGTGGCGTGGACCATGTGGCACGCCGACTGGCGTCCGGCGGGCCCGGGCGAGTATGTTCTGATGGTCCGGGCCACCGACTCATCCGGCGACCAGCAAACGATGCAGCGCCAGGGCTCCGCTCCGGCGGGTGCCACGGGAATCCACAAGGTGAAGGCGCGGATCGTCGCATGAGCATCGGTAAGCGCGCGCTCGTCACCGGCGGAGCCGGGCTGATCGGGTCGCACATCGCCGACCTCCTGCTCAGGGAGGGGTGGTCGGTCCGCATCCTCGACAACCTCGAGCCCCAGACGCACCGGCACGGCCGGCCCGCCTGGATTCCGGAGCCGGCCGAGTTCATCCATGCCGACATCCGCGACCGCAACGCGGTCCGGGCCGCCCTCGACGACATCGACGTGGTCTTTCACGAGGCGGCCTACGGCGGCTACATGCCGGAACTCGCCAAGTATGTCGAGGTCAACAGCCTCGGCACCGCGCAACTGCTCGAGGTCATCCGCGATGAGCGGCTGCCGGTGCGCAAGGTGGTCGTCGCCTCCTCCCAGGCGGTCTACCGTGAAGGCGCCGGCTGGTGCGCCGCGCACGGGTTGATGTTTCCTCCGCCTCGTCTTCGCACGCGCCTGGCGGCCGGTGACTTCACCGTCCATTGCCCGGCGTGCGGCCGGCCCTTGCTGCCCAAACCGACGCCCGAGAACGCCCCAATCGGTGGCGAGACCGTCTACGCCATCACCAAGGTCGACCAGGAACGCCTGGCGCTGGCCTGGGGCCGTCAGACGGGCATTCCCACCGTCGCTCTTCGCTACTCCTGCACCTATGGCCCGCGGCAGTCGATCTTCAATCCGTACACGGGCGTGATCGCGATCTTTGCCACGCGGCTGCTGGCCGGTGAGGCGCCGGTCCTCTACGAGGACGGCGAGCAAACCCGCGACTTCTGCTTTGTCGAGGACGTCGCCCGGGCGAACCTCCTTGCGGCCACGGGTGACCGGCTCGACGGCCAGGCCGTCAACATTGGGAGCGGTCGCGCCACGTCCATCGCTCGCATCGCGGCGCTGGTGGCGGAGGCGCTCGAGATTCCGATCGAGCCGGTCCGGCGCGGCGAGTACCGGCCGGGCGAGATGCGCGACCTGATCTCCGACATCCGGCTGGCGCGCGCCGCCGGCTTCGAGCCCACGGTCGAGGTGTCGCAAGGGATCGAGCGCTACCTCCAGTGGATCCACACCCAGGGCGGCATCCGCGACTATTTCGGTGAGGCCGAAGGCATCCTCCGGGAGCGCCGGATCGTTCACGCGGTGGGTGCGGCCCGATGATCGGCAAACCGCTGGATACCTTCGACCGGCTCACCCGCCAGGGGCTGATCACCCGGTACACGAT
>DATCOB010000066.1:0-22298 GCA_036564925.1 Candidatus Dormiibacterota bacterium | reverse complement strand
TCGGCTGAGACGCGGCCTCATCGGCCATAACCTTGGCCATTTCCCTCTCCCTTCTAAAGAACCGACCCCCTGACTTCAAGGCGACTATCTACCGCGGACACAACCTTGTCAATAGGACGGGTGCTCCGCCAGACTGCACCCAGAACGCTTGTTCGTGCGGTGACGCCTCCGGCAGCCTGACGAACCCCGGTAAAGAACGGCTAGGCGGAGCGGCTCGCGTCGATGAAAGCCTCCGGTTTCAAGGCAAACGCCTTCGCGCATCCGGGGTTGCAAAAGTAGTAGGTCTTGCCGGCGTGCTCGCGCGTGGCGGCGGCCGATGCGGTCTCGACGGTCATTCCGCAGACGGGATCGATGGCTTCGCTCATGGCATGGCTCCTTGGCACGGATTCCGTGGTATTCCTCTGGTCGGCGGGGGCAAGGCGGGGGCGATCGGTGACGAACCGATTCCGGCAGCGGTCTGAGCAAAAGAAATACGTGTCTCCGGCATCCTGGGCACTGGCGGGGGCCAGCTCCTTCTCCACCTGCATGCCGCAGATCGGATCGATCGCATACCGATCCGCCGTACCAAGGCGTTCCCGATTCCGGTAGAGCCGGAAGAGGACGCCGAACACGGCCAGGAAAGCGAGATTGAGGAAGGTCGTGTAATTCCACTGGAACGACGGCTGCACCACCTGCACCGGACGGGTGAGCGGAACCAGGTGCGCGGCGGAGAAGATGTACTGGGTCGCCAGACCGGCCGCCGCCATCACGAGCCAGAAAGCGCCGAGGATGCGCAGCGTCAGCGCCCATCCGTAGAACCGCCGGTAGATCAGGAGCAGGGGGAACGTGATCAGGTCGGCAAAGATGAAGCTGACGACGCCGCCGAAGCCGATCCCCCCCTTCCAGAGCGCCGCCGCCAGCGGCACGTTGCCGATCGAGCACACGAAACTCAGAATCGCGATCAGCGGTCCGACCACCACGTTTTCCAGCGATGTGGCAAAGCCGTGACCGCGAAAGAAGATGGTGTTCCAGAGGCTGTCGGGCACCAGCACGGCGAGAAAGCCGGCCACCAGGTAGCCGACGATAATCTCCCGGCGCAGCATGATGAGGTCGGCCATCGTGTAACTGGCCGCGTCCACCCAGCCGGCACGCGAACGCAGGCGGCGGGCCAGGGACGGCGGGTCCGCGTCGGCGGGCGATCCATTTTGCCGGTGCCCAACTGAAGCGCCGGCTGATTGCTGCAGCCGCTGGCGCGCGACCTCGACCAACCTGGGCTTGAAGAAGAAGCGCGCCACGATGGCGAGCAGGCCGATCATGATGATCCCGCCCACATACTCACTGAGCGCGAACTGCCAGCCGATGAGCACCCAGAGCACCAGCCCCAGCTCGAGGACGAGGTTGGTGGAGGCGAGCATGAAGACCATCGCGGTGGTGAAGTCGGCCCCTTTCTCGAACAGCGATTTCGCCATCGCGCTGGCGGCGTAGGAGCACGACGAGGACGCGGCGCCGAAGACCGCGGTGACCGCCAGGGTCCTTGGCCGGTGATCGCCCATGAGGCGACGCATTTCGGATCGAGAGACGAACGCCTGAACGGCACCCGACAGCCCAAACCCAAAGATCAATGGCCACAACGTGTCCCAGAACATGAAGAAGGCCATCTGAAGGCTGGCCGCGACCAGGGCAAAAATGTGACCCAACTCCGTCATCGCACCTCAGGCCTTTGCAAAGCGCTCGACCGCCCGCACCAGCTCATCAACCTTAGACCGGTCACCCTGCTGCACGGAGGTCACCACGCAGCCGTTGATATGGTCCTCGAGCAGGAGCAGGCCGACCTGGTCGATCGCCGCCTTGATAGCGTTGATCTGGGTCAGCACGTCAATGCAATAGGCATCTTCCGTCACCATACGGGCCACGCCCCTCGCCTGCCCTTCGATGCGCGACAGACGCCCCAGCAGCGCCTTCTTGTCTTTTGCGTAGCTGGCGGCCATGCCGTCAGTATACCCCATACCGGTATGGTGTACCAGCTCCACCCGCAGATCCGGCCGGCCGATCTCGACCACGGCCGAATTGGACAAATAGTGCCCAGGTCGCGACAAATTGTCGCGGCTGATATACTGGCCGGCGCCTGAGCGGGACATTAATCCCACGGAGCGTCACCAGCATTGCCATACAGAACCACCGGATCCCCGCCCCGCGCCCCCGTCTACCGGCGCGTGCTGCGCACCATGGCACCGGTCCTGGTCCTCATCGCGGTGCTCGGCGGCAGCGTGCAGGATTCGATCTACGACCAGGTCAAGGGGAAGAGCGGGCAGTTGAATGGCGTCAACGCCCAGATCCAGCAGGCGAAGGGCGAACTCAACGGGCTGCTGGCTCAGGACACCGCCCTCAAGCGTCAAATAGCGAACCTCGACGCCCAGCTGGGGCAGGTTGCCGCGCAGATCCGGCAGGAGACGGCCAGGCTGGAGTTACTTCGCGTCCAGCTCGACGCCGCGAAAGTCGAGCTGGCGGCGAAGGAAGCCGAGCTGGCTCGGCACATCGCTGAATTCGGGAAGCGGATGCGCCTGATGTACAAGACGGGCGAGGTGAGCCCGCTCGAACTGATCCTGTCGGCGGGCAACTTCAGCGACCTGCTCAACCGGATCTTCTTCTTCAACGACATCGTGAAGGACGACCGCCGGCAGGTGGAAGCCTTACGCCAGGAACGCGCGGACGTCCAGGCGATGAAGGCCGCGCTCGACGCCAAACATGCGGAACAAGCGCAGATCGTGGCGAGCGTGAAAGACCAGCAGGCGCAATTGAAGGCGACGCGCGTGCAACGAGCGGCGCAGGAACAGCAGATGATCACCCTTGAAGCCCGGGTGCAGGCGGCACTGCAGGAAGAGCAGGCGCAACGGGCGGCTCTCCAGGCCCAACTCCAGCAGTTGATCCAGGAGAGCATTCGGGCTCACTCGACCGGCCACTTCGACTGGCCGATGCGGGGTGACATCACCCAGGGCTTTGGCTGCACATCCTATGTGTTCGAGAACTATGACCCCGGTTGTGCCTCTCGTCACTTCCATACGGGGATCGACATCGCGACCGACTTTGGGACCCCGGTGCATGCCGCTGATAGCGGGATCGTTCACAACCTCAACATGGTGTGTTCCTTTGGCCTGTGCGGCTTCGGGCACTACGTCGTGATGGTGCACGCGGCCGGCTACCTGTCGCTCTACGGACATCTCTCGAATTGGGCGGTTGCTGACGGGACGGCCGTCGGGCAGGGGTCCGTCATCGGCTACGAGGGAAGCACCGGCAACTCGACCGGCGCCCACCTTCACTTCGAGATCGACCTCAACGGCACGCCGGTCAACCCCCTGGCCTACCTCCCGTAAAGAACGGCTGTATCCTCGAAGGAACGTGCTCCAACGACGCCCGATCCGCCGCCCGCAGGCGACGGGCCTCATCGTCGGCCTCAACAGCCTCGTCCTGTCCACCCTCGCGGTCGCCTTCCCCACCTTACTGCCGAACTCCCATATCGACGTGCTACCCGCGATCGTCCCGCTCACCCTGCTGTTCCTACTGCTGGGCGCCCTGCTTGTCGTTGGGCTCAGCATCGTCCCCGCTCGAGATCTGAGTCACGAAGCCGCGCTTCGCCTTTCCATATGCCTCGCCCTCCTGGTTGCCGCGTCGCTGCATCTCCTTTTGCTGAGCGGGCACGCGGACGAGTCTTCCCTGCTGGGCCTCGGCTTTGTTTTCTCGGGCCTGGTCCAGGCCGGCCTCGCCAGCGCCATCTTCATTCGGCCGCAGCGCTTCGCCTACTACGGCGCGATCGGCCTGAATGTCGCGCTCCTCTTCCTCTACGTCGTGCACGTCAGGGTGGGCTTGCCGCTGGTCGCCACCCCGCTCGGCATCGCCTTCGGGCGTCCCGATGATGTCGATCTCGCGGGCCTGCTCACCGTGGCCGCCGAGCTCGCCACGATCGTGCTGGCTGTCGTCCTACTCGGTCGCCCGACCGAGTCGCCAGGGCGGTCGACGACCCGCCAGCAGGCCAAGGCCGGCGGCACTGCCTAACAGGGCGGCGAGCGCGAGGCCGGTCCACCAGCCGAGTCCGGCGATGGGCGCGACCTTTCCCGGATAGGCGTAGATGCCGGCGTCGGTGGCCGCCAACAGGTCCCCATGAATGGCCACCACGCGCCACACGGCACCAGGGGGAAGGCCGCTCTTCACCCGCGTCCAGCTCTGACCATCCCGACTGATGCCGATGCCATCGAGCATGGTGGCCGCGTAATTGCGCCCATCAGGAAGCTGCGTCACGCTGACGACGTGAATGACTCCGGACGCGTGGCCGCCGGCCAATCCCTGGTCGGCTTCGGCCCACCGCCGGCCGTCGAAGACCTGCAGTCCCCGGCCCATCGAGCTGGCATAGAGCCGCCGCCCGTCGCGGCTGACGTCCAGCGAGGCGACGGACTGCTGGTCGGAGCTTCGCTGCCAGGCGCTCCCATCCCACCGGTAGACGCCGACCCCGTCAGAGCCCAGGACCTGCCCCAAAAAGAAGGTGATGGCCCATGCTTCCTGCCGCTGGTTCAGCCCGGTGGACTCGCTCGTCCAGTGCGCGCCGCCGTCCGCCGTCCGCCAGAAACCGCCGCGCGAGCTGGCCCAGACCACGTTGGGGTTAGCGGGATCGACGGCGATCCCGTGCACCTCGAAGGACGGGAAGGGCAGCTTGCGGTACGGCCCGTCGAGGCTGGCGCTGGCGTACAGCCCATCTCCGGTCCCGACGTAGGCAGCATTCGGCCCACGCGACAGGGCCATCCCGAGGACGAGTGTTCGAGGTATCTCGACCCGATGCCAGGAAGATCCGCGGGAGGTACTGAGGTAGAGTCCATCGCCCCCGGCAAGGATGGCCCGGCCGTCCGCCGACACGGCCATCCGATCGATAAACACCCCATCCAGGCCTGCGCCCGACCAGGTTGAACCGGCACCGACCCGGCTAAGGGACGAAATGGCCCGCGGACTTGCCGCGATGACCGCCAGCGGCAGGAGGATCAGCGCGAGGGCAGCGAGCAACCGCGGCCGCCGGTCCATGATCGCCCGGCCGCTCAACGCCGCACGCGCCTGGCGCGAGTTCCAGATGAGCCAGGTGGTGGGAAGCAGCGACCACGTCGCGGAGAGCAGGTGCACCACGCGCACCGGGCTGGCAATCGACGGCGCGAACGGGACGATCAGCAACAGGCCCGTCGCCAGGATCGTCGGATAAAGGACCAGGAGCGAGCGCCATGCCCATCGTCCCCATTGGTCAGGACGCGGTGACAAGCGGCGTACGGTCAGCGCGCTTGCCAGCAGGAAGACGACCGAGGTCAGGCCCGCGTACAGGTGAAGCCCGTCCACGAGCGGCAGCGGGATGGGCGACGGGAGAAACACCCGCACGAGGAGGTAGCAAAAGCCGCTCGCCCATGCGGCGCTCAGAACCAGCAGGAGACCGATGGTGAGGCTCGGGAAGGACAAGCGCCGTCTGGTGGCCGTCCCCGGCGAGGCCGTTTCTATCGTGAGTTGGTGCTCTCGATTGTTACTATATCGCCATAGTACTTTACGATGGCGCACGCTATCGGCTCTCTTAGTTCAGCGGAGGTCTCGAGCGAATGGTTGGAGTGAGACGGCTGGTCGCCGACGGCCGGCAGATGACCCGTCGCAGTTTCCTTGCTGTCCTCGGCGGGGCCGCCTTCGCGGCGGCGTCCCTGGGAGCTCTTTTTCAGAGTCTTCGCTTCATGTTCCCCAATGCCACCAACGAACAGCCGAGCATCTTCAAGGTGGATCCGCCTTCGGCGTACGCGGTCGGCTCGACCACGGTCTTTGTCGATCAGCGCGTGGTGATCAACCGCGACCCCGACGGTGTGTACGCCTTCAACCTGATCTGCACGCACCTTGGCTGTACGCCACGCTGGTTCCCCGGGGATGTGACCAGCGACCTGATCGCCCAGGGGATCCGAGGGCTGCGCGCCACGACGGCCAATCCCGCGCTTCCCGGCTTCAAATGTCCCTGTCACGGCAGCCGCTACTATCGCGATTCGGTCAACTTCTACGGCCCCGCGCCCCGCCCGATGGATCACATCCACGTTGAGATCGCTCGCGACGGCCGGATGCTGGTCGACCGGGCCAGCTTCGTCGACCTCAAGTTCCGGCTCAAAGTCTGACCGTCGGCTCAACCGGGCCACGCCCTCGCCCGCTGATGGGCTCCGTCGGTTCACTCGTTTTCGGCCGGGTTTCGGTGGGGCCGGTCGAGGACCAGTACAGAGCCACACCGATCGCTGCGGCTAACAGCACCAGGACCGCGGCCTGCGCGACCGCCGGAACACCTCGAAGTGCCACGGCGAGATTTCCCGCCATGCCCGTTGCCCACCGATTCCAGGCGGTGAGCCAGTCCGGTGAGTAGCTCATCTGCCCGCTTGCGGCCAGGTATAGCGCCACGGCCGCGACCGCCAGGAACATCCCCGCCGCGACCAGGTCCGTCCACGAGAGTGCGCGCCCTTGGATCCGCACGGGGGACGCTCGCGGGCGGAATCGCAAATTCTGGAGCGGAAGGCGGTCCCAGAAGAGCGCCGCGAGAAAGAGTGGAAACACCATCCCGAATACGTAGGCGAGTCCGAGCCCGAGGGCGCCAAAAATGGAGGCGGAAAGGGCCGACATCGCCACCACACCAGCAACCACGGGAGCGCAGCACGAACTCGCGATGCCGGATACGAGACCAAGGAGGAAGACTCGACCGCCACCTGCGCCTGAGGTCCGCAGACTCAGCGCTGGCATCGGCAGCATCCACTGCTTTCCGGCGAGAATACTGACGCCGAGGAAGGCGAGGAACAGCCCCACCACCAGGAAGACTTCACGTCGGTGGCCCGCAAAGAGCTGTCCCAGCGCTCCGATGCCAAGCACGATCGGCAGCAGGATGGCGGCGACGCCGGCCGCGAACAGGAGGGCCGTCAGCGGAAGTCGTCGCCGACCACGCTCGATCGCGGTCGCGGTGAACGTCGGGAGGAGGGACACCACACAGCACGGAGCGAACAGGGCAAGGATCCCACCCAGGAAGGCAGCGATCATAGAGCTGGAATAGACGAGGGCGTTCATCGGGCTTCCCGCTTCTTCAGCCAGTTCCTGACGGCGCCCTCAGAAATTCGGCCGTAGCCGCAAAGCGATCCATCGATGTAGAGCGCCGGGGCGAAGGCGACGCCATCTCGCCGCGTCAGCTGCGTGCCCTCGGGGCTATCCCAGGGCACCTCGGTAACCGTCATCTGATGCTCCGCCCGAAGCTTGGACAGCACCGCGTGCGCCTGATCGCAGAGATGGCAATCTGGCAGCGTCAGTAAGGTAACGTCCAGCGGCTGACCCATCGCGCTTACGGCTGCTTGAGCGCGGAGACGACGTCCGCAACCGGCACATGCATGGTGTCCGCCGCCAATGCCTTCCACTGGAGGTGGCCGCTGGCATCGACGATAAAGATCGAATGATTGTCGACAGGCCCCATATCCATTCCACTCGGAAGGTTGAAGGCGCCAAATGCCGAGCCCCAGGCGTGGTTCCGATCTTCAACCAGGGGGAACCCGAGGTGCAGTTGCGACGCCAGCGACTTCGACTGGTCGACCGAGTCCACGCTGACGCCGAGGACCTGGGCGCCGAGCGCCTGCATCTCAGGCAACTGCTTCTGCAGCTCCACGAGCTGCTGTTGGCAAGCGCCTCAACCCGATCCCTCGTAGAAGTACACGACGACCTTCGACCCCCGATACTGGTCCAGGGAAAGCGACTGGCCGGTCGTGGCCGGTTGCGGGCGGACGGACACGGTCGCGCCGACGGCGGCGCCCCTCGAAGAGCTTGAAGCTGGCCCGGAGGGACCACGCAGGGCCACAAAGAAAATGGCGGCTGCCAGGATCGCAGCTCCACCCACGATCCAGACGGCTAGCGGAACGGAGTCCCACCGAAATCCACTCGGGCGCGTGGCGCTCTGGCGGGCTGGTTGCCGTTGTGGACCCGGTTTCTTACGCAGGACAAGCCTCCATGATACTAACGGTGAATAGTAGCAGCAGCCTGCGCTTACCTTGCCGGTCGCTGCCTAAAGAGCGGCAATCAGGTGAGCTAGGCACCAGGCAAAACTCAAGACCAAAAGCCACCCGGCCCCAGAGGATGCCCACAGACCAAATGAGATTGCGTCCGGGTGAAGTGGATCCCCGAGCACCTGCGCCACACGCAGCTCGGCGGCTCCACCAAACGCCGCTGCGCCCCTGGGGCACGCTCCTGAGCCAACTCTGGAAAGGGCACCCGCAACGGCACGTGGGCCAAGCCGCTCGATGGCCGCCCTGTCCGCGGCAAGTTCAGATTGGGCAAGCTGGCGCTCCGCCCACCAGCGGAGAACCGGGAGGTAGAAATACACATCCGCGGCAGCTCTGAGGATCGCGCGGCGAAGCGGATCCCGCCGCGTGGCGTGATGCTGCTCGTGCAACAAGACCGCATCCAACTCGCGGTCCCGCAGCCTCTCGATGATCCTCGGCGTGACCAGGATCCTGGGATGGATCACTCCCACGCACAGGGCTTCCGGAGCGCTACCTTCGACACACGCAACGCGCTGCCCGCCAGTCCGCGACACTGCGGCATGAAGTCGCTCCGGCAACTCGATGCTGACCAGTCGTCGCAGGTCGTTGTGGGCGGCGGCGAGAAGCCAGGCCGCGCGCAGGCAAACGGCGATCAGCGAGGAAGCCAGCAGGAGGGCCATGGCGGTCAAGGGAGAAATCCAGACCTCTCGGTGATTGGCGGCCTGGGCGCACGCTCCCGCCGCGGGGCAACTGACCGTCCAGACCGTGCAGAAGAGGGCGAGCCCTGCCAGGAGCACGACCCACAAAGAGCGGGGTTTCATTCCTCTTCCAATCCCCGCAATCGCACGCGCTGCTCCTCGGTCAACCGGTCAAGACGCACGGCAAATGCCGCCAGCGCCGCATCGCCGTATCGCTTGACGATGTTTTCCACATCCTGCCGGCTGGACCGGATAACGAACTCGGCGGGCGACAGGGCCTGAGCATATTCGTACGCCCGTTTCTGCGGGACGGCCTTCGTCCGAAGGAGCCCCTTCTGCGCAAGTCGGCTCAGCGTTGTCATCACGGTCGTGTAGGCGAGCTCGGGCATGCCTTCCTGCACATCGCGGACCACGAAGCTGTCGCCCACCGCTCCTGACCACACGGTTCGCATGATCCGTGCCTCGAGTGGTCCGAGGAGGGCCAGCGCCCTCGTGAGTGGCCTCGATATCGCACCCGATCGGCTTGCCGGACTCGTATTCATTCTCCCTGAAGGGCGCCACTATGCACTGGACAAATAGTACGGGAAAGCGAGTCGCGAAACGCCGCGCCATAGTACTATGCACTAATAGTAGATAGCAACCACGAACTGCACGGGCTGACCACGACCTTCTGGTTCGACTCCGGAGGCCCTGGTCAACCATATTCCACAAGAGTCAGGTTCTCGGGGCGCCGTCTCGGCGTCAAGGGCCGGCCTCACCCTCGGGACAGCTTCGTTAAAGAGGAGACCATCGACGGCGTCGTTCCGGTGAGCGGACCGGTCTCCATAACGACGCGGGTCTCCGGCATCAATCCGGGCGCGTGGACGATCACGGCCGAGCTGGTCGGCCCACAGCGCATTTCGCGGAAAATGCGCTCGCAGATGAGGTCGGGCCAGCGAGATGGACGAAGCCTGAGTCCTGCTGGCTGGTCATGGCGGAGCTGGGCGTTGTCGGCCGGGCCGCCAAGCCCAGTGAAGACACGCTGGGCGGTGCTCACTGCGTTCGACCGCATGCCCGCCGTAGTTCCGGGCAGCTACACCGGCCTGGTCGTGCTCGGCATCGTGATCGGACTCGTCGTGCAGTCTCTCCTTCTCGGGCGCGAGCACGTTCAAGCAGGCCGGGTGCTGACAGCGTCCCTGCTGGCGGTGGCGTCGGGGCTCGTCGGCGCCAAACTCTGGTACCTGGCCCTTCATCCACACGATTGGCGTGAGGCCATCCGCCTGGGCTGGTGTATCCAGGGGTTTCTCCTCGGGGTCGCGGCCGTGACGACGGTGAGGCTTGCGATCCTTCACCTTCCGATCGGCGCGGTTCTCGATGCGACCGCGCCCGGTTTGTTCCTGGGCCTCGCCGTCGGGCGGATCGGCTGCTTTTTCACCGGCTGCTGTGCCGGCCGGCCCAGCGCGTCCCGCTGGGCCATCTGGTCTTCGGATGCTCGAGTCGGAGCCCGTCGCGTTCCCACGCAGTTGCTGGAATCGCTCGTGGCCGTCCTCATCGCGATCCTGGGACTGTTCGTGATCCTGCACGACCGAATGGCCGTGCCGGGTGCGCTGTTCGTTGCGTCCTTCGCCACCTACACGCTGTGCCGGCAGTTCCTCCTGCCCCTCCGGGCTGAACGCCGGAAATCTTCCATCGGAGGGGCGCTGACAGCCGGGCTCGCCACCCTGGTGCTGGCTGCCGATGTCGTGAGTGTTGTGGCCGGCGTTCGCTTGCGGTGAGACTAGGCGCCGGCGGAGGTTCCTCCCATGTCTGGTTGCCACATCTGCTCATCGATGATTTGGTGGGTGCAGTCCTGGACGTTGATCTGGTTCACGACCCGGTCTCCCCGCTTCAATTCGAACTCCCAGTAACCATGGTGCCGTTCGGCATCTCCGAGGGCGAGCGAGGTCCCGGACCGCGCCGACTGCCGGGCCTGCGCTTCCGGCAGAGTCGCCGAGCAGGCGCCCCCCATCCCGTACGTGCTGTCCCACATCATGTTCGGCCCCATCTCCGGGCCGACGGCGCCTGAGTTGCGGTTGACGTAGACTTCCGGACCCTTGTAGCCATCGCGGTCGTTGAACTCGACCTCGTAGAACGACGGAAAGATGTGAACCTCGTCCACACTCAACCAGCTCCAGCCTTTCGCGCGGACGGCCCTCAGCGCGGATGCTGCCGCCGACTGCGGCGATGCGAGCGGGCCATCGCCCCTCTGCCAGACCATCATGGGCTGCTCCGTCATCCCGCCGCCCGCCATCATGCCGCCTCCGCTCATCATGCCGCTCCCGCTCATCATGTCAGCGGTTCCCATCATCCCGGCCGCCTGGCCGGCGACGACGCCGAAACCCGCCAACCCAACAACGATGGCTGCCAGACCCGCGAACAGAAGCGCCCGGTTGGTCACTGCCCAGTACCCTGCAGGTCGCGCCGCGTGCGCTCAAAGTCCTCTTTGGTGATCTCGCCGCCCGCGTACCGTCGCTGAAGGATGAGCAGCGGTTCGTCGCCTCGGGCAGCCGCCACCGGTTGCGGTTCGGTCCTCCTCCACAGTTGGGTGGCCACCCAGCCCGCCAGCAGGATGATGCCCGCGATCAGGAGCAGGCCGAAAACCATCATCAGGATGCCAAAGACCATCATGCCGCCCATTCCGTTCCAGGTCACGCGAGCCTCCAGTTAAGTGTGAAAAGCGAAACGCGACACGTTACTAGTCTACTATAACCTGATAGTAGCCACCCGACTCGCTACGCGGCGAGCCGCGGGATCCAGACCACTCGTCGCGTTTCACGAACTGCTTCGTGGACCGCTGACTCGACCTGGCCGCGCAGAGTCTCAGCATCGACCAGGCGAGCGGTCTCCGGAAGGTATCCCTCGACCTCGATCACCAGCGACCGACCCATCCAACGGCCTCGGACGTTAGCTGTTTCGATCCCCGAGAGGCCCTGTACCGCCATCCGAGCCGCCTCGATCTGCTCCGGGTCCACCCCATCCATCAGGTGCCTGGTAATGGTTTTCGTCACTTCATATCCGACATGCAGGATGAAGAGGGTTACGGCGAATCCGGCGACGGGGTCTCCCCAGCGAAGGCCGAAACGGACTGCGATCAGGCCAATGAGGGCGCCGAGCGACGAGAGGGTGTCAAGCCAGGAGTGGGTCGCCTCGGCTTCCATGGTAATCGACTGAATCTGCCTCGCCACCCTCCGCTTGTACCGGGACACGGCCAGGTTGCCCACCATGCCGATGACCGCGGCGCCCATCGCGATATAGAGGTAGTTGGTGCCGGTCCCAGCCACTAATTTCCGGTAGCTCTCATAGCCGGCGAAGATGGCGCTGGCAAAAATGACGATCGCGACTCCCAGTCCCGCCAGATCCTCGGCACGCTCGTATCCATAGGGATAGGCAGGCGACGGCTTTCGTTTGGAGATGTAAAAGCCGAAGAAGACGACAGCTGAGGTCGACACGTCGGAGAGATTGTGGAGGGCGTCACCCAGGAGGGCGACCGAGCCAGTGACGAGGGCGAGGGCGAGCTCGATCCCACCGGTGAGGGCGAGGCCGACCGCCGAAACAGCGACGGCCCGGTTGGCCGCCTGGCGGTGCGCCTGCTCATCCTGAGTCCCATGCTTGGACGCTGTTGCTCGTGCTTCTCGAAGTGGCTCAGTCACGGCTCTGTGCGTCCGTTACGGATGGTCGGGCAGGCCTTTTCGAACATGATCTGCGTGGTACTCCGCCTCGCGGAATAGGTTGGCAACGTGGTGATCGTCCAGCCGGTACTCGATCTGGTTTCCGTCACGCCGGACCGCCTTGACGAGCCGGCGCTCTCGCAGCAGACGCAGTTGGTGCGAGATCGCGGATTCGCTGCTTCCGACGGCGATCGCGATGTCTCGGACACACAGCGGCCGCCTCGAAAGTGCGTACAAGATCTTCGTTCTGGTCCGGTCCGCCAGAACCTGAAAGGCATCAACCACCAGATCAAGGAATTGGGCATCGGGCATCGCCTTCCCGGCGTCGATCGCTGCCTCCGGATCGATCGCGGCGAGTCGCGTCGGAGTCACAGTGGAATTCTATCTGCGCGATCGCTCAGATACTTTCGCGGCTCTTCCTTGATGTCAGCGGGCGCTACTGTCGAACGACCGACCAGAAGTCATAGCGGTGAATCCAGGCAGTCACTGATGCCAAGCTGACGCTATAAGGCCGGGATGGCCTGCACGGTGAGGCCGATGCCGGCGATCGTGACGATCACGGCGCTGGCGACCGGGAGGAGAGGCATGAGCCGCCCGGTGGAGACCGGCAGCCGGCCACGGCCCAGCCGTCGAAGGAGCGGAAGACCACCGGCCAGGGCGATCCCGATTCCGGTCAGCACGACCGCCAAGCCGACGCTGAAGGCCACGATCAGGATCAATCCGAATACCACCCGGTGGAGCGAAAGCGCCGCCAGCAGGACGACGAGGGCGGAGGGACATGGAATCAGACCGCCGGTGATGCCAAGCGCCAGCAGTCCGCTCCGTTTCATTTCCGTCTTCGGCGCATGGTCGTGGTCGTGCTCGGATTCGTGGGTGTGACCGTGGTCATTGGCCGACAGCGCAATGCGACCGCGGGACCAGAGCAAACGTCCGCCGATTGCGACGATCATCAGACCCGAGATGAGGGTCAGCCAGGGGTAGAGGCGCTCGGGCGTGATGAAGTTGGCAGCCGTGAGGGTGATGGCACCGAGGGCGTAGACGCCGGCCGTGTGGGTGGCGGTGATGGTGAGGCCGAGCTGGACCGCCTGGCGCCGGGTCCCGCCCGTGCCGACGAGGTAGCCGGCCATGACCGCCTTCCCGTGACCGGGCGTGAGCGCGTGAAGCGCCCCCAGCACCACGGAGCTCAATAAGGCAAAGAGCAGGAACAGCGGTGTCACGTCCTTTGGAGCGATCAGCGCCGCAAACCGGTCCTGCACGAACCGGAGGCCCCCCCCACTCGGGGTGCCCAGGCGCGGGGCGGCACTCAAGGTGCCCTGACCCGGAACGAAATGGAATCCGGCGGTCGTGACGTTGAGTGGGCTGGTGAGCATATCCTGCGGGTACTTGCGCAATTCATCGCTGATGCTCGAGGCGGGAGCACTGGAGTCCAAAAGCCTGGCTCCGCCGTCGACCCGCACCACGACCTCTTTCCAGCCAATCCGCCCCTCATAGTTGGCGTCTCGGTAGGTGGCGGCGTGCCTGCCCGCGGTCACGGTGGGGCCAGTCAGGACCATTTCGAGCCGCGTGATCTGCAGCCCACCCTGGCCAGGGAGGTATTTCAAGGAATGATCCGTCATCCGGAGTTCAATGGGATGGTCGTCCACCCGCAACTGCACCCCCTGGGTGAGCTGTTTCATCTTCTGGTCCAGGTAGTGAGGGTCGTCGGCGATTCGTTGTTTCTCCTGGAACGTCGGGATCTCGGCGAGGTCGAGCACGTACAGAACCCTGACCTGCGTACCGCCAACCTCGATCCGCGTGAAGCGATTGATCGTGAAGTTGCCAAGTGGGTGGGCGAACGCCGGGACCGCGACCAGGACCGACAGGACGCCAGCGCCTCCCAGGGCAGCGAGCCAGCGGCGGGCTCGCCTCATGCCCTGCGGCTGGCCATTCCGCCCAGCATCCTCGAGCACATCGTCTCCCTCCTGGCCATTTTGGCTTCAGGGGTAGATACGGACAAGAGGGGCCCCGCGGATCAGTCAGCGCGAATCAGCTGGCTCTGGATGTCCGTCTGGATGATCGTCCGCGGAAATCACAGGATGTCTTTTACGTGTGAGCGAAGGAACTCGGCGTCGAGTGGGAAGGGGACGTAGCTGCTGACCTTGCCGTCGCGGCTTAGAAAAACGCTGACCGGCAACCCGGTGGTCTTCAGTCCCACGCCATAGGCGTCGCTGACCTTGCCGTCGGGATCAGGGAACGGCGCAGGCTGCAGACCGAATTGCGTCCAGAATTTGCGAATGGTGTCGGGCGACTCCTCGCCGTAGTTGACGGCGATCACCATGAACCCCTCGCTTCGGTGCGCCAGGTACGCGGCACTGATGGCCGGCAACTCTTCACGGCATGGGATGCACCAGGTCGCCCAGAATGTCATCAAAACCGCCTTCCCGCGGAGGTCAGTGAGGCTCACGTGGCGCCCGTCGATATCCGTCAAAGAGAACGCCGGAGCAGGCTGCCCCGGTTTGAGAGGAGCTGCGAGAGGCACCGGGCCGACCGGCGCTGACGGCCCGGGGGCGCTGAGTGCTTCCAGGGAGGGAAGGGTGAAGACTGGGAAATAGCTGTTCAGTACCGTCAGGCGATTCGTATACACGAGGAGGCCCATCGCAATCATCAGCGCCGCGCCGACCATGTTGACGGCCGGGAGGGCACCGCGCACGCGGGCGACGGCCCGCGTGAAGGTCCCGATCAGGCCGGCAGCAATCAGAAAGGGGATCCCCAGGCCGGCTGAATAAGCGGCGAGCAACAACGCGCCCTGCGAAGCGGTGCCGGCGTCGGCGGCTTTGATCAGGATCGCGGTCAGCACCGGACTGATGCAGGGCGTCCAGCCGATGGCGAAGGCGAGGCCCACCACGTAGGAGGCCCACGGTCCCCTGGGCAGCCGGTGCGCGATGTCAAAGCGTCGCTCCCGCATCAGCCACGGCATGCCTCCCAGCAGCGCGATCCCCATGACGACCAGGGCAACGCCGGCGACTTTGGACAAAAGCGGCTTATAGGCTTGCAGGTCAGCCCCCAGCAAGCCGGCGGCCGCCCCCAGCGCCACAAACGCCGTCGTAAAGCCGGCCACGAAGAGCAGCGCGTTGCTCAGGACGCGAAGCTGCTGACGGACTGGCGTTCGATTCGAGTCGGCCGCCGCCCGGCCGCCCATGTAGGTGACGTAGGCGGGGACGAGCGGAAGAAAACACGTGGATGCGCACGAGAGCACGCCAGCCAGAAAGGCGATCGCAAGAAATCCGATCATGGCTTCATATCACGTTAGGCCCTTCGCCTCATCGTAGGAGCTTGGATTGGATCAGCTTGCGGACCATGTCCTCGGAGGCTTCGCCCGGAATCCTCCCAACGATGGTCCCACGGTCATCAACAAGGACAAAGGATGGAGGCGCGTCCACTTCGTACGCCGCCGCCAGCTTGCCGGCATCGTCGTAAATGCTCGGGTACGGCACCTTGAATTCCTGGAGGAAGGCGGCCGCCTGGCTGCGGTCATGGTCCAACATGTCGACCCCGTAGACCTGGACGCCCTGCGCGGCAAAACCGGCCGCGATCCGGTTGAGTCCCGGCTGCTCATGCCGGCACGGGCCGCACCAGGAGGCCCAGAAGTTCAGGACGGTCCGATGCCCATGGAAGGTGACGGACACCGCCTCGCCGCGAACGGTGAACCCGGACAAGGCGGGAGCTTTGCTCCCAACGGTCGACCTGGCCGTCGAGAGCGCGATGTTCGGCTGCAACGAGCACGCGGAGAGGACGAGGGCGCAGAGCCCAACCTGGGCCAGCCGGAGCAGAGTCATGCGGGAGATTCCCATTACGGCGAGGCACCAGGGGAAACGGAGAAGCCCAGGGCCGAGGTCACCGTGACCCGCCGCCGCCAGGCCAACGTAACCAATCGTCTTCTCCTCATGGTGGCGCCACTCGTCCCGTCGACAGTATAGTTACCCGCCACCCCACCAGGGGTGGGGTACAATCGAGCGGTGAAGCTCGCACACAAGCGGGACGCGGCGCTACGGATGAAGACGGTGCAGGGCCACCTGCAAGCTGTGGTGGACATGATTGATCGCGATGAGTACTGTGTCGACGTCATGAAGCAGATCGCCGCCGTCCAGTCCTCACTGGAGCGAGTCAATCGACTGCTTCTGCAGAACCACCTGGAAACCTGCCTGACTGAATCAATCCGCGCGGGCGGCGGTCAACACAAGATCGACGAACTCATGGAGGCGTTGAAATTTACGTCGAGCCTGACGGATTTTCGCCATCTCGAACATTTAGGCGGCCGACCGACGAGCAACAAGTCGCGGCCGATGAGGAAAGCGAATGCCTGAAGAGCGAACTTTGGCGGGGGCCTGACCCCTCGCGACCGCGGGCCTTTTTGATTCGACTTCCCTCGTGAGCGAGCGGGTCGTCCTCGAGACGCGGGGCTTGAACTGGGCGACGGAAAAGAACCGGGTGGAGGCCGTGCTCGGCCGGCGGCACGGCGTGCTGCACGTCGACGCGAACCCGGTCTCGCAGACCGCGACCGTCGGCATCGACGAGGTGCTCGCGGAAGTGTTGCCGGGTGAGAAGGCGAGCAAGGTGGCCGAACTCCAGCAGCATGGTCAGCACGTCGCCATGGTGGGCGATGGTGTGAACGATGCTCCGGCGCTCGCCCAGGCCGATCTCGGCATCGCCATCGGAGCGGGGACCGATGTGGCGATCGAGACCGCCGACGTCGTCCTGATGCGTTCAGATCCACTCGACGTGCCCACGGCGCTTGCCATCGGCCGCGGAACGCTGCGCAAGATGCGCCAGAACCTTGGTTGGGCCGTCGGTTACAACGCCATCGCCCTGCCGATCGCTGCCGGCGTTTTCAAACCGGTCTTCGGGCTGGTGCTGCGCCCGGAGATCGCGGCGCTTTCGATGTCAGGGTCCAGCTTTATCGTGGCGATGAACGCCCTTCTGCTCAAGCGGCTGCGCCTGCCTGGCGCCGTGGATAACCGGGCGCCTTAGCGCTCGAGCCGACCCTAGTCCAGGTGCGGATGGTTGTGTTGTCCGGTCGCATGCTCGGTGTCCTCGGTGCATGGATGGCACGCCTCCACCTGAATGGTGGTATGCGCAATCCCAAACCGGCTGCACACCGACTGCTCGAGCTCTCTGACCAGGTGCTCGGCTGCCGAGAGCGTTTGCAACGGCACGACGACGTGGCAACTCAGGGCAATGTCTTGACCGGAGACCGACCAGACGTGGAGGTCATGGACGGCGTCCACTCCGCTCGTCCGCCGGATCTGTGATTGGACGGCGCCCAGATCGATATTTCGGGGCACCCCTTCCAGCAGAACGTTTGCGGTGTCCAGCACGATCTTTACGGCGCCCCAGGCGATCAACACGGCGATGGCCACCGAGATCAGCGGATCCGCATACAGCCAGCCGGTCAGGAGGATGATCAGGCCCGCCACGACAACGCCGACCGAGGCGGCCAGATCACCGAGGACGTGGAGCATGGCCGCGCCGACATTCATGTTGGCTGCCTGCCCGCGGAGCCGCAGGGCAATGAAGGTATTGATCCCGATCGCCAGCAACGCCGCGATGACGACGAACCCGCCGTTGACCGCCTGGGGATGGGCCAAACGTTGGGCGGCTTCGTATGCTATCCAGAGCACGATCAGGACGAGCGTCAGGCCGTTGGCCAACGCCGTCAGGATCCCCACCCGGTGATAGCCGTAGGTGCGACGAGCGTCGGCCGGACGCTCGGCCTGCCGGATCGCGAACCAGGCCAGTCCAAGGGCCACGCCATCGGTAAGGATGTGGCCGGCGTCGGCGAGGAGGGCCAGCGAGTGGGCAAAGAGGCCGGCCGCCGCCTCCAGGACCAGGATGATGGCCGTCAAGAAGAATGCCTGCTTCAACGCGCCTTCAGCCAGACCTCCCCGCGAGCCGCGCCGTTCGCTCAAACGGACCACCAACCGTAATGGCACATCGTCACTGTTGTACCCCACCTACCTGAAATCCAGTGTTCCAATACTGAAACGCCGCGGATCCGCCGGTGGTCGGCTGACATGGGACGATCGTCCCACATTATGGTGACATGACCATATGCTGATATCTCCGCCTCGTCAGGGACAGGACTAAGGAGGACACGAGCACGATGGGCGACCTCTCGCCGGGTTCGAACCCGGCCCGCATCACGTTGCGCCGGCTGGTCGAGTATCCCGATACGGACGCCTCCGGCCACTATCACAACAGCGCCGTCATCCGGTGGATCGAGGCCGCCGAGGCGGTCCTCCACGCCAGGCTGGGCGTCGCCGAACGGACCTTCGGCTTCACGCCCCGCATCCGGCTCGAGGCGGACTTCCGCGAGCGCCTCTACTTCCTTGACGACATCGACATCGACATGGCCGTGATCCACGTGGGCCGGACCTCGGTGCGGTACGCGTTCGCCATCCGGCGGGAGGCGACCGTCGCCGTCAGCGGTCTCCTCGTCACGGCCTACTTGCCGACGGGGGCCGACCGCACGCAGCCCTGGCCCGACGACGTGCGGCAGGCGCTGACCGAGGGCGGCGATCGCACCCTCGCCTGAGCGGACCGGAATCGGCACAGCGGCGCCAACACTAACCGGAGGCGCGGTCGCTCTCGACGCCGGGGGCCTGCCCCGCATCCGATAGGCGTTTCCGTAGCAGTCGCTTGGCCATGTTCATCCGCCACATCACGGTCCCCAACGGCAGCCGGAGCCGCCTCGCGATCTCCGCATAGGTCATCTCGTGAAACACCTGGAGCAGGATGATGTCGCGGTAGCGGGGCGGTAGCTCCGAGATCGCCAGCCGGACCGCCTCCTGCACGGCGTGGTGGTCGGCGACCTCCTGGGGCCCCTGCTCCGCCGAGGCGGGCGGCTGGTTCATGTCGTCCAGCGAGTCGACCGGGCGGCGGCGCCGGAGTTCGTCGGTGACGGTATTCGCCACCACGCGGTGAAGCCAGTGGACGAAGGGTTTGTCGGGACGGTAGGCGGGCAGCCCACGGTAGACCTTGATGAACGCCTCCTGGGCCACGTCTTCGGCGAGGCTCGCATCCCCGGTCGAGCGCATCGCGACGCGCAGCACCAACTGGCGGTACCGCTCGACGAGCTGTCGAAAGGCATCCTGGTCACCGGCCGCGCTGGCCTTGACCAGGGCGGCTTCGCCGCGCTCGGTCTCCTCCTCCGTGGGAAGGCGTTCGGGTTCGCTCACCACCTCGTGTGACGGAGAGAGGCAGGAGAACCGTCTCCTGCCTCTCCTTCGAATTGCGTTCGGGAGTTAGTTAGTCGTCGCCTTCCTGGCGATGGACGATGCCGACGCGCTCCTGGATCACGATCACCTGGATGATCTGCTGGATCTCGATGACCACGGTCCCACAGGTTACGGTCACCACACCGGTGGTCCCGGTCCCGCCGAGGGAGGTGATCCCGATCAGCTGGATCTGGCCAAGCTCGTCTTCCTCATCCTCGGGTGTGATCACCGCGAGGTGAGCGAAGTGGTCCTCGTCCTTCTGGATCTGGGCGATGAACGGGGCGACGCTGCCATGGAGCTGCGTTTTCGCCTGGGCAAGCTGCGACTGGACCTTCCCCGGGGCGACCTTGCTGGCCGTCACGACCTGCGTGACCTGCGAATTGCAGCTGGTTTCCGCGTTCTGGAGCTTGACGATCAGCCCATCGCCGGCCTTCTTGACCGCGGCGATCAAGACGACCTGCTGCTGGTCCTCCTGCTGCTGCAGAACGACGGCCGTCCCGTGGTCGGTGGTCAGCACCAGGGTGGTCGGAACGACGGCCACGGCCACGAGCGACACCGTGATGATCGCGACGATCTTTTCGGTGATGAACGTGGTGACCAATGTGATCATTTCTCGATATCTCCTTCGGCGGTAAGTCCCGCCATTAAGCCAAACGCGGCCGGGGTGCCCGCCTATCGGGTCGACCACCAGGCTGTTGCGGCCGTGCAACCGGTTCGTGACATACCCGGCGCGAGGCTTTTGCAAAGCCGCAAGAGGGCCCTTAACGAGCCGTTTAACCGGCAGCACGCCATGGCTGTACACCCACTGACCCCCCTGCCGGAGCCCTCCCAGGCGGAGGCCACGCTCGACGTCGAGCTGTTCGCCACCGCCGTCTCCTGGGTGAGCCTGGCGGCGGTGCGGATCGTGCTCCTGGCGGCGGCCGTGTTCTTTGTCGCCGGCTGGCTCTACCTCACCGCCTTCTACGGCTTCTTTCGGATGCCGCTGGGTGGCCTCGGGGTCTCACCGGCGGAGATCCTACTCAACGGCGTCCACAGCCTGCTCTTCCCGCTCGCGGTGATGCTGCCGATCTTCTTTTTGCGGATCTACGCCCGCCGCCTGATGCTGCTCTTCATCCTGATGGTCGCCGGCTCGGCGGCCTTGCTCGCCCTCCTCGCGTTCGCCTTCCACTGGTACTCGGCGACCGACGTCATCGTGCAGACCGCGGCCGTGCTCTGGATCGGCCTGGCGGTGCTCGGCATCCAGCAGGGGTTCGGGCGTGAGAATCGCTGGCACAAGCTGATCCTGGCCGGGGCGGCACTCCTCCTGGTCATCTCGGTCCCGACCGCCTTCGGCATCATCGACGCCGGCCAGCAGGCGACCGCCACCAGGACGCATTTCATGCTCGTCACGAGCCAGGACCTCGGACTGCCGGGCGGCACGAAGATGGGCGACCGTATCGAGTACCGGAACTTCGCCCTCCTGCGCGAGACCGACAGCCGCTACTGGTTGATGCGGGTCGGCCTGGCCGACGACGTCTTCTCGGTGGCCAAGAGCCAGGTCCTCTTCGTCCGCTACTGAGCGCGGTGAGGCGATCGCGCTGAATACCGCGTACTCCGTATCCGCATGGGCCGAATGTCGCAGGTGGCCGGTCCCCGGTTTACGTTTGACATTGCGAGGAGCTGGACATTACATGCGAACACGGCGATCGCGGTCGCGCGGGCAGGCTTTGGTGGAGTACGCCCTGATCCTGGCGCTCGCCATCGTCCTGGTGATCGTCGTCCTCACCCTGATGGGGAACCAGGTGCACAACGTGTTCAGCAATATTTCGTGCGCGATTGGCAGGCTCGGCGCTTCATGTGCCTCCGAGCCCGCGCCGCTGCCGCCCCCGGGCTGAGTGCCGCGGCCCTGTGCGCTGAGCGCGCCGGTCCCGAGCGGCGGTTAGCGGTTCGAGTACAGCGGGATGTTGGCGCCGCTCATCGCCGCCATCGGCTGGTCGAGCAGCTGGACGATCAGGGCGCCGACGTCGGCCGGCGTCAGCCCGGCTTTCAGGCTGGGGTTGGCCCGCCGGAGCATGTCGGTGTCCACCGCCCCGGGACTGAGGCAGACCGCGCTGATCCGGTGATCCCGGCCTTCGAGGGAGATCGCCTCGGTGAGGCCGATGACGCCGTACTTGGACACGTTGTAGGCGGCCAGCCCGGGGAACTTCTCCGTGCCATAGACACCCGACAGCGACGCGATATTGATGATGCGGCCGCCGCCGGCCTTCCGCATCGGTTCGAACGCGGCTCGGCAACACAGGAACATGCCGGTCAGGTTGGTGGCCATTGTCTCCGTCCAGGTCTGCATGGTGGTCTGCTCGAACGGCACGCTGGTCAAGACCGCCGCGGCACAGATCAGGACGGTCGGATCGCCGGCCTCTGCCGCGATGCTAAAGAGGCGATCGACATCGGCCGGCTCGCGCACATCGGTCGGCGCCGGCGTCGCCTGGCCCCCTGAGGCGCGGATCGTCTCCGCCACCGCCATCAACGCCGGGCCGCGCCGTGCCGCGAGCACCACATGCGCCCCGACGGCCGCGATCGCCTCGGCCGTGGCGCGCCCAATCCCGCTACTGGCGCCGGTCACGACCGCCACGCGGCCCTGCAGCCAGC
>DATCOB010000065.1:0-28952 GCA_036564925.1 Candidatus Dormiibacterota bacterium | reverse complement strand
GGTTCACTAGTTCACCCCCGGTTAACCTTTACTAAACAATCCTCTGAAAGTATATTGACATCAAATTGAGCCGGGTGGTAGATTTCGACCGATCGGTCGGGACACCCGGTTACCCAAGGAGGGTGTCATGTACCGATTCGTAGCCGCCTTTGCCGCCGTCGTCGTCGCCGTGCTCGCCGCAGCCGACACGCTGGGCGGGGGCCACTAGCCGATTCCGGGGGACTTGGAGGGCGCTTGCCCGGGGGCAAGCGTCCTTTTTTTGCGCCTAGGGGGAGGCTGAAGCGGACGGGCTGGGGGAGGCGCCGGCCGATGGCCCGGCGGGCTGCAGGGCGGCGAGCTGGCGCAACAGGTCACCGACCTGCTGGATCTCTTTCGCGTAGGTCACGAAGTCGCCCGCGGTCAAAGCCTTTTGGGCCGCGGCATAGTGCTGGTTTGCCTGGGCGATCAGCCCGGCGGCAGTGCCGCTGACGGCCGGGCCTCCGCCTGGCGTCGTGGTGGTGGAGCCTGGGGCACTGGTCCCGCCCAGGAGGGATGCGAGGGCCTGGTCCAGCGTGTTTTCCATCGCGACCTGCTGCCCGGTCGCCACGATCACCTTCTTGAGCTGGGGGATCTGGACATTCTCGGCCTGCAGATAGATCGGTTCGACGTAGAGGAGGGAGTTTTCGATCGGCAGCACAAGGAGATTCCCTCGGATGACCTTGGAGCCCGGCGTGTTCAGCAGGCTGAACTGGGACTTGATGATGGGGGCCTGGTCGATGTTCGACTCGACCTGTTGTGGCCCGACGACCAGGCTGTCCTTCGGGAATCGGAAATCGAATAGCGTTCCGTAGTTCGGCGGGTCGGAGCGGCCGACGAGATAGCCGATCATGTTGTTCTTCTGGTTGGGGGTGAAGGGCAGGATCATGATGAATTCCTCCTTCGACTCGCCAGGAAGCCGTGCGATGACGTAGAAGGGCCGCAGTGTGGCCGAGGCTTGTCCCTGCTGCTGGTTCTCCGAGGCGATCGTCCAGAGGTCCTCCCGCGTGTAGAAGACGGTGGGGTCCTGAACGTGGTAGAGCTGGAACAGCTCGGCCTGGGTGTTGAACAGGTCGCGCGGATAGCGGATGTGCGCTTGCAGCGCGGCCGGCATCTCCGTGAATGGCTTCAGCAGGCCCGGGAAGATCGAGGCATAGGTGTTGATGATGGGGTCCTTGCTGTCGATCTGATAAAAGGTGGTGGTCCCGTCGTAGGCGTTGACGACCACCTTGACCGAGTTACGGACGTAGTTGATGGCGGCGAGGGGCCCGTCGGTGTCCGGTGATACCTGGCTGTAGGGGTAGTGGTCGCTGATGGTGAACCCGTCGAGGATCCAGTAGAGTCGACCATCCACGGCCACGATGTACGGGTCCTGGTCGAATTGAAGGAAAGGCGCCAGCGCCGCCACGCGGTCCTGCACCTGCCGCCGAAACAGCACTTGCGTGTCCGGCGTGAGCTGCGGGCTCAGCAGCATGTTGACATCGCCGAACCGGATCGCAAAAGCCAGGCTGCGCAGCCCGGACGACAGCGCCACCCCGGTGCTCCCGCTCCAGTGCGTGAACTGATCCGTTTCCTTGGGATAGTCCAACTCCGGTTGTTTGGAATGAGCCAGCACGTAATCGGTGGAGCGTCGTCCGAAGTAGATGCCGGGCTGGCTAACCCGTGGCTCGCCGGCCGGGGGGATGTCCTGCAGGGTCAGGACTGGCAGCCCGGCGTTCGTCGCCTGGTTCGCGCGAACGGCGACCGCGCCGTAGCCGTGGGTGTACTGGAGCTTCAGGTTGACCCAGGTCTGCGGAATCGCCGTCGTGTTGAGCTCCCGTGCGGCGACAAGAAGTTGCAGATACTGGCCGCCTAGCTGGTATCGGTCGACGGCCACTTCGGAAAAGTCATAGTACGTTCGCAAGCTCTGGATGTTCTGGATCGTGTTGGGCAAGGCCAGCTGGGGGTCCCAGAGCCTCGCATTCTGAACCGTCTGAGGATTTCGGGCGATGGCATCGGCGGTCACTGAGTCCTGCGGCGAGAAGGGTTTATCCGTAATATCGGCCAAGCCGTAGGCCTGGCGCGTGAACGCGATTTCGTTCTTGATATACGGGGTCTCCCGTGCCAGCTCGCTCGGCGTGACCTGGATTCGTTGGGTGATGCCGGGAAAGATGGCCAGCAGGATGAAGGCGGCGCCCAGCCATACCGCCACGGCGAGCGGAAGCGCGGCCAGCGTCCCGCGGCCGGCATTTGCCAGCAGCCCGAGGGCAATCAGGCTCATCAGGACGACCATGATCCAGTACGCGGGAATCCGCGCCACGATGTCGGTGTAGCCGGCACCATAGACGAATCCGCGCTTGCTCAGCAGCAGTTCGTAGAGATCGAGGCGGTAATGCACCGCCAGCAATGCCGCGAAGGCGGCGGCCAGCACCGACAAATGACGGACGGCGCGAATTGGCAGAGCGAGGTTCTGCAGCCCGACTCGCGACGCATAGAGCCCGCCCACGACGAGGATCATCAGCAGGTCGACGGCCAGCAGCCAGCCCCAGACGAAGCGATAGAAGGGCAGCGTGAAGACGTAGTAGGCCACGTCCTTGTGCCAGATGGGATCCTGGATACCGAAAGGCTTCTGGTTGAGGTACGTCAGCGTCGTCTGCCACTGGCCCGACGCGATCCGGCCAAAGAGGAGCCCCAGCAGAAAGATCACCAGCAAGGCCAGGATGGTTGTTGGGGTCGTTAGCAGGCGCTGGCGGATGCCGATCGATGAAAGGCGCCGTCCGCCATTGAGCGCGACCAGGACATTGGTGGCGCCGATGATCCAGAAAAGGACCGCAAAGATGAAGAACGTCGTGATCTGCGCCCGGAACCGGGTTCCAAAGACATTGCCGTACCCGAGCGCGTGAAACCAAAGATAGTCGGTGTAAAAGGTGGCGAAGGGCTTCAGAAGGAAGATGAGGAGCAGGACAACGGCGGCCACCACGATCCAGAAGACGGCCCGGCGAGAGATCCGGATCGTCGGGAAACTCGGTTCCGTGGGCAGGCGGCTGAAGGGGGATTCACCGTCGAAGAAGCCCCGCGGCGGGACGCGCCTAGACACGCGCGAACGCGGCGCGTCCTGGATACGGCGCGGTCCTGCCCACCTCTTCTTCGATTCGCAGGAGCCGATTGTACTTTGCGACGCGTTCCGACCGGGATGGCGCCCCGGCCTTGATCTGGCCGGCGCCGGTCGCCACGGCAAGGTCCGCGATGAAGGTGTCCTCGGTCTCGCCGGAGCGGTGTGAGATCACGGTCGTGTATCCGGCCCGCCGGGCGGTGTCGATGGTCTCGATGGTCTCGGTCAAGGTGCCGATCTGGTTGACCTTGATCAGAATACTGTTCGCGACGCCGGTCTCGATCCCTCGGCGGAGCCGCACCACGTTGGTGACGAACACGTCGTCGCCGACCAACTGCAGGCGGGGACCGAGGCGCGTGGTGAGCGCTCGCCAGCCCTCCCAATCGTCTTCGGCGAGACCGTCTTCGAGCGAGATCACCGGATAGCGCCCGGCCCAACTCTCCCAGAGGTCGATGAGCTCGGTCGCGGTCAACGACCGGCCCTCGCCCTTGAGCTCGTAGCGACCCTCGCGGTAAAGTTCCGAGGCGGCCGGGTCCAGCGCGATGAAGACCTCTTCGCCCGGCCGGTGCCCACTTTGCTCGATCGCGTCAACGAGCAGGCTCATCGCCTCTTCATTGGTGCCGAGCTCGGGGGCGAATCCGCCTTCGTCCCCCTGGCCCGTACTGAGCCCGCGCGCATGAAGGAGCTTCTTCAACGTGTGGAAGACTTCGGCTCCCCAGCGCAGGCCCTCGCGGAAGCTGGTGGCGCCGGCCGGGACGACCATGAATTCCTGGAGGTCCACCCGGGTGTCCGCGTGCCGGCCGCCGTTCAGGATGTTGAACATCGGCACGGGAAGGATCGGCCCCTTCCCGTCGGAGAGCCGCTGGTAAAGCGGCTGCCCCAGTGCGGCCGCCGCGGCGCGGGCCGTTGCCAGGGACACGCCGAGAATCGCGTTCGCGCCGAGCCTGGCTTTGTTGGCAGTCCCATCGAGGCTGATCAGGCGCTCGTCGATCGCCCGTTGGTCGAGGGCATCCGCGCCGCTCAGGGCGCGGGCGATTTCGTCATTGACGTGGCCCACGGCCTCGAGCACGCCCTTGCCGGCGAATCGATGCGGGTCGCCGTCACGAAGCTCTACGGCTTCGTGCATGCCGGTGGATGCCCCTGAGGGGATCGCCGCCGTTCCGCGGGCGGAATCGAGCTGCACATCCACCTCGACGGTTGGATTCCCCCGCGAATCCAGGATCTCGCGGGCGCTGATCCGGACGATCCGGCCATTCGTCATGGCTCACCGTCGAGGTCGGCCTCGCCCTCCGCGCCGCCGTCCTCCATCTCGTCGACCGCCTGATCGAAATCGTCGCCCATCTCGTCATCGCCCATCTGCTGTCCCATTTTGCGCGCCCAGCGAGCCATGCTCTTGGGATCGTTCTCATCGACGTCTGGCAGGTCGCCGCCGTCACCGAGCCGCTCGAGGCGGGTATCTTCCGACAGCACCTGGGCGGTGCGCGAGATGATCCGGATCAGATGCCGGTTGCCGCAGCTCGGGCAGGGGGGCGCCGTTTCGATGGCGGCCAGGCTCCGAAAGAAGATCGATTGGCGCTTTCGGCAATCGGGACAGCGGTATTCATAGATCGGCATTCCTCGTCCAGCTAAACTTACCGTATGGCAGAACAACAACCGTCTGAAGGAAGCGAGCGGATCCGCGAAGTCGTTCGGGATGGATTCACGATCATGGTCGGCGCCGCCAGCTGGGCATTCGAGCAGGGCGATAAGCTGGTTGGCACCTGGATGGACCAGGGCCACGTCAGCCGAGAGGACGGACGGCGCCGCTTTGACGAGTTCGCGAACCGGACCAAGCAAGCCGGCGAGGATCTGAGTCGGCGGGTTACCGACAGCGTCCGGACGGCGAGGTCGTCGATGCCACTGGCAACCCGGGACCAGATCGCCGGTTTGGAACGTCGCATCGAAGAGTTGACCCGACAGGTGGAATCGATGAAAGGCTCCGGCCCATCCGGACCGACCTCCGCAGGGGCGAGCTTCCGCGATCCCCGCCCGCCGCTGACCTAGTCGCCCCCGTCGCCGCCGCCATTGCCGTGGCCCTCGTCACCGCTTGATGGTGGGGGTGGCGGTGGTGGCTGGGCCGCCTGGGCGACCTGCTCGGTGCCGGCGAGCAGGTACGCGGTACCGCCGCCCGTGTCGATTGCGTGGAGTCCGCCGGGGACCGGGAACCATGCATCAGGCTGGCCGCTCAACGCCTGTGCCATGAATCCGTGGAAGATGGGGGCGGCGCCCACGATCCCGGTCACATTCTGCATCGCGGAGTGGTCCGCGTTACCGACCCAGACGGCGACCGCCAGGTTCGGCGTGTAACCAACCGTCAGGTTGTCCCGAAAGTCGTTGGTCGTGCCCGTCTTGGCCGCGACATGATGGCCCGGGATCACCAGGTCGCTGTGGGGACCGAATTCGAGCTCGCGGTTTCGGTCATCGGACAGCATCTGGCTCATGACGAAGCTGACCTGGGGCGAGAGGGCCGGCCTGCCGGTGCCGCGCGGGTCGTTGGCATAGAGCGTGCTGCCATTGTGGGAGACGATTTTCAGGATCCCCTGCGGTTGGCGATAGGTTCCCTGCGACGCGAGGGTCGACGCCCCGGCGGCCATGTCGATCAACGGCACTTCGTATCCGCCTAGCGTCAGGCTCGGCTGGTAGAAGCTCGCCGGACGGGTGAGGGTCTGCACCCCCATGCGCCGGGCGACATCGACCACGCGGTCGATCCCCGTGCCCAGCTCGACCTTCACCGCCGGGATATTCAGGGAGTTCCCCAGCGCTACCGGGATGGGCTGCCAGCCGTGGTACGCGCCGTCGTAGTTGTGCGGGGTGAAGGTGCTGCCGTCGCCGAGCCGCACGCTGATCGGCTCGTCGAGGATCCAGGACGCCATGGTGTATTTCGCCGATTCGATCGCCGCCGTGTACGTGAACATTTTGAAGGCAGACCCCGGCTGCCGCGGCACGATGGCCATG
The DNA here is from genome assembly GCA_036564925.1 of Candidatus Dormiibacterota bacterium. Lineage (GTDB taxonomy): Bacteria > Chloroflexota > Dormibacteria > CF-121 > CF-121 > JALYYC01. Next base: position 22,852 of record DATCOB010000065.1, on the reverse strand, counting down.
TTGTAGTCGCCACCCGGGACATCGCTTCCCGCCGAGCCGACCATCGATAGGACGGCGCCCGTCTTTGGGTCGAGCGCGACCAACGCCCCGTCGGTCACGTGCTGCGCCTGCAGGCCCAGCACCTGCTGGCGGACCTGGCTCTCGGCGATGGATTGCAGGTGCCAATCGAGTGAGGTGGTCACCGTCAAGCCGCCGTTGGTGAGTAGCTCGCTCCCATAGGCTTTCTCCAGCTGCGCGGCGACCCAGTGGACGAACTGGGGCGCCTTGACGTCGTCCTGGTTGCGTGGCTTCAGCAAGGCGATCCGAGCCTTGAACGCCGCGGCCGCCTGCGCGGCGGTGAGATCGTGGGCACGGACCATGGCATCCAGGACCACGCGCTGGCGAGCCCTGGCCCCGGCGAGGTTGGTGAAGGGATCGAGCTCGGACGGCGCCTGTGGCAGGCCAGCCAAAAAGGCGGCCTCGGCCACCGAAAGTTGGCCGGCCGGTTTGCCGAAGTAGGTCTCGGCCGCAGCCCCCACGCCGTAGGACCGGTTGCCGTAATAGATGCGGTTGAGATAGGCCTCGAGGATCTGCTTCTTCGAATACTGGTGCTCGATTTCGACCGCGAGGATCGCTTCATCGAGCTTGCGAAGCACGGAGCGGCCATCGGACAGGTAGAGGTTCTTGACCAACTGCTGGGTGATGGTGCTGCCGCCCTGGTCGAAGCGCAGGTGAAGAAGGTCCTGGAGCCCGGCCTGGCCGGTTCGCAGTAGGTTCAGGGCCCCGTGCTGATAGAAGCTGCGGTCCTCGACGGCGATGGTAGCCTGCTGGATCGAAAGCGCGATCTCGCTGATGGGAACGAGATGCCGGCGTTCAGAACCCTGGTGGATTTCGGCCAGCAGAACAGTCCCCGTGCGGTCGTAGATCCGTGTGGAGAGCGGCAGCCGGGCTGTGGTCAGGTTGGACGTCGACGGGAGGCCCGCCCAGACGTACAGCAAGCCCGGGAGGAGCACCAACAGGACGGCCAGAAAGATCGCGGGGATCGCCATCCAGGGTCGAGCCGAGCTGCGGAGACGGCCGCCTGCCGGCGGACGCCCGACGGCATGGCCGCAGCGGCTGCAGAACCGGCTGTCGTCGTGCATCGGTGCCCCGCACGCGGCACAGAAGGGCCCGGTCGTGAATTGCATTGTCAATCCAGTAGAACGCAAGCGTCCCGGCCGGCTATCCGGTTTGACCCAGTTTGGCTTGCAAGTTAAATTATAACGCGAGGCTCAGGCTTCTTCCACGCGGGCCCCTAAGACGCCCTGCAGGTGCGAGAGCGCGAAGCGTTGAACCGCATCGCCCTCATGGCCGGGCGCGTCGAACGTTTCGACCGCCTGAGGCGGCACGATCACCGCATAATCGCGATTCCGCAGGTCGGCGACCGTGTGCATGACGCAGATATCGGTACAGACGCCGACCACGCGCACCGTGGCCGGCCTGGCCGCCTTCAGGACCGCCTCCAGATCGGTCTCAAAGAAGCCGGAGTAGCGCCGTTTGCGGATCAGCCGGGCGCCCCTCAGGAATGGTTGCAGTTCATCGACGACCTCGGCCTCATCCGTGCCGCGCACGCAGTGCACCGGAAAAACCTCGAACTCGCGGTCATCAGGGTCATGCGTGTCCGCGAGGAAGATGAGCGCATCCCCGGCGGCGGCTCGCTGCTCGAGGATGGTCCGGATGCGGGGAATTGCGGCCCGGCACCGAGGCGAGGCCAGGTTGCCCCGCTTGCAAAAGCCATTGAGGACGTCCACCACCAGGGTGACATCGGGCATCGTTATGTCACCAGTTCGAGGCGCGGGTTCGGCCGATATCGACGACCGACCTTGCCGCAGGGTCGGCCTTCGACCATCACCACGTCGGCCGTGAAGTCGTAGCTCCCTTGAAAGAAGGCGCTGCCGACGCCGTAAGCATCCACCGGGACGCCCTCGCGCTCGAAGCGCTCGATCTTTTCGATATTGAAGCCTCCGCTGGCGACGATCTTGACGTGCTCGAACCCTTCCCGATCCAGCGCCTTCCTCACGAGCCAGCAGAGTTGGGCGTTGACGCCACGGGGGTCGAAGTCGCCCATCACCTGCTGCACGCTGACGTCGACGAGCGTTTCGGAAGTGTCGAGGCGAACCCCCCACAGCCGGCCCTGCAAGGCGCGCGCAACCTCCAGGGAGGTTCGGACACAATCGTTCTCGAAATCCGCCAGGACGACCAGGTTGATCGACGGGTCCGTATGCGTGGCGAACTGTTGCGCAGCCAGCACGGTGTTGCCCTGGTAGGCGGCGATCAGGGCGTGCGGTACGGTGCCGATCGCCCGGCCGCCCCACCAGGAGGCCTGGGCATCCGTCGAGACCCCGATGGCGCCGGAGATATGGGCGGCGTAGCCGTCTCCCGTCTGGATCAGGTGGTGGTCGTGGCGGGCGGGCATGAAAATGATCTGCTTGCCGTTAGCCGCCTCGACGACCCGCCGCACGTTGGTGGCGATCTTGGTCCGGCGGGTCAGCACCCCCAGGTAGACGGTCTCCAGCCGCGCGAACAGGGCGTAATCGCCTTCGATGGTCATCGCCGTCTCCCAGGGCGCGATCGCATCGCCGTCGTAGGCCGCGTGGACGCGCAGTTGGGAGAAGTCTTCGGCGCATAGCTTGACGATGGCGATCGCCTCATCCATCCCCCCGACGATGGCGTGATTCTTTTGAAAGACCTGCATCAGGACGTGGGGATGCCGCTGGTCCGCCAGGAGGACGTCGACCGTCCGATTGAAGTAGACGTCGCTGTAATAGCCTTCTCGGATCCGCTCGACCGGCAATCGAAAGACTGACGGGTCCAGCCGCTCCCGGCGCCGCGGAGGCGGATCAGGTAAGGCGCGCGTGGCCACGTCTTAGGTTATCGAATCACGGTCTGGCGCCGATCAACCGATAGCGCCGGTAGCGCTGCTCCAGCAGACGATCGGGGTCCAGGACCTCGACAGCGGCAAGCTGGGTCCGGAGCGCGGCGGCCGCCGCGTCGGCGGCCAACCCGTAGTCGTTCTGGGCGCCGCCGGGCGGCTCGGCCACCACCTCGTCGACGAGGCCCAGTCGCTGGAGGTCCGGCGCCGTGATCTTCAGTGCCTCGGCGGCTTCCATCTTCCGCCCAATGTCTCGCCAGAGAATGGAGGCACAGGCTTCCGGCATCGCCACGCTGTAGATCGAATGCTCCATCATCAGTAAGCGATCACCGACGCCGATGCCGAGGGCCCCACCGCTGCCGCCTTCGCCGATGACCAGCGTGATGATCGGAATACGCGCCTGGGCGAAGGCCACCAGGTTTTCCGCGATCGCCCAGGCGATGCCCCGTTCTTCGGCGCCGGAACCGGGGAACGCCCCCGAGGTGTCGACCAACGCGATGACCGGAAAATGAAACTTCTCCGCCTGGCGAATCAAGCGCAGCGCCTTCCGATAGCCTTCGGGGTTCGCCATCCCGAAATTTCGCATCGCCCGCTCAGCCGTGGTCCGGCCCTTTTGCTGGGCGATCAGCATCACGGTGCGGTTGTCGAAGGCCGCGGGGCCGCCGATGATCGCGTGGTCGTCGCCGAAAAGCCGGTCGCCATGGAGTTCGAAGAAGCTACCGAAGATGGCATGGATGTAGTCGAGGGCGTAGGGGCGATCCGGGTGGCGGGCCAGCTCGACCTGCGCCCAGGTCGCCGCGGCGGTGGTGCCGTTCTCGCTCACGGGCGAAGGGCAGAGGCCGTGGCAGCCGCGCGGGCCTGCCCCTGGATCTCGAAGTCAGAGTGAAAGCCCGTCCTGGTGTAGAGGTCCAGGAGCTGTCGGAGGACGGCGGGGAGTTCGGGGCGCGGCACCACCCGGTCGATCATCCCGTGCAGCCACAGGAACTCCGCCGTCTGGAAACCCTCCGGGAGGGTCTCGTAGGTGGCCTGTTGGATGACCCGCGCCCCGGCGAATCCGATCATGGCGCCGGGCTCGGCGATGATGACGTCGGCCAGCGATGCGAAGCTGGCGGTCACGCCTCCCATCGTCGGATCCGTCAGCAAGGAGAAATAGGGCACCCCGGCCGCTGACAGGCGGCCGAGTGCGGCGGCTGTTTTGGCCATCTGCATCAGGGCGAGCATGCCTTCCTGCATCCGCGCCCCACCCGAGGCCGAGACGATCAGCAGTGGCACGCGCTTGTTCAGGGCGCGTTCGATCCCGTTGGTGATCTTTTCGCCCGTTCCCGCTCCCATGCTGCCACCCATGAACGCGAAATCCAGGCAGACGAGGACGAGGGCATGGCCGGCGAGGGTCGCCTCCCCCCAGGAGACCGCTTCATTGACCCCGGTCTTGGCCCGGCTCTGCTCGATGCGTGTGACATACGGTTGCGAATCTTTGAAGCCCAGGACGTCGCGAGCGGTGATCTCGGTGTCCTCTTCCTGGAAGGAACCAGGTTCGACCAGCATGCTGATCCGCTCCTGCGCCCGCAGGCGAAAGTGATAGCCGCAGCGGTAGCAGACCCCCAGCGCCGCGGTGAGCCTGGCCGGCTCGAGGGCGGTGTCACACTTCGGACAGGTGAGGCGGTCGACCTCCTCGCCGACGCCGGCGCGTGGCGACGGCAGGGCGACATAGCGAGTTTTGGGACGGAACACGGGCTAGGCCGCCACCACCGGCGTCGCGACGCCTTCCCACTCCAGCACACAGGCGCCCCAGGTCAGTCCGGCCCCAAAGCCCACGAGCACCACGTGGTCGCCTTCCACGAGACGCCCCGCGGCGACGGCATCCTTGAGGGCCAGGGGGATCGAGGCGGTCGACGTATTGCCGTACTGCGCGATGTTGTTGGCCATGACATGCGGCGCGACGCCCAGTTTCTTGCCCGCCGCCTCGATGATCCGGGCGTTGGCCTGGTGGGGGACGATCAGCTTGACGTCCTCGAGCGGCACCTCGGCCTTGGCGAGCGCCTCCAGCGTCACCTGGGCAAGGATCTCGGTGGCGAAGCGAAACACCTTGCGGCCGTCCATCCGGATCTCCGGCCGCCCCGGTCCCTCGGGTGAGTCGGGTCCCGGCGCCACGTAAATGAGGTCGCCGCCTGTCCCGTCGGACCCGAGCACGCACGCCTTGATGCCGGCACCATTTCGGGCCGGGCCGAGGACCACTGCTCCCGCCCCATCACCGAACACGACGCAGGTGCCGCGGTCTTTGAAGTTCATGATCTTGGTCAGCGTCTCGGTGCCGATGACCACGGCTTGCGACGACTCGCCGCCGCTCACGAAGCGATCGGCGATGCTCATGGCGTAGAGGAAGCCCGTGCAGGCCGCCTGGACGTCGAAGGCGGGCCCCCGCGCACCCAACCGCTCCTGCACTCGCGAGGCGACCGAGGGAAACATCGAGTCGGGGGTGGACGTGCTGCACACGATGAGATCCGTGTCCTCTCCTCGGAGTCCGGCAGCGGCCAGCGCATCGAGCACTGCCGCGATCGCCAGGTCGGTTGAGGTCTCGTCGACGGCCGCGATGTGCCGCTCCACGATGCCCGTCCGGTCGCGGATCCAGGTATCCGAGGTCTGGACCATCTTCTCCAGGTCGGCGTTGGTCAGGATCCCGGCCGGGACGAAGGTGCCGACCGATTTGATGCTCGTTCGCATGCCTCTCCCCGGCAAAAGAATCTGACCAGTATATACCGGCATTCTCGCTGTCGTTACGGGCTCAGTACCACCCAATCTGAGATTGCCCGGGGGTCTCCGGGATGGTTTAAGCGGGCCGCCTGCCAGGGTATAGGGGCCGGTGAAAAACCTGAACTATCTCCCGCTTGCCGTCTACCAGACGGAGAAGGAGTGGGTGATTCGGCCGAAGGCCCAGCCGGCCAAGCCCAAATCGGTCAAGATTCCCGTCACCGGCGGTCCCGGCAGCGGGAACGGCGAGTCGAAGCGACTCGACACCATTGGGACGAGCCACCTGAAGAAATAGCCGCACATTGTCATCCGGCGACGATGCTCACCAGGCACTGCCGCTCTCGCGGGCCGTCGAACTCGACAAAGAAGATGCCCTGCCAGCGTCCCAGGGTGAGCCGCCCATCACGTACCGGCACGGTCTGCGAAGTGCCGATCAGGGTCGCCTTGATATGCGCGGCGGCGTTGCCTTCGGCGTGGCGATAGCCGCCCTCCCAGGGGACCAGGCGGTCGAGGGTCGCCAGAAAATCCGTAAGGACGTCCGGATCGGCGTTCTCGTTGATGCAAATGCCTGCCGTCGTGTGTGTCACATAAACGGAGCACAGCCCTTGAGCGATTCCGCTCGCTGCCACGAGGTGCTGGACCCGTTCGGTGATGTCCATGGCTTGCGCTCGCGCGCTGGAGTGGATGATCAGCGTCTGAACCCCGGCCGCGTTCATGACCACGGCATCGTAACAATGCGCGCCTGACGATCGTATTTCGCCGGCAGGCAATGGATAATGTTTCGAAATGTCGCGCGACCTTCCGATCGGCAACGGAGCGCTGCTGATCAACTTCGACCACAATTACCAGCTCCGGGACATCTACTATCCCTGGGTCGGCCAGGAGAACCACACCAACGGCGACCAGTGTCGGTTTGGGATCTGGGTCGACGGGGCGTTTTCCTGGCTCGACGACCCGGGCTTCACGCGCCGCCTCGTCTACCTTCCCGACACCCTGGTCACGAACGCCGGGCTGCAGCACGAGAACCTCAAGGTGACCGTCACCTTCAACGATACGGTCGACCTCGGTCGCGATCTCCTGGTCCGCCGGATCACCGTCGCCAACGACGGTCCCGAGCGCGAGATCCGTCTGTTTTTCCACTACGACTGGCACATCTACGGGACCGAGGTTGGGGATACCGTCATGTACTACCCCCCGGTCAAGGGATTGGTCGCCTACAAGGGTCAGCGCTACTTCGCGGCCTGCGGGCAGGTCTCGGATCGAATCGGCCTGGATTCGTATGCCTGCGGGAAGAAGGAGGTAGGCGGAGCCCAGGGCACCTGGATCGATGCCGAAGACGGAGTCCTCGGCAACAACCCGATCGAGCAGGGATCCGTCGACATGACGCTCGGGCTCCACCTGGGACGGGTTCCTTCGGGCCAGATCGCCACCGCCTACCACTGGCTCATCGCGGCGAAGGATCTGAAGGGCCTCGAGGCGGTCGCCGACGTCGTGGCGCTGCGCACGCCGGAGGTCTTTTTGGAGCGCACCCGCTGTTACTGGATCGCCTGGGTGAACAAGGAGGAGCGCGAGTTCTCCGACCTGTCACCCCAGGTGACGCAACTCTTTCGCCGGAGCCTGTTGATCGTGCGCACCCAGGTGGACAACGGGGGCGCCATCCTGGCGGCCAACGATTCGGAGATCATCAAGTTCGCCCGCGACACGTATAGCTACATGTGGCCACGTGACGGCGCGATGGCGGCGTACGCCATGGATCAGGCCGGCTACCTCGACGTGCCCCGTCGGTTTTTCGAGCTCTGTGCCCGCATCGTCACCCCGGAGGGTTACTTCCGGCACAAATATACTCCCGCCGGCGAACCAGGAAGTAGCTGGCACCCCTGGGTGGATGCGGTCGGGCGCCCCCAGTACCCGATCCAGGAGGACGAGACCGGATTGGTCCTTCACGCGCTCTGGCAGCACTATGACGGCCACCGGGATTTCGAGTTTTTCAAGACCTATTACCGGGGCCTGATCATCCTGGCCGGGGACTTTCTGGCGAGGTACGTGGATCCGATCACCGGCCTGCCTCAGCCGAGTTACGACCTCTGGGAAGAGCGCCGCGGCGTCATGAGCTACACGGTCGCGGCCGTGTGGGCCGGGCTGCAGGCCGCCGGCAACTTTGCCCAGCTGTATGGCGAGACGGTGCTTGCCGACAAGTACCGGCGAGTGGCGGACGCGATGAAGGCCGCCACCCTGACCTGGCTCTTCGATCTGGAATTGAACCGCTTTCTCCGGCGCATTTACGTCCGGCCGGACGGCACCGTCGCCAAGGACCTTGCCATCGACTCCAGCGTGTATGGGCTCTTTTACTTCGGCATGCTGCCGGCCGACGACCCCCAGATCGTGAGCACGATGGAAGCGGTGTACGACCGGCTGTGGTGCAAGACCGATGTCGGTGGAATCGCCCGCTACGAGAACGACTATTACTACCAGGTCAGCCAGGACATCAAGAACGTCCCGGGCAACCCGTGGTTCATCTGCACCATGTGGTACGCGCAGTGGCTGGTTGCGCGCGCCAAAACACTCGGGGACCTGGCCCGAGCGAAAGAGCTCCTGGACTGGGTCGCCGCCTCGGCCATGCCGAGCGGTGTTCTCTCCGAGCAGCTGGACCCCTACTCAAAGGTGCCGCTTTCCGTGTCGCCGCTGACCTGGAGTCATGCGACGGTCGTCTCCCTCGTCCACGAGTATGTCGCCAAGCGCAACGCCCTTGAACGGGCGTCCGGCGCCACGACGATCGGCCGCCAGGCCGGATAGGGCCTCGACCCGATGTCTGCCTGCCGGCCGCTTTGATATTCTCGTCACCGTGCGCGGCGCTATCGGGGCGATCAAGGCCGATTTCGGTTGCCTGCTCGTTGCCGTGCTCTTTATCATCATCATGGCGTCGACCATCATCTTCGCCACGATCTTCACCCCACCCGCGCATAATCCCTTCGTGTAATGGCTGCTGGATTTAAGCGCCTGGTCACGGACGGCCGCCAGATGTCGCGGCGAAGCTTCTTTGCCGTGTTCGGCTGGTTCGCCTTCCTGGGCGCCGGCGCCGTCGCCCTGGTCCAGAGCGTTCGGTTCATGCAACCGAACGCGCTCTACGAGGACCCGGCCGCGTTCAAGGCGGAGGTGCCCAGCGCCTATTCGGTCGGGTCGACGACGGTGCTCACCGACAAGCGGGTCGTCATCAACCGTGATTCAGACGGCTTTTACGCGATCAGCCTGATCTGCACCCACCTGGGCTGCACGCCTCGCTACTTTCCCGACGTGACGAGCGACCTGGTCGCGCAGGGCACCCAGATTTCTAAAGACCCGGATACCGGTCACGAGGCCACCAAGTCCGACCCAGTCGTGCCGGGCTTCAAATGCCCGTGCCACGGCAGCCGCTATTTTCGGGACGCGGTCAACTTCTTCGGTCCGGCGCCGCGGCCGATGGACCGCGTGCACATCGAGGTGGCCAGAGACGGGAGACTGTTCATTGATCGGTCCGTCATCGTGGATCGCAATTTCCGTTTGAAGGCATGAGCGCGAGCATCCGGGAGGGTTCATGAGGGTCATTCGTGCCGCGGTCGACGAGGTCTATTCGGTCATCGAGCAAATGGTGGGAGCGGTCTTTCGCCATGGCCTTCCACTCACGGACAAGATCGCCGCGCGAACCGCCCTCACCAACTTCGTCCTGCACATCCACCCGGTCCGGGTCCGCAAGTCCTGGATCCGGATGTCTTACACGCTGTGTCTGGGCGGCTTATCCTTTTTCCTGTTCATCGTACTCACGGTCACGGGACTTTATCTCATGTTCTATTACGTCCCCAGCACCAACCATGCCTACCAGGACATGCGGGACCTGCAATTCGTCGTAACCTTCGGTGGGCTGATCCGCAACATGCACCGATGGGCGGCTCACGCGATGGTGATCACGGTCTGGTTGCACATGGCGCGCGTCTTCCTGACGGGCGCCTACAAGAAGCCTCGCGAATTCAACTGGGGCGTTGGGACGCTGCTGCTGCTGATCACGCTGCTGCTCAGCTTCACCGGCTACCTGTTGCCGTGGGATCAACTCTCCATCTGGGCGGTCACCGTCGGTACCAACATGGCCAAGTACGCGCCGATCGCCGGACCCTACACGCGATACCTGATGCTGGGTGGCAAGATTGTCGGTGATAATGCGTTGCTGCGCTTCTACGTCCTCCACGTGGTCGGCTTGCCTCTTGTGGCGTTCCTCCTGATGGTGATTCACTTCTGGCGTGTCCGCAAAGACGGGTTCAGTGGAGGTCTTTAGCTAACCGCATGGCGACCGACGCTCGGGAACGGATCGAGGCGCGGGATCGGGTCGAGGCCCGCCGGCGGCAGCGAGCGGCCGACGCGCCGGTCGCGATCCGCGACGACAGCGACGACGAGATGATCGTCTCCTTTCCGGAGTTCGTCTTCAAAGAGTTCATCGCCGCCGTCGCCATGACCGTCTTTCTGCTGCTGGTTTCGATCTTCCTCCAGGCCCCGCTGCTGGGAAAGGCCAATCCGGGCATGACGCCCAATCCCTCGAAGGCGCCGTGGTACTTCCTCGGTCTCCAGGAGCTATTGTCGCGATTCCCGCCACTGATGGCCGGCGTGGCGTTTCCCACTTTCGTCATCGTTCTGATGATCCTGGTGCCGTTCCTCGATCGCAACCCGAGCCGCCGCCCGGCGGAACGGAAGGTCGCCATCATCCTGTTCGCCCTCTACATGACCATCGTGGTGGCGCTCGTCATCATCGGCACCTTCTTCCGCGGCCATGAATTCATTTGGGACTGGGGCTGGGTGCTGGGCAACGCCCAGTGTGAACCGGGAGTGAAGTGCTAGGCCGCGCCTTCCTCGTCGTCAGCGCGGTGTTCCTCGCCCTGCTCGCGTTCGCCTTTTACCAGGACTTCAGTCGCCCCTGGGTCCCGATCCAACAGAAGTACGCCCAGCAATACGGGGCCGACTTCCCGATCGGCGTCCAGCAGATCTTTCCGAAGGTCCAGGTCAACAGCCAGTTTGTGGTCGAGCGCTGCATCACCTGTCACGTACCGGACATCGCCAAGCTCGGCCCGCAGGAAGCGGCCAAGCGACTGGGCCCCAACCACCCGGTCGTGATCAACGACGCGGTCTTCGCCAAGTACGGCCAGGAGACCCTCGTTTGCCGCCCCGCACCCGTGGTCAGCACCACCGCGGCGAGCTCCTCGCCCAAACCGTCGCCGTCAGCCAGCGCCGCGGCGAGTGCCGCCGCCAGCAACTCGCCGAAGGGCAGCGGCAGCGCGGGTGGGCCTGGCAAGCCTGCACCCGGCACACCCGGCTCGGCACCGGGGTCGCCCGCGACCCCCGGCACGACGGCGGCTCTGACCTGCCTGAACCCACAGGCGCAGCCCTACTACGTGCTGGACGCGAACGGCAAAGTCGTCACCGACGCCCAGACCAACAAGCCCGTGGTGGCCCAGCTGACCGGGTTCATCCCCAGTGCCTACAAGGGCCTCGGCATCGACGAGACGGGGTGCATCATCTGCCACAATGGCAACCGGCAGGCCACCACCCAGGCCGGGGCGCACACGAACCTGGTCCCCAATCCGTTCGGCGTGTATGACAAGGCGCCGCAGCTCTACGAGAACAGCTGCGCGCAATGCCACGGCGCCACCGGCGAGGGCGGCAAGGGTCCGCCTCTCAACGACAAGGACCGGCTCGGGTTCTTCAACGACGACTACTATCATCGCTGCATTTACTTCGGCAACCAGGGTGAAGAGCACAAGGGCACCATCATGCCGGCCTGGGGAGTGCAGAGGCTCTTGCCGCAGCCAATCAATCAGAACATCGACCTGCTCGTCCATTGGATCCGGATGTGGCAGCAGTACGCGAGTTTGCCATGAGCCACCCCAAAAGCTCTTCGATCTTTCGGGGGCCCCGGTGAGACGCCAGCAGCTCAAAGACCTGATCGGGACGGCGATCGCCTTTGCGATCCTGGTGGGTTTCACCGCGCTCGTGATCGTGGCGGAGAACCTGCTCGACGTCACGAAGGCGCACAAGGCGGGTGGCTGAGGTGTTGGTGGTCTATTTGCTTAACCTCACCCGGGACCCCGGGCCCGGCGACTTCTTCTTCGTTCTGATCTGGGCGCTCGGCACGCTACTGCTGCTCGCCTACTACTGCTACCGGATGTTCCAGCGCTAGCCGAGCGTGGTCCAACCGCATCCAACCCCTGTCCACCCGGCGCCGATCCTGACGCCGCCGCGACGCGCGAGCATCGGGTTGGCGACCTGGTTGTCGGCGGTGCCCGGTCTTGGGCAGTTGTACAACCGGCAGCCAGGGAGGGCCGTTATCTTTCTGAGCGGCGTCGTTGGCCTCTTCTACGTGACCCTCAGCATCCCCGGCGCGACCGCCGAGGTGCTGGCCTGGTGGAAGCCGCGGGGCAGCGTGATGGTGCTCTTATCCCTGTTCGTGGAAATGCTGTCCCTACTCCTCTTCATCGGGACCTTCCTCGGCGCATTGACGTTCTGGTATGACGCCATGCATGACGCGCGGGCGACGGCGCAAGAGATCAACGGGTTGCGGAAGCCCGGAGGCCGCTGGTGGCTGTTTCATCGCTGAGCCGACGGTGGATCGGGTCAGGGCCCGGTTGCGCGCAGGCCGCCCCCATCTCTAGACTGCTGGCAGCGTGATCCCTCGCCGCCTTCTTCTCACCCTGGTGCCGGCGCTCTTCGGGCTGGCCGCGTTGCAACCGCTGCCGGTCGCCGCCATCGATGTGAGTCCACTGGACTGCGCCGGGCCGAACGCCTGCGAGATCGTGAACATCTACACGGGCATCTTCTGGATCGCGATGGCGGTGCTCGTGATCGTCGGCGGCCTGCTGGTCTACGCTGCCCTGCGGTTCCGACGGCGGGACGAGGTCGAGCCCGCCCAGGTGCACGGGAATGCGCGGCTGGAGATCCTCTGGACACTGATCCCGGTGGTGATCGTTTCCTTCCTGTTCGTTCGGACCTTCCTGGCCATGGATTACGTCCGAAACGGTCCGGCGCCGGCGATGACCGTCAAGGTGGTCGGTGTCCAATTCGCCTGGCAGTACATCTACCCGGACAGCCGCGTGCGGTCCGATACCCTGGTGATCCCAACCGGCAGACCGATCCAGCTGCAGGTCACCAGCCGGGACGTGCTCCACTCCTTCTGGGCCCCGAGGCTTGGCGGACAGATTTACGCGATCCCGGGCCAGATGAACCATGGGTGGCTCCAGGCCGACCATGCCGGCTTCTACTTCGGCGAATGCAACGAGTTATGCGGCGTTGGTCACTTCCTGATGCAGGTCAAGGTCCAGGCGATGACGCCCGGCGCGTACGAGGCCTGGTACGCGCAGCGGCAGAAGCAGGCCAGCGGCGCGGGGGCACCACCACCTGGAGGTGGAGCGCCCGCGGCGACCAGGGTCAGCGGGGTCGCGGCCGCACAGACCGTCGGGGAAACCGACGACTTCAAATTCAAGCCAACCACCAACTCCGTCAAGGTCGGCGATGTCGTTCAGTGGGTGAACAGCGGCAGCTCGGCGCACAACGTTACCTTCGACAACACCCAGATCCCGACCTCGGACACGATGAACGGTGGGGACAAGTACGAGGTCAAGTTCAGCCAACCGGGGACATACCACTATGTCTGCACGTTCCACACGGCCTTCAACATGCAAGGCACGGTCACCGTCACCCCATGACGAGAACCAGCGCAAGGAGTCACTGATGGCAAGCATCGCCCTTCCACGCCGGACCGCATCGAGATTCGGCGGCGTGATGGATTGGCTGACGACCGTCGACCACAAGAAGATCGGCATCATGTATCTCTACACGACCTTTTTCTTCTTCCTTGTCGGCGGCATCATGGCGCTGCTGATGCGCACCCAGCTGGCCGTTGGGAACAACGATTTTCTGAGCGCCAAGCTTTACAACCAGATCATGACACTCCACGGAACGACCATGATCTTCCTCTGGATCATCCCCGTCTTCTCCGGATTCGGGAACTACTTCGTGCCACTCATGATCGGGGCCCGGGACATGGCCTTCCCCCGGATCAACGCCTTCTCCTTCTGGCTGATCCCCCTCGGCGGCCTGGTCATGTACAGCGGGCTCCTGACCCAGACCGGCGCCGCCGCGGCCGGATGGACCGGCTACGTCCCGCTGACCGAGAAAGCCTATGCGATCGGGTTGGGCCAGGACATGTGGATCCTCGGCCTCCATATCCTCGGCATCTCATCCATCCTCGGCGCGGTCAACTTCCTGGTCACGATCCACAATATGCGGGCTCCCGGGATGACCTGGTTCCGTCTGCCGCTGTTCGTCTGGTCCATGGAGGTTACGGCGGCGCTGGTCCTGCTGGCCAGCCCCTTCCTGGCCGGGGCGCTGGCCATGGTGCTGATGGATCGACAGATCGGGACCCACTTCTTCAACCATGGGTCTGATCCGCTCCTCTACCAGTTCATCTTCTGGTTCTACTCCCATCCGGCGGTGTACATCATGATCCTGCCCGCCTTCGGGATCGTCTCCGAGGTGATCCCGGTGTTCAGCCGAAAACCGATCTTCGGGTACCGCGCGATGGCCTTCTCGATGGCGGCCATCGGCGTGCTCGGGTTCATGGTCTTTGCCCACCACATGTTCACTACCGGCCTGCCGCTAGCGCTCCAGGAGTTCTTCATGGCGACCACCGCCATGATCGGGGTGCCCTCGGGGGTCAAGGTCCTTAACTGGCTCGCGACTCTCTGGGGAGGGTCCATCAAATACACAACGGCGATGCTCTTCAGCGTCGGCTTCGTGCTCATGTTCCTGATGGGCGGCGTGGATGGCGTCTTCACGGCTTCGCTTGCCGTCGACTATCAACTCCATGCCACCTACTGGGTGGTGGCGCATATCCACTACGTGCTCTTCGGTGGTAGCGTCTTCGGGGTCTTCTCGGCCTTCTTTTACTGGTTCCCCAAGATGACCGGCCGGTATCTCAACGAGACGCTGGGCAAGATCCAGTTCTGGGTGCAACTGGTCGGCTTCAACCTGACGTTCATGCCGATGCACTTTCTCGGACTCGAGGGGATGCCACGACGGATCGCCATCTGGCAGAGCAACCGCACTGACTGGGCGACGTGGAACCTGGTCGCCACCATCGGGGCATTCATGATCGCCACCGCCATCCTGGTCTTCATCATCAACTTCGCGATCAGCGTGCGGGGCGGCCGCCGGGCTCCCGCCGATCCATGGGAAGGCAACACCCTGGAGTGGGCGACCACCTCGCCACCGCCGGCGCACAACTTCGACACCGTCATCCCCGTCCGCAGCGGCCGGCCGGTCCGGGATGCCCGTCGCGGGGTTACGGCCGCGGTCGAGCACGCCTAGTTCCGCGGCGATGAAGGGATTCCGGGCGCTGGCGGTGGCCGCGGCGGCGGTCACGTACGCGCTCGTGGTGCTCGGTGGGGTCGTACGGGTTTCGGGCTCAGGCCTCGGCTGTCCCGATTGGCCGTTGTGTCATGGCCGGCTGCTCCCGCCGCTGGAGCTGCATCCGATCATCGAGTACTCGCACCGCACCACCGCCTCGCTGGCCAGCACGCTGGTGGTCATGACCGCCCTCGTCGCCTGGCTGAAGTGGCGCAACCGGCGCGATATCCTGATCCCCGCCACCGCGGCCTTCCTCCTGTTGATCGTCCAGGTGCTCCTCGGTGCCATCACGGTGCGACTCGAGCTGCCGCCCACCATCGTGCTCGTGCACCTCGCGACCGCCCTGGCCCTGTTGGGCGCGCTTTGCGTGACCGCGACGGTGGCCATCAGCGGGAGGGCCGGCGATGAGACGGATACCATCGCCGCGCGGTGGGCCCGTGGGGCGGCCGCCGGCACCTACCTGCTCATCCTCAGTGGGTCGCTTGTCGTCGGCAGCGGCGCGAGCGGCGCGTGCAATGCCTGGCCGCTATGCGGCGGTGGCTTCACCTTCCCGGGGGAGCGCCTACCGCTGATCCAGTTGCTGCATCGGGGGACGGCGGCCATCGTTGGAGCGCTGATCGTGCTGGCGCTGGTGACGGTCCTGGCCCGGCACCGCCGAAACCGGGCGGTGCGCGCCACCGTGGCGCTAACCCTGACGGCGCTCGCCTTGCAGGTGGCCGTGGGGGCGGCGGTGGTCACGCTGCATCTTCCGGCCGCCTTGCGGGGCCTGCACCTGGCGCTGGCTACCGCGGTCTGGGCGGGGACCGTCATTCTGAGCGTGCTGGCCTCACGCTTGTCGCGTCGCAGCGCGGACGCCGACGTCCACACCGCCGACACCCGTCGCAGGTCGCGGTCCGCCCGCGATGTGGTGCTCGATTACGTCAGCCTCGCCAAACCGCGGATCATCGTGCTGCTGCTGATCACCGCGCTCGGCGGCATGATGATCGCCAGCCGAGGTTGGCCCTCGACCTCGCTTGTCGTCATGACGCTGCTCGGCGGGGCGATGGCGGCAGCGGGCGCCGGCGCCATCAACTGCTGGATCGATCGTGATATCGACGGGGAGATGTACCGTACCCGGCGGCGCCCGATTCCTGATGGGCGGATCGCGCCATCGCACGCGCTGACCTTCGGTGTCGCGCTCGGCATCGGCGCCTTTCTCCTCTTGGCGTTCTTTGTGAACGTGCTGGCGGCCACCCTTGCGGTGAGTGGGCTGCTCTTCTACGTCTTCGTCTACACGCTGTGGCTCAAACGCTCCACGGCCCAGAACATCGTGATCGGCGGGGCGGCCGGCGCGGTGCCGCCGCTGGTGGGCTGGGCGGCCGTGACCCACCGACTGGACCTGACCGCCCTCTACCTGTTCGCCATCGTCTTCCTCTGGACGCCCCCGCATTTCTGGGCGCTGGCGCTGCGGATCAAGGGAGATTACGCCCGGGTGGGGGTGCCGATGCTGCCGGTCGTTTATGGCGACGCGGAGGCGAAGCGGCAGATCGTTCTCTACACCCTGCTCCTGACCGCCGTCACCCTGATGCTGTTTGTGACCGGTGCCCTTGGCTTCCTCTACCTGGCCGGGGCCATCATCCTGGGGGGCGCCTTCATTGTCTTCGCGGTGCTCAACCTGCGCGACCATCGGCGACGCTGGTCGCGCCCGCTTTTCGACTACTCGATCGCGTACCTGGGCCTGTTGTTCGCGGTCATGGTTGTCGACCGCATGGTTGGTAAACTAGGCTAAGCAAGTTCATGATGCACCGGGACGAGGCGCGTAAGAACATCCGGCTGGGGATCCTGCTTTTTGTGACGTCGCTGATCATGTTCGCCCTCTCATTTGTCTGGGCGCTCATCTACAACAGTTTCGTCTGATGGCCACGGATCATTCGACGCCGGAGGTCGATGATGGCCACGACGCGCACGAGGTTTTCCATCTCCCTCCACCGAGTATCTGGCCGGCGGTGCTGGCGCTGGGGATCTCGCTCCTGCTCCTTGGCCTCGTTCTTAACGTCATCCTGCTGACCATCGGGGCCGTCATCACGGTGGCAGCCATTGGCCTGTGGGTTCGTGATGCACGCAAAGAGTTCCAGGACCTGCCCGAGTAGGGTAGCGACCTGATTCGCCTCTGATTCGGCCGTACTGAATTGCGCCGCAGACGGAACGCCCTTTACACTTTGATTGTTCCGTTAATCAAGAAGGAGGCAATCGTGAGCATGTGGAAAATGGCGATCGTCGCGGCTTCGAGCGCCGTGATGCTCGCGGCCTGCGGCGGAGGCGGCAGTACGGCTGACAACGGTGGCGGCGGGAACAGCTGCACGCCGAAAGGCGCCGGCAGTGGGACCGCGGCCCAGACCGTCAAGATCAATTCCGATCCGACCAACGTCGGCAAGTACGACCCGGCAACCCTGTCCATCAAGAAGGGCGACAGCGTGGAGTGGGACTGGGTCGACAATTCCGCGCAGCACAGCGTCACATCCGATGACAACACCACGTTCGATTCCTGCCTGCAGAGCGCGGGCTCCAAGTTCGTCGTTACCTTCAACACGGCGGGCGACTTCAAGTACCACTGCACCATCCATTCGGGCATGGTCGCCGACGTGAAAGTCAGCTAGTCCGAGATTCTCCAGGGGGCGGCGCGACGGCGTCGCCCTTTTTTGTTGTCTATAGTCGGCTCATGACGCGTATGGCGATCGTGGCGTTGACCATCATCCTCAGCGGGTGCGGAAGTTCGGCGGGTGCGGCCCAACCGGACGACGCGGCGATCGTCCAGGACTTCCACGACCACCAATCGAACGTCGAGGTGACGGCCGACGGCACGGTCACGACGGTCTTTGCGGACCGTACCAGCCGCACGGGGGTGCACGAGCAGTTCATCGTCACGCTTGCCTCCGGCGACATCACCGTTGAGGTGGAGCACAATATCTCGATCGGGGCACGAGTCCCGGTGGCCGAGGGTGATCATGTCATCGTCCACGGCGAATACATCTGGAACGCCCGGGGCGGCCTGATTCATTTCACGCACCATGACCCGCAGGGCACGCATGAAGGTGGGTACATCCAGGACAGGGGCCAGACCTACGACTGAGGACGCACGCGGTCGATCTCGCCGGCGATAAGGATAGCCGTGCCGCCGTCAGACCGGCGTACCCGCAGCCGGCCATCCGCCTCGATGTCTTCGGCCGTCGCCTGCTCCGCCCGGCCATCCTGCTGGTAGGTGACCAGGCGCCCGAGCATCGTGCTGCGCGACCGCCAGGTCGATACGATCCAGTCCGTGCCCTCCCGATTGACCCGTCCACGCGCGTCGGCGAGGGCGTTGAGCACACGGGCAAGGAGGACCTCGCGCTCGACCGGCTGCCTGAGAACCGCGCGCAATGACGTCGCGTCCTTCGGGAGCCTGGATTCCTCGCTATTGACGTTGATCCCGACGCCGAGAATAATTGCCGCCCCGGCGGGACGTTCCAGCAGGATTCCCGCCACCTTGCGCTCGCCCAGCAGAACATCATTCGGCCACTTGAGGTCGGGGACGAGGCGGGTGCTCGCCCGGATGCCCTCCGCCACCGCCAACCCCGCCAGCAGCGGAAGCAGGCTCGGCAGTGGAGGGGCCGGCCGCCAGACGGTGGAAAACAGCACACTCTCCTGCGCTCTCGCGATCCATTCGTGTCCCTGGCGTCCCCGGCCGGATCGCTGGAGGTCGGTCACGACCGTCCATCCGTCAGGCGCCGCGAGGGCCGCCGCCTCCCGCGCCAGGTCCTGCGTTGACCCGCAGGTGGCCTCATAGCGGACCGACCAGGCGATCGGTCCACGGTCGAGGAGGGGCGTCACCCGATCGACGCGGAAGGCCGTCATGGCAGGATCGCGGCCGGCGTCATCGCCGCATCCCGCGTCCGCTCACCCAGTTGCACCGTAATCACGCCGGCCACGATCACGGACGCGCCCAGCAGCTGGAGCCATTGCAGCCGATCGCCCAGGACAAGGAAGGCGATGAGGCCGGCAAAGACGGGCTCGGTGGTGCTGACGATGCCGGCAGACGATGCGCGCACCGAGCGCAACCCGAGAACGAAGCCGCCGTGGGCCACGAGCGTGCCCAGCAGCCCGATGAGCGCCATAGCGGCCCAGATTCGCAGATCGGAGGGGAGCGAGGTCCTGGTGCCGGCATCGTACAGCGCCCACATCACTGTGCCAAGACCAAAGCCGTAAACCAAAATGGTCCAGGTATTCATGCGCTGGGCGAGGGCTGACGCGCGCAGGAGATAGAAGGCGAAGAAGGCGGCCGAGATGAGGCCGACGATGATCCCCGGAAGGTTGACACGGAGGAGGGACGGCTGGTAAGCGCCAACGGCAAAGAAGGCGCCGACCAGCACCATGACGAGGGCTGACCAGACTCGGGTCGTCACCGCGCGACCCTTGGCAAAGCGCTCAAAGGCGGCCACCGCCACAAGGCCCAGGTATTGCACGAGAAGCGCGACGGCGATGTTCAAGCGGGCAATGGTCAGGTAGTAGCTCAGCTGGACCCCGGCAAGCCCGACGCAGCCAAAGATCGTAAGAGCGGGCAGGTCCGCCGGGCGGATTCGAAGCAGGGCCGGGCGGAGCGCCAGGAGGGCAAGCAGCAGCCAGGCGAAAGCCCAGCCGATCCTCAGTTGCGCGAGAACGAGTGGCGCATACCCCAGGTGAAACAGGACCTTGACCGCATTGCCGGCGGCGGCAAACAGAAACGCCGAGAGGATGACCAACAGGTAACCGGGCCGGATCGATCTCAAGCCCAGGGTATGGACGGCAGTGGCTTCTTGACCAATTCGACCTTTGACCGTACAGTAATCGTTCGGGAAGCATGGCTCGAGACGTCGAAACCGGCCGCATGATCGAGGAGACCTCGGTCCAGATCTCAGCGCTGCGCGAGCGCTGGCATGTGGAACGAGAGCAGCGCTATGCGCGCCGGAACCGCATCCGGTACATCGACCGCCTCCTGGATGAGCTCGAGATGCTCAATATCGCGGAAGAGACCCAGATGCCGGCTGAGCTCGCTATCCGCGTCCAGCGGCTCGCCGCGGAGATGGAGCATCCGCTGGGCAATCGTGCCCCGGAGGACCTCAGCATTGCGGAGTCCATGGACGCTCTGTACGACCTGCAGGACGGGCTCATGCTGACGCTTGATGGGGTGGAGGACGACGAGGAGGTCTGACCCGGCCGCCTAGGGCTTCGTCTTTCCGTGCGCGGCGCTGGGTTGGTTGCGCGGGTTCGCCTCGTGCGCCTTGCCCTGGTTCGACTTTCCCGGGTCGACCGCTTGGTCGGTCGGAGTCTTGGTCGCCGCCAGTGCCGGCCCCACGCTGGACATTTCCGGGGCCAGGTCCTGGATCTTGAGGAGGATGGCGCTCTCCCGCTTGGCATTCGCGCTCCAGAGCAGATCCACGGCCGATCCTGACTGGATCTGCAGATCTGTGCTCGCGGCGGCCTCCCGCTTCTGAGAGTCGAGGAGGAGGCTCCGAATGATCGTTTCGGTCGATCCTCGGCCTTCCAGGTGAAGGAGGCCCTGGTTCATCCAGCTCAACACGGACCCGATCGGTGCCCTGCCGTGGACGCCGGTGATGAACCCGTAAACCCCGGAGAGCAGCGGATCAATTCCCGGCACCGGGTGCGGTCCCGGATCGTTCCGTTGTTCCTCCAACAGGGTGTAGGCATTCAGGAGATCTTCGTTCGCCTGGGCGAGTTCGCGGAGCCCGCGCTGGCGAGGATCCCGCTGGCTTGCCAGGGCCAGCCCATCCCACCACGCCTGCACGATATAGAAGGCACTATCGACGCGGGTTCCCTGCGGCTGGTTCCACAACGCGTCGACGTCCGCCGCAGGGCTCGCGGCGTCCGCCGCCGCGCCGATCGGCGCCATGGCCACCGCGATGCCGCAGCCGGCGGCGAGCAGCGCCCGCGCCGGGCGTCGAGATGTCCACGGGGTTACGAATGCCATTCCGATCTCCGAGATGATCATGGCGCAGGATCGGTCCCGGGTGGCGAACCTGCTGTCGCAGCTCGCTAACGCTGTTGCGGCGGCGGCCTATCGGACCAGGTTTTCGATCACCAACGCAATTCCCTGTCCCACGCCGATGCACATCGTCGCAAGTCCGTAACGGCCCTTTCGGCGAACCAGTTCGTGGACCAGGGTCGCCGTGATGCGGGCCCCGCTCGCCCCCAGCGGATGACCGAGGGCGATCCCCCCTCCGTTCGGGTTGACACGCTGCGGATCGAAAGCCAGTTCCTGCATACAGGCAAGCACCTGGGAGGCGAAGGCTTCGTTGAGCTCGATGACGTCCAGGTCGTCGATGCGCAGCCCCGCGCGGCGCAACGCCTTCCGGGTGGCCGGAATGGGGCCGAGGCCCATGCAGGAAGGGTCGACGCCGGCGCTGGCCGCGGCGAGGACCCTGGCTTTCGGCTGAAGGCCAAGCTTGGTCGCGTAAGGTTCCGACATCAGGGTCAGGCAGGCAGCCCCGTCGTTGATCGGTGAGGAGTTGCCTGCCGTCACCGACCCGTCCTTCTCGAATGCTGGTTTCAGACTGGCCAGCTTCTTAAGGCTGGTGTCGCGCCGCGGGCCTTCGTCCGTCTCGAGGAGCGAACCATCCGGCAGCGGGACGGGGATCAGCTCCGACTTGAAGTGGCACGCCTCCTGCGCCGCGATGGCTCGTTGGTGACTCTCCAGGGCGAATCGATCCTGTGCCTCCCGGCTGATCCCATACCGCCGGGCGACGACCTCCGCCGTCTGGCCGAGGCTGATCGGCGGGTAACGTGCCGCAAGACGGGGATTGATCATGCGCCATCCGATCGTCGTGTCGTGCAGGGTTTGCGGTCCTCGCGGAAACTCTTGCTGTGGCTTCTCGAGGACGTACGGGGCGCGCGTCATACTCTCGACGCCTCCCGCGAGGAACAGGTCACCGTTGCCCGTCTCGAGTTCGCGCGTGGCGGACACGATCGCTTGCATCCCCGACCCGCAGAGGCGATTCATCGTCGCTGCCGGAATCTCGACCGGCAGACCGGCAAGCAAGACCGCCATCCGGGCCACGTTGCGGTTGTCCTCGCCAGCCTGGTTCGCATCGCCAAAATACACGTCCTCGATGGCGGCGGGGTCGAGGCCGTTCCTCAGTACGGACTGCGCGAGGACCAGCGCCGCGAGATCGTCCGGGCGCACATCCTTGAGAGCGCCCCGGTACCGCCCAATCGGCGTGCGCAGCGCGTCGACGATCACGGCCCTCTCCATCGATTTCATGCTACGACATAAAATCAGCGTGTCCTATGAGTGACCTGGCGCGTCAGTACGATGCCGTGAACCTGATGGCCGACCCACTGCACGGCTACATCAAGATCACGAAGCGGTCGCACGGGGATAGTGCCGCCGCCGAGCAGGACCTGCTCGATCATCCGTGGCTCCAACGACTGCGGCGAATCCATCAACTGCAGTCGGCCTGGTGGGTCTTTCCCGGCGGCGAGCATTCGCGCTTTCAGCACGCACTGGGCGCCATGCACCTGAGCGGCGAGTGGGCTCGCCAGTTGTATCCGAACCTGAGGGTGGTGGCCAAAGACGCCCCGTCGCCGGCTTGCGTGGAGGAGACTCTTCGGGTCGCCGGGCTGTTACACGACATCGGGCATGGTCCATTCGGCCACTTCTTCGACCAGAATTACCTCGATCGGTTCCACATTGACCACGAGGTGATCGGTCGAGCGCTGATCGAAACCGAGCTGGCCCCCATCATCGCGGCGCTCGATGCCGCGCCGAGTGGGGCCTTCGAAGCC
>DATCOB010000064.1:0-3866 GCA_036564925.1 Candidatus Dormiibacterota bacterium | reverse complement strand
ATCCGCTCGTCTGCGCGGCCGGCGCCGCCACGCTGCGAGTCCTGGGCGATCCGGCGCTGCACGCCCACGCCACCCGCATGGGCGACCATTTCCAGCGCCGCGTCGAGCAGCTCGCCGTGCCGGTCGTTCGCGAGGTGCGCGGCCGCGGGCTGATGCGCGCGGTCGAGCTGAAGAGGCCGGTGACGCCCGTAATCAAGGCGATGCAGGAACGCGGCCTGCTGGCTTTGCCGGCCGGCGGTACCGTGATCCGGTTCCTGCCCTCGCTGCTCATCGACGAAGCCCTGATCGACCAGGCGGTCGACGTGCTGGCCGCCGCGGTCCGGGCCGCCGAGTAGGGAACGCCGGTGCCCTGTTACGTGGCGCTCCTCCGGGGGATCAACGTGGGTGGCCATCAGAAGATCTCGATGGAGGCCCTGCGGGCCCTGGTCGCCGGGCTCGGCCACACGGAGGTCGCCACCTATATCCAGAGCGGGAACGTCATCTTCACGAGCCGGAGCTTGGACGCACAGGACGCGGGTCGTCGGATCGAGGCACGCATCCATCGCGACCTCGGCATGACCGTCACGGTCCTCCTGCGGACGGCTGAGGAGCTGCAGCGCGTCATCCGCGCCAACCCCTTCGTGAAGCAGGGCAAGGATTCCGCCGGCCTCTACGTGATCTTCTTATCGGCGGCGCCCGCTCCCGCCCTCCTCTCCCGCGTCGACCCGGAGATCGCTGCGCCCGACGAGTTTCGGGTTGTCGGTCGCGAGATCTATGCGCACTACCCCAACGGGTACGGCCGGAGCAAGATGACGAACAACTTTTTCGAGGGAAGGCTGAAGGTCGCCGGGACGGCCCGAAACTGGAATACGGTCACCACGCTGGCGAAACCCGCGCAAACAAGGACGAGAAAATGAAGAAGCCGCCAGTGGGCGGCTTCTCTGTCGAGATGAATCGCGTGCTCAGTCGACGACCGTCGTGGTCGTCCGGCGATTCCGGCGCATCAGCCGGATCAACGAGACGATGCCCCAGCCGATCAGCGAGTAGATCAGGATGGCGACGATCGACTCCGGCTCGAACACGGATCGGCCGGCGGCCGCGGTGTTGAAGATGCCGTGGAACGGCGCGACCAGCGGGTCCGTCAGTGCGTACATGAACGCGACAAACGCCGAGCCGGTGTTGGCGCCGAACATCTTCAGCAGGAAGCGGATGGCAATCAGCGTGTCGATCAGGCCGACGACCCACCAGACAGCGGCGATGACGCCGTCGTTAACGCCGCTTTCGCGGTAGACCGAGGTACGAGAGGTCGAAACGGGAGCGACCGGCGTAACGGGCGTCACCGGGACCACCGGCTGCCCGGCGGTGGTCTCCTGCCGGACAACTTCGCGCTCGTACGGTTCTGTCATGTGTTTCTCCTCATGAGCGGGCAGATAGGTTCCAGGGTCCGCTCAAACGCTACACATATACTAGCACGTTTCATGGCAATGTCAACGCAGAAAACCACCCAGTGTTGCAGTTCAGCGATCTCGTCATCCCCTAACAGTTCTGGGAATCTGTCACCCCATGAGGAACGGAGACAGCATCACCATGACCCGAGCTGAGCAACGTCGGCTGATGATCTTGAACCAGGTGGCGGCCGGAGCGCTGGTCAATGCAGAGGGCGCCAGCTTGCTGGGTCTGTCGGTCCGCCAGTTGCAGCGGCTTCGGGCCGGGTATCGACAGACCGGTGGCGCCGCGTTGACGCACGGCAACCGGGGCCGGCGGCCGATGAATGCGCTCGAGGCCGGGGTGGTCAACCGGGTGGTGGAGCTGGCCACGACCAAGTACGTGGGCTTCAACCAGCACCATCTCACCGAGATGCTCGCCGAGCACGAAGGGCTGACCCTGTCCCGGCCCAGCGTCCACCGGATCCTGAAAGCGGCCGGGGTGGCCGCCCCGCGGAAACGGCGCCCGCCGCGGCATCGACGCCGGCGCGATCGGTATCCGCGGCCGGGCATGCTGTTGCAGATCGACGGCAGCCGCCATGACTGGTTAGAAGGACGCGGGCCCTGGCTGAGTTTGGTCGGCGGCATCGACGATGCCACCGGACTGGTGCCCTGGGCTGGCTTCCGCGATCAGGAGGACGCGCAGGGATATTTCGAACTGCTGCGGGCGGTGGTGCGCCGCTATGGGATCCCGCTGGCCGTCTACTCCGATCGCCATGGCATCTTCTTCAAGACCAAGGATCAGCGGCTCACCCTGGAAGAAGAACTGACCGCCCGTCGGGAGCCCACCCAGTTCGGCCGCTTGCTGGAGGAGCTGGGGATCGAGCTGATCCTGGCCCGCACGCCGCAAGCCAAGGGCCGGGTGGAGCGGCTCTGGGGCACCTTCCAGGACCGGCTGGCCAGTGAGTTGCGTTTGGCCGGAGCCACCTGCGCCGCCGAGGCGGACCAGGTCCTCGCCCACTATCTGCCGCGCCACAATCGCCGCTTCACGGTGCTGCCCAACGACCCGCTGCCCGCCTGGTTGCCCTGGCCAAAAGGCCAACGGCTGGACGACGTCTTCTGCTTCAAGTATCGGCGGGTGGTCGCCAACGACCACACCGTCCGCTTG
Source organism: Candidatus Dormiibacterota bacterium (assembly GCA_036564925.1). Classification (GTDB taxonomy): domain Bacteria; phylum Chloroflexota; class Dormibacteria; order CF-121; family CF-121; genus JALYYC01. The sequence goes on along the minus strand of DATCOB010000064.1, from coordinate 1,295 downwards.
CGCTCGCAGGTGATCGACATCCCGCCCAACCGCCAGCGGTTGAGTTTCGCCAAAGTTGAGGTCGAACTCCATGAACGGTTCGACGGCACCCTCCGCGTCTACTACCAGGGCAGCTGTCTGGCGACCAAAGTCCTCAACGAACCCAAAACCGTCTATCGTGTCGACCAGCACTCCATCGCAGAATCACAGCCGCCCCGTCTGCTCCAGTCCGCACCAGTTCCCGCCGCCCCTCGACCCGCCTGGCGTCCCGCCGCCAACCATCCCTGGCGTCGCCGAGACCGAACATGACACGTTCCCTGAACCGTTACCGTGACCCAATCGCTGAACCACGACACGCAGAAAACCACCCAGGATCGCGCGCGCCGGACGCCACTACACTTGATGCATGCCCCCCGTGCTCGACCTGTTTTCGCCTGCCGCGCGCGGCTGGTTCGCTGGCGCCTTTGCGGCGCCAACACAGGTCCAGGAGGGTGGCTGGCGCGCGGTCGCGGCCGGCCGGCACACCCTCATGTCGGCCCCGACCGGTAGCGGCAAGACACTGGCCGCCTTCTTCTGGTGCCTGGATCGCCTGGCCACCGAGGCGGTGCCGCCAGAGGCTGAGCGATGCCGGGTCCTCTATGTCTCGCCGCTCAAGGCGCTCACCGTCGACATCGAACGCAACCTCCAGGCGCCCCTCCGCGGTATCAGCCTGCATGCCGAACGCCTTGGCCTGCCGATGACGCCGATCTCGGTCGCCATCCGAACCGGGGACACGCCGGCCCGCGAGCGGCGGCAGATCGAACGCCGGCCGCCGGACATTCTGATCACGACGCCGGAATCGCTGTTCCTGCTCCTGACCAGCGCGGCCCGCCAGATCCTCCCGTCGATCCGATGGGTGATCGTCGACGAGATCCACTCGATGGCCCAGGTCAAGCGCGGGGCCCACCTGGCGCTGAGCCTGGAGCGGCTCTCCGCCATCGCCAAGGTGGAGCCGCAGCGGATCGGACTCTCGGCGACCCAACGCCCGCTGCAGGAGACGGCGCGGTTCCTGGGCGGCAGCGCGCGCGAGGTCGCGGTGGTCGACGCCGGCCGGATCAAGCCGCTCGAGATCACCGTCGAGGTGCCGGTCGACGACATGGGCGACCTCGAGCGCGGCGCGGACGTCTACAGCGGTCCGGCCGCGGCGATCGGCGCCGGGGACGATGCGCCCCGTCGCAGCATCTGGCCCGCCATCCATCCCCGCATCCTCGAACTGGTCCGTGCCCACCGGTCGACCATCATTTTTGTCAACTCGCGGCGACTGGCCGAGCGGCTGG
>DATCOB010000063.1:0-2242 GCA_036564925.1 Candidatus Dormiibacterota bacterium | reverse complement strand
GCCACCGTCTTTGCGCCGCTGTGGAAAGACTGGGGCGTGCCGGTCATCGTCAACGTCGCCGGCGAGTCGATCGAGGAGTATGTCGCCGTGATCGACCGGCTCGAGGGTACCCCAGGCGTCGCCGCCTTCGAGCTGAACATCTCGTGCCCCAACGTAGTGCGCGGGCTGCAGTTCGGCGTCGATGCGCGCCTCGCGGGAGAGTTGACGGCCGCAACCAGGTCGGCCACGCGTCTGCCCCTGATGGTCAAGCTCACCCCCAACGTGACCGATATCGTGGCCATCGCCCGGGCCGTTGAAGAGGCCGGGGCCGACTGCGTCTCGGCGATCAACACCTATGTGGGGATGGCGATCGACGTCCGCCGCGGCCGCGCGGTCCTTGACCGGGAAAGCGGGGGGCTGAGTGGCCCGGCCATCAAACCGCTCGCGCTCCAGGCCGTCTGGCAGGTTGCCGGCGCGCTGCGGATCCCCGTCCTCGGCATCGGAGGAATCACGACGGTGGCGGACGCCCTGGAGTTCCTGATGGCGGGGGCGGTCGCGGTCCAGCTCGGCACGGTCAACTACAGCCGGCCGCAGGCAGCCCGTGAGATCCATGACGGTCTTCAGACACACCTCGAGGCACAGGGCCTGCCCGACCTCGGGGCGCTGAGAATCCGCCAGCCAAGAGTGGCCAGTCATGCCTGACGCGCGTCGCGCCTTCGAATCCGCCGGCGCATTCCTCCGCGGGCATTTCGTCTACACCAGTGGCCGGCACGGGGCCGACTACCTGGAGAAGTTCCGGATCCTGGAAAACCCGAGCGCGACGTCCGCGCTGTGCGCCATGATCGCTGAGCGATTCCGGCTGCTGCGTCCGCAACTGGTGGCCGGCCCGACCATTGGTGGCGTCATCCTCGCTTACGAGGTGGCGCGCCAGCTCGGCCTGAACGCGGTCTATGCGGAACGGGGCGAGGCGGGCGGGCGCACCCTGCGGCGTGGCTTCGAGGTGGAGCCGAAGACACGCGTCCTGGTGGTCGACGACGTCGTCACCACCGGGGGCTCGCTGCGCGAGATGGTGACCTGCGTGCAGGATGCCGGCGGCGAGGTCATCGGGATCGGCGTCCTGGCCGACCGTACGGGGGGCGAGGTAGCCACAGAGGTGCCATTCTTCGCCTGCCTCACGCTCGACTTCCCCTCATATGCGCCGGCCGACTGTCCTCTCTGCCAGGCCGGTATCCCGGTGTCGGCGCCGCGGGGCAGTGGGAAACTGCCGGTGAGCGCCTAGGCTACTCTCTCCCTCGCCCTTGGGGGAGGGCTGGGGAAGGGGGTACTACTGGAGCCAGGAGGGGGCGGCCGCGGCTTCGCGATGAAGCTGCTCCCGCATCTCGCGCCGCTGGCCACGCCGACCGCCGGCCGGCGGTGACGGTACCACAGCGGGAGCCGGCGCGGGTCGGGCGGCCGGAGCCAGGCCGGTCGACGTTTGACGGCTCCCGAGCAACATCTGGCGGAGGCGCACCGCCCAGAGGACATTGCCGAAATCCCATTTCCCCAGGGCTGGGCTCGCTTCCGATTGCCGGATCAGGCGGGCGGTCAGGCTCTGTTCGTGGTCTGTATCCGCGAGTTGCATCGCGATCGCGGCCGTGGCGATCGGCGCGACCAGGGCGGCGGCGGTGGCGCCCGTCTCCCGAAGGATGCGCATGATCGCCTGGGTTGGCACAAAGTTCGCGAGCGCTGTGTCCGGGTCGATCGACCACTGGGTGCCGCGGCCGAGCCGCGCCCCACTACTGGCCAGACTCTCCACATCCCAGGTGCTCGCTTTTGTGTCGGCGCCCAGGACGATCAAGCTCGTCGCGAGCGTCGCGCCTGGCGAATCGAGGCCCTTGACCCGGTCACGGACAACCGAATCCGCCAGCTCACGGAGCCGTTCCAGCTGAGATCGCTGGGTCAGGCAGCCGGTATCGTCAACTCTCTGCATGCTTATTGCCCTTCCGTCGTGGAGCGCTGCCTGCGACAGCGTACAAGACAAGATTGTACCAGCGGTCGTCGCACGATGCGACAGTTTTCATCGGCGATTGACCTTTCCCCTCGCACTGCGTAAGCTTGCCCTAAGAAATTTCTGGAGGTGAGCTCGATGGTGATTGTGCAGGCGACGAAATCCCCGCGCATCGCGCCGTCGCGCCCCTTCGGAGAAGCCCGCTAACCAACCCGGCTCCCTCCTCGGAGGACGCGAGGCGTCCGCCACAGAACTTTTCCCTGGAGGGATTGCATG
>DATCOB010000062.1:0-75200 GCA_036564925.1 Candidatus Dormiibacterota bacterium | reverse complement strand
GGGCAAGGATGGCGGTGTGTGCGGTTGCACTACCCTGCTCCGTCACGAATCCGACCACTCGCTCGCGGTCGAGCGCGGCGGTTTCCGAGGGAGCCAGGTCACGGGCGACGATGATCGAGGGGGTGTCCGGCAACGCCTGCTCCAGGTCGAGGCTACCGTGGAGCGCGCGTCGCAGTTGCTCGGTGACGTCCCGTACGTCGGCCGCCCGCGCCTGGAACACTGGATCCGAAGACTGCTCGAGCATCAGGGCGTAGGGATCGAGGGCCTGCTCGACGGCGCGGTCGGCAGGAAGTCCTTCATGGATGTGGGCGACGGCGGCCTCCAGGAAGGCGGGGTCCTCGAGCATCAGGGCTTGAGCGCCGAGGATCTCGGCCTCGGCGTCGGCATGCTGGTCCCGGAGGAGGCGAACCGTGTCGGAGAGGCGGCTCGTGACCTGGGCGATGGCAGCGTGCAGCCGATCCACGGCGTCGGCGCCCTTGAGATCAACGGGATCAAGGCTTGCCGCAACCGGGTGCCATCGCCACACCGGCGCCGCCACCCGCCCCGGGGCTGCGGCGATGCCGCGGAGAACGCGAGCCATGGCTACTCCTTGAAGTCGCGGTTGACGAGGTCCGACAGCGATTTCAGAGCCCGCTCCGCCTCAGGGCCTTCGGCCCGGATGGCGATCGTCGTGCCTTGCTTGACCCCAAGCGTCAGCACACCAAGGATGCTCTTGGCGTCCCGAACCACGTCGCCCATGGCCACTTCGATTCGAGTCTCCTTGAAGCGGTTCGCTTCCTTTACGAACAGGGCGGCGGGTCTGGCGTGGAGGCCGACCTCATTCTGAATCACGACCGAAACCTCGGGAATTGGCGTTTCTCCTTCCCGGCTCAGGAACGAAGCGCGGGCTCGAGCGGGGCGCCGGCCTCTTGCTTTTTCCGCAGCCTGGCCAGCGTCGTGTCCTCGACTTGGACGATACTGCGACGGATCGCCTCGCCACGCGCGACGGGCGCCGCCAGCACCGCCGCTTCAGCCAGGCCGATGGGCAGGAGCCCCTCTCGCTCCACGACCTCCGCGCGATCAATCATGCCGTAATAGTCATAACCGCCGATGGCATCCAGCTTCTCCCCGGCCTTGAGGTCGCGCTTGGCCACGGCGATCGTTTCCGCGACCGCCTCTGGCCCGGGCGCGATGGTTGCCTCGCCGTAGATGGCGGCGCGGGCCACCGACATCGGCGTTTCGAGGTTCGCCAGATGGTACGGACGGAACAGCAACCAGTAGGGCCCTGGGCCCAGCTGCAGGTAGCGGAGATTGTCGGCGATTGCCGGCTGCTCGGTCGAGATGATGACGAACACGCCGGGCGCGACGCCGATCGCGTAGTCGACCACGCCAGCCCGCGAAAGGATCCCGCCATCGGTTTGCGGGCAAAAAATCTTGGGAAGTGTTTGCACCGTGGCGTCCGGGCCATGCATTCCACGGACGTCCGGCACGAGACCGGTGGCGTTGGCCAGGCAGGTCATTTCCACCATGGTCTTGGTCCCGTCGACGAACGAGGAGAGCATCCAGGGGTTGGCACCCAATCGCTGAGCTCGCTGCTCCTGGTCCTTGGGCGTGACAGAGCGGTCCAGGATGTTGTTTTTTCCCTTGCCCGCCGCGATCACGGTAAAGCCCAGTGTTTGGGCAAACTCGACCAGTTCCTTGGTCGCCCCGTACTCATCCCCGGCTGAGCCGGTGTAGACGACGCCAGCCTCATCGGCCATCGCTTTCAGCGCTCGACCGACCGTGATGTCCGCCTCGACGTTGAGCATCACCACATGTTTTCGGGCACCAATGGCCGCGACCGCTACCCGGGCACCCACTTCGGGCACGCCGGTGGCGTCCACGACCACCTCGCCGCCGCTGACCGACGCCAGCAGGGCAGCGTCCCGAGTCACGACGCGCATCCCGGCCTCGACCGCCCGCTGCGCCTGGTCGAGGTCTTCCACCACGGCCAGTTGCTCCGATGCCACGCCGGCCTGTGCGAAGGCGTGCCGAGCCCGTTCCGCGTTGATGTCAGCGATCCCGATGACATGGAAGCCGCGCAAATGCTCCATCTGGATCACGAGGCCGGTTCCCATCTGGCCCGCGCCGACCACCGCCACTCGTACGGGATTACCCTCGTCGGCCCGCTGCTCGAGTCGGTCTCCTAGGCTCACCCTGCCCTCCCTTTCCCTTCGATCCGGATCTCATCGCCAACCGCCAGTGCAACGAGCGGCTTAGCATCTACACAAACGTCGCCGGGGAGCTCGGCCTCGTCTCGATCGTTGCATTTAACGACCAGGTGCCCGAGCCCCACGAGGTTCTGGTTCGCGACCGAACCAACCGCTCTGACTCGGTAGGACTCAGACCCCAGCACCAGGGTGTCACCGACCGCCACATCACCGGTGGTGATCGTCGGCTCGTGAAGAATCGAGAAACTGGCCAGCTCCTCCGGGGCCCCGGCCTGAAACAGCACCAGGATTTGCTCCTTCAGGAAGGCCTCGACCTGGTCGCCGATGGCAACGATACGCGTTTGGTATTTCACCATCTCCTGAACACCCTTAGGCCGGCTTGATGTTCTCCTCCTTGACCCCCGACACGAAGAGATCCGCCGTGATGAATTGCATCAGGGGACCAGCGGGGCTCGTGGGATGAATGTCGATGGTGAGGACTTTCTTCATCGGATAGACACCGACTCGGGCCGTCCCCCCGCAGTCGATTACCGCGCACGCCATCTGGTTGAACTCGACCTTCGACTTGAAGCCGTCAAAGGTCTGCGCTCCCGTCATCTCCGCGATCCGTTTCGCCACCGGGTGAATGCCGCCGCCCGTGATGGAAACGACGTAGGGCTTCTGGGCGCTGGGCTTGACCGTCAGCGGCCCTCCCCAGCCGCCCCGCCCCTTTTCCACCTTGACCGCTTTATAGGTCGTCGTGGCGTCCGTCATGGCAGCTCCTTTTCGCTGGAATCCGACTTACTTCCCGTGATAGCCAGCGTACAACCCGAAGCTTGCCAGATAGGCCAGGACAACGGCCAGCGGCCCCGTGATCTGCCGGGAGAAGAGAACAGCCGGCACTCCAATCTCGACGGTTTCCTGCTCTGCCTCGCCGAGGGCCAGCCCAACCGGGATGAAGTCACACCCCACCTGGGAGTTGATGGCGAAGAAGGCCGGCAGAGCAAATTGAGGCGGGATGTGACCGAGCCCGATTTCCACCCCGAGCAACGTGCCGATGACCTGGGCCATGACCGCGCCCGGACCAAGGATCGGCGAGAGGAATGGGATGCCGCCCAGGACGCCCATCACGATCAACCCGGGCAGGCTCGAGGCGAGCGGGGACACGGTGTGTGCAATCGCATTGCCGATCCCGGTGTAGAGGATCAACCCGATCACGAAGCTGATGAACGCCATGAACGGGATCACGTTGCGAATGACCTGGTCGACGCTGTCGCGGCCCGACTGGTAGAGCGTCCCAACGACGGTGCCGGCCCCGCGGCCGATGACGACCAGAGTATTGGTGGCACCTGACAACATGGTTGATTCCCTCCTTACTTAGGCCCGCGAGGGCTCCGTTTCGAGCTCGGGCGTCCCAGCCTGCGACGTCGCGGTAGCTTCCGCTTCGGCTTTAAGAGTCTCGCCCTTGCGTGAACGCGACATCAGGAATACCGTGATCCGCTCGGTCACGATGCCCCGGATAAAGATGACGACCAAACCCACGAGCGCGTAGCGGAGTGCCAGCTCCGGCAGGGCCAGTCCGAGCTTGGCGACTCCAGCCGCGATGCCGGCCCAGACGAAGATCTCACCCGGGTTGATGTGAGGAAAGAGCCCCAACGGCGGGTGCACATAGGAGACCGCCGAGTCGTAGAACGCGGGCTTGTATTTCTCCGGAAACCAGCGTCCCTGCGTGTACGCCATGGGGTTGGTGAGGAAGAACACCGAGAGCACCGGCGCGACCAGGTATCGAAGCGGGTAATACTGGATGCCGTCGCGTGCGGCGACCTGGACCACCCGGTCGATTCGTTCCGGGCCGATCAAGCGAGTCAGGGCGTAGACAGCGGTCATCAGCACGATAAGCAGCGGAACGATGCCGATGACCAAGCTGCTAAAAACTCCGGCACCCTTCTGGAAGATCCCAATGAAGTGCGTGGCGAGCCAGACCAGACCTCCAAAGATGTCCAAATCAATCCCTCCTTTACGAATTGTTCGGTTCGACGCCAGACGGCAGGTCGCGCAGACTGCCGGAAGTTTCACCTCCCTGTCGGATCTTCTTCGCCGCCGCGCAGAGGGCCGCCTGCTGCTTCTTCTTCAGAGCCGCCGGCGGCGTCTGGCAGAGCGCCTGCAGGTTCCAGCCCCGGACCTCCGTCAGGGGCTTGAGATGGGCGAAGACGCTGATGCCAGTCATCAGCTCCGCGGTCACCACGCGCCCGGTTGGATCCACGACGACCACCGCATAGGCGCGGCCCCGATAGGTCCCGCCGCCAACGCCGACCGCCGTCCGCCCCAGCCGCTTGAGGTCGGCGACGCGACGGTAGAAGCGCCGCATCTGGCCGATGGAAAGAAACAACTGAAGCACCCAGGCAAGCCCGACGAATACGAGCCAGATCAGGTAGTCGTGCACGATTTCCCTTCCTTCCGCTCCGGTCTGATCAGTCACATCTGTGAATTCTTGTCACAGATGGATGAAGTATCCACCGGGGCTAGGGTCTTGTCAAGAAGCGGCGCGAAGGACGGTCGTGCTTGGTCCGCTGCGCCTGGAGGCTGGCGGCATGTGCCCTGCTGATCCGGCCAGGGTTGCGGGCCGTGAAGTCGATCGCACCGCACTGCGCGCACATCGTGGCGTCGATCTCCGTCTCGATGGCGGGTGCCCCTTCCAGGTGGTAGGCAAACTTCGCCGGTCCGATCACCGGGAGGGCGATCACGCCAGGGATGAGGTTGCCGCCGCAGAGCCGGCAGCCCGCTGCAGGCTGCGGCGCGGTCACGGCTCGGACTGCCGGAGTACGGCCAGGGCTGCCGCCTCGTCCGTGATCAATGCGTTGATCAGCTTTCCCTCGAGCGCCCCGCGAATCGCGGCGGCCTTCCGAACCCCGGTCGCCACCCCGATCACCAGCGGGATACGGCGGATACTCGTCAGGTCGAGGCCGACCACCCGGCGGTTAAAGCTGAGGCGACATGGGCGCCCTTGCACGTCGAACGACCGCGCGCAGATATCGCCGACCGCTCCGGCGCCCTGGAATTCGCCGAGTTCAGACCGCTTGAGATAGGTCTCATTGAAAAGAAGGCTCGATGATCCCTCGCGGATCGCGCCGATGCCGACCACCGCGATGTTCGCCCCTGCCGCGCGCCGTAGCGCCGCGGCGACGTCCGGCTGGGTGCGTAGCGACTCAGCGAGCTGCGGGCTCGCGACGATCCAGGGCGCGTGAAGGAACTCAAACCCGGCGTCAAGCACCCATGCCATCCGCCGCACCAGGTCTGGAGAGCTGATGTCCGCCACCGTGACGCTGAGCCCACCGAAAATCTGGACCACGTGTTCGGCCCGCGCGCGCCCGCGCTGGGCGGCCTTGACCAGTGCCTGGACGGCCGTGCCCCAGGAGAGAGCCAGGGTGTCTTCTGGCCGAATCGTATCGAGCAGATACGCGGCAGCTGCGCGTCCGGCTACTGCGGTAGCGGAAGCCGGGTCCCGCGAAGTTGGCTCCCGGACGACGACGCAGTGCTTCAGGCCGTAGCGATCTTTCAGCTCGGACTCGAGGCCGGGCTCGCTTCGCACGGGGTGATCGATCGTGATCTTTACGATCCCCGTTGTCCGGGCCCGGTCGAGGAGGCGAGACACGTACGACCGGGAGACCTTCAGCTCATCAGCGATCTCCTGCTGATTGCGTCCCGCGACGTAATAATCGCTGGCAATCCGGGCCAGCACCTCCGCATCCTCCGTGCCAAGACCCCGGCCGTTCGGGTTACGGCCACCGACCTTGCGCCGGAGCCCGGCCGGACTCTGGTTCACGGGCTGCCCCCCTCAATCCCGGCCAGCGTGGCCACCTCACTCGCGAGCCTCCAGGGCTTGGTCACCACTCGCATCGGCAGGCTGATGGCAAAGTGGATCGGATGACGACCGGCCTCGATACCGAGGCGAAGCGGCTTGCTTGCAAGACGGCCGACGAGCCTCCCCAGGTACGCCTCCTCGACCGCGTGCCTGGCCATCAGCCATTGTTGGCCGCAGCGGACGCAATAAATTCGATCGAGCAACCCGGCAACGTAGCGAACGGAATGCATGGTCTCCTTTAAACAGATCGGGCAATCCAGCAGGGTATGGACGCGCAGCAGACCGGTCAGCTGCGGTCTTGCGAGGCTAAGCACTTGCAGTCTCCGCAGTGAGGAAGCTGGGCCCCCCGCGAAGCTGGGGGAGGTTTCGTGCGATCTGCTCAGCTCGTATCAGGTCATCCGCCGTCGTGATCTTGATGTTGTCGTAGCTGCCCTCCACCACGGCAACCGTGTATCCGGCTTGCTCAACGACCGACGACGTGTCACTGCCCTTGAACCCGTCAGTTTCGGCGCGACGGTGGGCCTCGAGCACGAGAGGCGCCGCGAACGCCTGGGGGGTCTGCGCCGCGTACAGATCAGCCGAATCGGTCGTGAGCTGGCCGCCCGGCACGGCACGGACGACAGTCGATGCCGCCCGAACACACGGGATCGCCGCCCCCCCTGCCACGGCTTCCGCGATGACGCGCCCCACCAGGGGGGCGGTAATGAATGGCCGGACCGCGTCGTGGATCAGGACGATTTCTACCGAGCCGGTGTCGATCCGTTCCTGGAGGTGGAGGAGGCCGCAAAACTCAGAGTCATGGCGAGTCGGGCCTCCACCCACCAAGGCGGTCACTTTCTTCAGGCCGAACTGCTCCACAACACGTTGGCGACACTCCTCGATCTCGGAGGCGGCCGCTACGATGATCACCTCGGAAACTGATCGATCTCGCTCGAAACACTCGAGGGACCAGGCGAGGATCGGCCTACCGGCGACTGGGAGAAAGACCTTGTTGACGGACGCGGCCATTCGTTTCCCCGCCCCAGCCGCCAGAACGATCGCCACCACATAGGGACCGGCCACCAGACCTCCTCATGCACAAATGTGCCGTGCGAGCACTATGGTACTTCAGTTAGGTGACGTTGTCTGCGCCGACGTTCAGACCGCCGGCTGAGCATGTTGGGCCATGGTCAGTTCGGCGAACTCGACATCGGTACGTCTCACGACGGGTAGGTTGAAGTAACTGCCCCGCACCAGTCCGATCGGGATCGCCGCCCATTGGCAGAGGGCGAATTCGTCGGCGCCGTCCCAGCCGTTCCGCAGCGCGGCGTCGACGGCATCTTCGAGGCGGCGGCGATCAACAACGAGAGTATGTTGCAGCTGGAACAGTTGATCGCGCGGGACGGTGCCACAGACGCGACCGTCAACAACCTTTTTGTATGTGCTCTTCACCGGGAGAACCACAGCCGCGGCAGGCTGACCCTTCGCCGCCAGCAGGAAGGACCGGAGGCCAGCAGCTGAGGTCAAGGGCCGATTCGGCTGTTGCATCAGCACCCGATCGCTTGCCGGTGCCACATCGAGCGCTCGACGGAGGGCGGCAACCCACCCCGAGGCAGGTTCCCCGACATATCGGGCCTTACCGGAAGCGCCGGCCGCGTCGTGAAGTGATGCCCAACCGGGCTGCTGGCAGGAGAAGACCAGGCTCGCGATCTCGGGGACCTGATCGATGGCATCGACAGTCCAGTCGAGGATGCTTCGCCCCTGGATAGTGAGGCGCAGGCCGTCCCGGCCCTGGCGACTGGACGGCAATGGGATCAACGCTACCGTCCGCTCCACGGGGGCGATGCTCATCGCGCACCCCATGCTGGACGAGAAATGTTTCTAATCACCTTAAGGAGCCGCCCAGCGGCTGATTTTACTTGACGCCGGCGACCCGGCGCCGATCTTCGTTCAGCGATCGACGCTGCCGCCCTGGATCTTGCGGAGCGGCTTCGGCCGCCGCTCGATGGTGGACTCGCCGGCCGGCGTGGCAAAGATCATTCGGCCGGCCGCGGTTTGTAACACCGAGGTCACCACCACCCCGATGGTCTGGTTCATGTACCGGCGGCCATTCTCGACCACGATCATGGTGCCGTCGTCGAGATACCCCACGCCCTGGTTCTGCTCCTTGCCATCCTTGATCACCTGGACGTTCATCTCCTCGCCCGGGATGACGACCGGTTTCAAGGCATTCGCGAGCGTGTTGAGGTTGAGCACACGGACGCCCTCCAGCTGGGCGACCCGGTTCAGGTTGTAGTCGTTGGTCATGACGGCCGCGTTGCGGGTTCGCGCCAGCCGGATGAGCTTCATGTCGACCTCGGCCACGTCCGGGACATCATCGTCGATGAACTCGATGTCGACGAGCGGCTCCTTCTGGAGGAGGTTGAGGACCTCGAGGCCACGGCGGCCGCGGTTGCGGCGCAGCGTATCGCTGGAGTCCGCGATGTACTGCAGCTCGGCAAGCACGAAATGCGGCACCAGCATGTGGTCGCGAAGGAAACCGGTCTGGGCAATGTCCATGATGCGCCCGTCGATGATGACGCTCGTATCGAGCAGCACGCTTGCCACGGCGGGCTGGCCTGGGGCGACCGCGCCAGCGCGCGTCGGGCCGAGGACGAGCGCCATCATCTCGTTTCGCCGGTTCAGCCCGAGCGTGACGCCCCAGTACGCGAAAACGAGCGCCACGATCAGGGAGATGACGAAGCCCAGATACCAGGGCAGCTTGGCCAGAAAGAGACCGACGAGCGCCGCCAGCAGCAGCCCGACCAGAAGCCCGACGGTCGCCGCGACCAAATCTGGTAGCGGCGTGACGTTTAACTTATCTTCGAGCCAGTAAAAAGGCTTGGTCGTGACGTAGGGGAGCCCGAAGAAGCCGAACAGCGCCCCCGCCAGTGCGGTCAGCATCAGAACGACCGCCCTCAGCGCATAGCCGTGAACGCCCGCTTCCGAAATGATGAATGAGGCGTACTCGACGCCCGCTATAAGTCCCAATAAAAGACCAAGGAGACGGAAGACCCGTTCCACGCGCATGCAAATCACCTCCTTTCCCGGAGGTCAGCAATCGCGCCATGGCGATCAGGACGGGCAGCCGAGCGAGACTGGACGCCATCGTGAGCTAATTAAAGCATGAAATTCGCGCCCTTACGGCGGTTACGGCGTCGCAAAGTGAACAAAAGCGGTCATTGGCTGGAATTGCTGATGTGGACGGGAGCCGTCGGCGTGACGGCGAGCCTGCTGCTCGCCAGCCCCCCCGCCGCGCCCGTCGCCACCATTCGGGCACCGGTCGCCACTCCCGAGCCCGAACTGACCACGGGATCATTTCGGCGCGCTTGCTTGAAACGGGTGATCGACCTGAGCCGGAACCGTCCCGAGGCCTACATCGTCGACGAGCTGAACCGGCGCTGCTTCGCCCTACGACGCGCTGCGCAGCCCCCCGCGATGCGGTCGTGTGCCAATGCGTTCACGTGGGGGCCGAGCCTGAGCGTCACCCCGTCGAGCGGGGCATGCTTTCGCCAAAGCACAGCCGGATGGCGTCCGCGATCGTCTCGGCTCGCCGCAGCTCCATTCCCTTCAACTCCCTGGCCCGGATCTCGGCCGAGGCTGGGATGATGGCACGCTTGAACCCGAGCCGGTGCGCCTCGAGCAACCGGCGCTCCAACTGATTCACCCGGCGCACCTCGCCGCTGAGCCCCAGTTCACCGATCGCGACAAGGTCGGAGCCGGCCGGGAGGTTGCGCACGTTGGAGGCGATCGCCAGGGCGACCGCCAGATCGACCGCCGGCTCCGCCACTTTCACGCCCCCCGCCACGTTGACGAAAATGTCCTGCTGGCCGAGGGTCAGCCTGGCGCGCTTTTCGAGGACGGCCACCAGCATGTGGAGCCGGTTGAGGTCGATGCCATTGACCGCCCGGCGGGGCGGGCTGAACGCCGTCGGGCTGACCAGGCTCTGCAGTTCGACCAGAAGCGGCCGGCTGCCTTCCAGGGCCACGTGCACGACGTTGCCGACTTCGGTCAACGAGCGGTCCTGGAGGAAGGCGCGGCTTGGATCGACCACCTCGCGCATCCCGCTGTCGAGCATCTCGAAGACGCCGATCTCGTCGGTGGAGCCGAATCGGTTCTTCTGGCTGCGCAGGATGCGAAAGCTGTGGTGCCGCTCGCCCTCCAGGTAGAGCACCGTGTCGACGATGTGCTCCAGCACCCGTGGGCCGGCGATGGCGCCCTCCTTGTTGACGTGGCCTACCAGGAAGATCGGGATCTGGCTGCTCTTCGCCAGCAGCATCAGCTGGCCGGCGCACTCCCGCACCTGGCTCACGCTGCCCGGGGCGGACGTGATCCCGTTCAAGAAGACGGTCTGGATGGAGTCGATGACGGCCATCATCGGCCGGGACGCCTGCAGGTGCTCCATGATGCTTTCCAGATCGTTTTCCGCCAGGACGAGGAGGCGATCGCCCTGGATGCCCAGCCGCTGCGCCCGGAGCTTGAGCTGCTGCACCGACTCCTCGCCGGAGACGTAGAGGACCGGGCCGTAAGTGCCCGCCACCTCGCTGGCCAGTTGCAAGAGGAGCGTCGACTTGCCGATGCCGGGATCGCCTCCGACCAGGACCAGGGAACCGGGGACGATGCCGCCGCCCAGCACCTCGTTCAGCTCGCGCATGGCGAGCCGGAGGCGGTTCGACTGGGCGAAATGAACGTCTTTGAGGGGTAGGGGCTGCGCGCTCGACACGGTCCGCCGGCGGAGGCTGGATTTCTCGGTGGGCTCCGCTCGAGCCTGCTCCTCGACGTAGCTGTTCCAGTTGCCGCACTCGGGACACCGACCGAGCCACTTGGAGGACTGGTTGCCACACTCCTGGCAGGCGTAGATCGTCCGAGGCCCTGTCTTCGCGTTCACCGTCGGGCGTAACTATAGGCGGCGGTTATGACAGCTCCCTGTCGGAGTGGAAGGCCGACCTCACCGGCCGGCCTTCCGTTTTTTCAACTCAGCGGATGCCTGTCGATCGGCGCAGTCTGAGCCCGAATCCGAGCAGGGTCGCCCCGAACAACAATCCGAGCGGAGCAGGCATGGGCAGCCGGGAGCCGCCACCCGTCTGGGCCAGCGTCGCGACGCCGGTCCCGCTGTTTCCGTTGCCGTTCCCGCCGCCATTGTCATTCGTCTGTGCTGCGAGCGAGCAGTCGGCGGCCGCGACCTTCGCGACGTCCGCGCGGAGATCATTACCGGCCTTGGTCAGCCGCTTTGCGTCCGCCGGAGCGATGGGGGTGTTGGTGAACTCTGCGCCTTCGAGCTTGGTCGCCATCTCGTTTCCGATATCGTCGCGCCGCTTGCTGAAGGCCGCCAATTTGGCTTCACGATCCGCAAAGACGCCGTTATCCGTGCTCGACTCGGCGCAGGTCGAAATGATCAAGCTGTTCAGGCCGAGTTCGCCGACGGGGGCCTCGATCTGCTTGTACACCTGGGCCACTTGAAGGGTGTCGCCCTGGTTGACCAGAACGCCAGGTGGCACGGACGTCGACTTCATGAGCTCGAAGAGCACGCGACCCTGGTGCTGGTAATCGTCCTTCAGGCCGGTCAACGACATGATGGTCGGGCGGATATCCGTGTGATCGGACCACACGTCGTTGCGCACGCCGCCTTCCGGATTGGCCACACCCGGACCAGCAATCCCAAGCCACGTCGTCGTGATGTCGGGATGGTAGTCGCCGTGATTCCAGGCGAAGCCAGGATTTTCCGCAACACAAGGGGAGGTGCAGTTGGGCGCGCCAGCGAACAGGAAGTAGTCGGGGTTGGCGAACTCGGTGAAGGAGGGCGTTCGCGCCGCATCCGCGGTGATCATGTGCAACAGCTTCATTTCAACCGGGTTTGCGAGGCGGTCGGTGAGCCTGTCGGTGTTCCCGGTCCGCGGATTACTGGCCGTCAATCTTGCAGCGTCCTGCTCCAGGAGGCGAGTCACCGAGCTGTCGAGCGGTGGATTACCCGTGATGTAGACGGTGGGCGCATCATCGGAGTGCACCTTGAAGGGCGTCGTGTTGCCGCGCTCCGTCGCTAGCAGGCCCGCGAAGTTGGTGTTCAACTCGCCAATGTGACTGTACGTGCACGCGACGGTTACGCCATCGCATGCCGGGTTGTCAGGCGGACCGCTCGACAGGTGGTCGTTCTCGTCCGACGTAAAGACGAACAGGGTGTTGCTGCGGTTGATCCCGTCCTCGTTGAGCCGATCGAAGAATTTTTTGAACGCGGTGTCGTTGGTCTTCAGCGCCGTCACGTAGCCTTGCTCTCCGGGCCCGTACGCCCGAGTCGGGCTCGTGTGCTTGTCATGGACGTCGGAAATGTACGCGTAGGTCACCGGGATTCCATGTTCCTGCATGGCGGCGACGTAGCCTAGCGAGACTGACGCGGTCATGCCGTCAAACCCGGGAAAGCCGGAGATCGTATTCCCGTCCAGGTCCGTGATCGGCCCGATCGCCTCCGCGGTGTATTTGTGGCCGAAGAGCGCCTTGTAGCCGGCATAGCCACCTGGCTCATCCGGCAGCTTGTCCTCCTTCGCATGGGCCGATGTGAGGCACAGCGGCTGAAGATTCCCACAGTGAACCCCGATGCCCACGAAATCGGCCGTTTTTTGCGCCGAGGTCTCCATGGACTCGGGAGACCCCGAACCGAAGACGGTCGGAATGTCGACGCTGTTATTTTCCAGGACGGTATTGGCGGTGGCCACGGCGCCCACATTGCAGCCGGCCCTGGTGAACGGCACCCACGGTGCCGGTGCATTCTTGCCGTCGGCGGTCAGCATGTTGAACTTGGTGTCAGTTTGCGCGCTGGTGGTAGGGTCGAAGATCGGCGCGGTCCAGTAGGCGAACGAAACGCCGAGGTTGCTCGTGCCGTCCGGGTTGAAGTAGCGGAACGTGTTGGAAACAGGGACGCCGTGACGGTCGCCGTAGACGCCGGTGAGCGACGTCAGGATGTCGGTCGCCGTGTGGGAGATCAGCGGCGTGTGATGGTTGGTGAGCACGACGCCGTTAGCCTTCAGGAAATTCAGGAGGTTCGGCATCTGCTCGAGGTCTGATGGGACGTTCGGGTTGTCGCGGCGGAAGTGCGTGTTGTCGAACTGAACGTAGATCACATGCGAGACGGCGCCCGATGGGGACGCCAGCATGCAGCTCGGCGGCGCAACGGCGGTGGCGTGGACGATGGCCGGCGCCGCCAGTGAGGCCCCGACCGACCCGAGCGGCACGACCCCGGCGATGAACAGGCGAACAAGCGGACGACGAAGCGACCCGGCACTGACCATGAAGTGTCCCTCCTTCCTGAACCGATCCCCTTCCACAGCTTGACGCGCCCCTGACGAGATTGGGCCAAAAGCAGATGAACGTTTGGTTACGCTGCCCGTCCCCAGCCGGTGTGTATCGTGGCAGAGCAGTGCGGTTTAGTCTAGACGTTGCCCAGCACCAGCTGAGCTGGAGCCAGATCCTCGAGCGCGTCCAATTCGCCGAAGCCCGCGGCTTCGATGGCGCCTGGGTCTTCGACCACTTCAAACCGCTCTATGGAGACCCCGCGGGGCCATGCCTCGAGGGCTGGACCCTGCTCGCCGGCCTGGCCGCGCAGACAACGTGCATCCGCCTGGGGGCGCTGGTCACCGGGATGACCTACCGGCACCCGTCCGTCCTGGCGACGGAAGCGGTCACCGTCGACCACATCTCCAACGGACGCCTGGAGATCGGGGTCGGCGCCGCGTGGAATGAACCAGAGCATCACGAGTTGGGCATCCCCTTCCCCGCGATCAAGGCGCGGGCGGAGCGACTCGAGGAAGGCATCGAGGTGATGCGCGCCCTGATGACCAAGGATCATGCGACGTTCAATGGGCGGCATTACACGCTGGAGGCGGCGACCTACCATCCGCGCCCGGTGCAAAAACCCCACCCGCCGATCTGGATCGGTGCCAGCGGCGAGCAACTGATGCTCCCGATCGTGGCGCGGCAGGCCGATGCCTGGCACGCGTTCGGATCCGCTGACGCCCTGGTGCGCAAGTCAAAGCTCCTCGACGAGTACGCGCAAAAGGCCGGGCGCGATCCGAAACGGATCCTGCGCTCGAGCTCGCTCTCGCTGTCTGAGCCATTGGACCAGGTCCGTCGCAAGGCCGAACGATTGCGTGAAGCCGGCTTCTCGTACCTCGTGGTCAGCTGGCCGGCCGAGGGTCAGAGCAAGGTGGAGGAGTTCGTCAAGCAGGTAATGCCGGAGCTGCCAAACTAGCTCTGCTCAGGACCGCACAAACGAACGGGACGGTCAGGACTTAATCCGTTTGGGTCCCGCGTAGACATTCAGATGGCGGCCGCGAAGGAAGCCGATCAAGGTCTGGTTGGACGTCTGGGCGAGGTCGCGCGCGAGACTGGATGGCGCCGAGACCGATGCGAGGATCGGAATGCGGGCCTGCAGCGCCTTCTGGACGATCTCGAACGAGGTCCGCCCACTCACCATCAGGATGTGCCCGTCGAGAGGGGTGAGTGCGTGGCCGACCGCGTAGCCGATCACCTTGTCCACCGCGTTGTGACGGCCGACATCTTCGCGAACGACCACCGGCACGCCCGCGACGGTAAAGAGGCCGGCCGCATGGAGCCCGCCCGTCCGGTTGAAGACCGCCTGTTCAGCCCGGAGCTTGGCGTCGAGACCGTAGAGGATGTCTCGATCAACGACGACGGCGTCCTCCAATGGCGGGGCGGACTGGTGGATCGCCTCGATGGTGCTCACGCCGCAGAGCCCGCAGCTCGAGGCACTCAGGAAGTTCCGCTGCCAGCGTGCATCCACGCCCGGTGCGGTCGGGCCGAGCACGACATCCATGATGTTCTCGAGGTCCGGGTGCTCGCCGTTGGGCAGGACGGCCATTGAGGCGACGTCGGTCGTCGCTCGGACGATCCCCTCGCCGAAAAGGAACCCCAGGGCCAGCTCGCGGTCGTGGCCCGGGGTCCGCATCATGACGGTGAGCGGGGTGCCGCCGACTCGCACCTCCAGCGGCTCTTCTGCCGCGAGCTGGTCATCGGCGCGTGCGCCGTTCTCCTCTTCCCCATAGCGCAGGACGCGGGCTCGATGAGACTGTCGGTCGGCCATCAGCGCACCTCCTCCCAGCGGTAAGCGATGCTTCCACCGCGGAACGGGACCTGCAGCCCCCGCTGGACGAGGTAGGGTTCGACGCCGCTGTAGAGAGGAATGACGCGATTGTCCGTGATCGGGATCGTTTCCGCCTGCTGATACGACTGGATAGCCGCATCCCAGGTCACCGCCGCCTTCGCCTGGTCGAGCGCAGTGTCGACCCGCGGATCGCTGAGGCGCAGATCGTTGAACTGGGCATTGGTCCGGAGCAAGTTCTCCAGGATGTCCGACGGATAGGGGTAATCGGCACTCCAGGTGTTGATGAAGAGCGGCAACTGGTCCAGCGCAGCGCGCCTGAAGAAGTCGCCGGTCGGATGCAGGTTCACGACCCGGCCGGTTGCGGTGCTGAGCTGGTCCTGGAGGTCGCGCGCGACCCGACCCACGGTCGAGTTAGTGGAGAAGTAAAGGTCGATCGGACCGGGGAAGCCGGCCAGGTCGAGAGCCTGGCGGGCGGCCGCGGGGTCTGCAGCGGGGGTGGGCCGCGCCAGGTGCCCGGCGACTCCCGGGGGAATGACGTCTGTTGAGGGCGCGCCGAGGAAGGACCCGAAGAGGGCGATGTCCGTGAGTCGGAGCCGGTCGATCGCCTCGGCGATGGCCATCCGCTCCGGTGGTCCATACCCACTGCCGGCCACGGTGTTGATCCCAAGGTAGGTTGACCGACCGGTCGACACCTTGTGCATCACGGCCAGGTGATCGGGGTCGCGGGCAAAGGCCAGCAACTGGGGGCCGCTGAAGCCGTGGGCGATGTCCGCGGTCCCCGCCACGAAACGGTCGAGCCGCTTCCCGGCGTCTGGCTCGACGTCGATGTCGACGCGGCGGACCTGCGGGGAGGGTCCCCAGTAGGTCGAGTCGATGGCGAGGTGCAGGCTGTGGCCGTGGTCCCAGCGCTCCAGGCGGTACGGCCCGCTGCCCATGTCGAGGTGATTCGGATCCGTGAGCCAGAACGGCGGCAGCGCGAGCAGCGTCAACAGGGCGCTATCCGGCTCGGGCAGGTGAACGCGAAGCGTATGCGGATCGATGACGTCCACTCCGGTCAACGCGTCGCCGGGATGACTCGGGCCCAGGGGTTTGAAGAAGACGGTAAGCGGGCTCGCGGTTTCCGCAGCGAGCGCCCGCGTCCAGGCCGTCACGGCATCGGACGCTTGCACCGAGGTGCCGGAGTGGTAGCGGGCAGCCCGGAGATGAAAGATGTACGTGCGGCCCCCATCCGTGATATCCCAGCGGTCGGCCAGGCCTGGCGCGGGCCGTAGGTTGGCGTCCAGGCGGGTGAGGCCCTCGAAGACTTCACTCCCGATCGCGAGCGAGGTTGGATCGTCGATCAGCGCCGGGTCGAGCGTCTGGGCATCCTCCGCCTCGATCAGCTGGAGATGCGTGAGCGTGCTGCCGCTCCGGGTCGAGGGTGATGCGGAGGGATGCGGCGTTGCGGCCGATGTGCACGAGCTCGCCAGCAGCGTGAGCGCCAGCCCCACCGCGCAGCGGGCGCGGGCGACCATTTTTCCGATACTAGCAAGGTGCCCCACCGAAGGCGTGCGCTCCTGCTGGCGGGCGTCGTGCTGCTCGCCACGCTCCTAACCGTGGCACCGGCGAGGGCGTCCGGTACCGCCACGCTCGTGTCCGGGACCGTCCTTCCCCACAACCCCGCCATGGGCGGCGTCGTCCGGCTCGCCCTGCAGGTGCGCAATGACACCGATCGAGTGTGGACCGCGACCGACGTGGTGCGCCTGACCTGGAAGACCAGCGGCAAGACGGCCACGGAAGAGTCGCGCCGTCTCGGCCAGGCGGTCAAGCCGGGTGCGACCGTCGCACTCGCGCTGGTCACGCTATCGCCGGCTGCCGCGGGGGACTTCATCCTGACGACCGACCTCGACACCGGGGGGGCTCGGCTACCGATTGGCGATCCAACCTCGTTCCACCTGGGTGGCTTTCTTTTTAACGGACACGGCAACGGCCACGGGCTTGGCATGAGCCAGTGGGGAGCCCGAGGGCGTGCGGCGGCCGGGCAGGACTACCGCAAGATCCTGAGCGCCTATTACCAGGGAACCCGGGTGGACAGCCGCGATACCTCAAGCACCGTGAGGATCGCCTTGACCCACGGCCCGGTCGACCTCGCACGCCCCTGGCCTCGCCTGTTCGGGTCGGTTGCCTTCATCGCCGAGCCGGTCACCGTGGACGGGCAGCCATCGTTGTCGGGGGGCGCCGGCACCATGCTCGGGTTCGATGCCAACGGTAGCAACCAGCCCGAGGCCTTCCTGCAGGCCGCGGATGGCTCGCGGGCCGGCGGCGTCGTGATCGACCACGTCCTGACCATCCACCCATCGGGTCCGGCCGGGATCCGCACCAACCTGATCCAGACGATGGGTGGCGACTTCCGCACCGGGGCCGAAGAGTGGCGCTACGGTGGCGTCCTCCAGGTGATTCCCAAGGGGGGCGCGACGGTCCTGCCCGTCAATGTCATTGCCATGGAGGATTACCTCAAAGGCGTGGTTCCCGCCGAAATGCCCCCCTACTGGGGAACGGAAGCGCTCAAGGCGCAGGCGGTGGCGGCCCGGACCTATGCCCTGCGCAAGATCGCGCTGGACGGCCACGGCGACTTCGACCTCGAGGGGAACGAGTTCGACCAGGCCTACAGCGGGCTCACCCAACAGTGGAGGTCGAGCAGCGACGCGGTCGACGCCACCCGTGGGCAGGTGCTCACCTCCGGGGGCCAGCTGATCGACGCCCTCTTCATGGCGTCGGGTGGGGGGCACACCGAGAGCAGTGAGTTCGGGTTCATTCACTGGAACCACGGGCTCAAGCCGGCGGCCACCCTCCCCTACCTTCGAGGCGTCGCGGATCCGCTGGATCGGGCGCCCTCATGGCAGGTTGGACCACTATCGCCCGAGGCCGCCGCCCAGATCCTCAAGGACAACGATGAAGATCTGGGCGACCGCCTGCTAGGGATCGACGTTCTCCGGCGGGGCCCGTCGGGAAGGATCCTGGGCGTTCGGCTTCGAGGCAGCAGTCAAACGGACGAGGTCAGCGGCCCGGTTCTCCGCGCGTATTTCGGCTTGCCGGACACGCTCGCGGAGATCGTCGGCGGTAGCTAGGACTCAGGCCGCCCGGGACTGATCCTGTGCCGACGTGCTCCGTCGCTGCTGCCTGAGGAGAAACGCCGAGCCGACTGAGCGCAGCAGGAAGGCGATGATGAAGATGCGGAAGAACCCGAAGTGGCCGATGAAGAGGAGGGCCACCGTGTCCAGGATGTAGAGAGCGGCCGCGATGACGGTGGCGACGACCGAGCCGCCGCGAATGAACCAGGCGAGGGTAAGGAAGATGACGCCCTCGGCCACCGAAAACCAGTCGAAGTAGTTCAGTAGGAACGTGACGGTGCCGAGCTCGGCAACAAGACCGAGGGTGACAGTCAGCGCCCCGACGAACGCGATGAACTGCCAGGCCGCGCGTACTTGCTTATGAGCCTTCTGGACCTGCGCCGACAGGGTTGGACGCGCCGCGCCGGCTGGGGAGGCCCAACTGGCGGCCGACGAGGCCAGCTCCGTGGGGGCGGCCGCGTCCTTCGGGGGCTGCCAGGCGACGGGCTGGCCGACCGGAGCGATGGAGCCGGTCAGCGCGCACAGATCGCACGCCTTGCTACCGAGCGGGATCGCACAGCCGCAGCGTTTGCAGACCGCCATTCGCGCATATATCGATTGGCGGGAGCGGAACCTCCGTGGCGTTCCTGCAACAAAGCCTCGCCGGGGACGGGCTGGCGGGGCTTTCCGGCGGTAGGAGCGCGCCTAGGCGCCGCCGCTCGTGTCCGGGGCGTTCGTCCCAACCTGGTTGGTGCTGTCCAGGAGGCGCATCGTCCGATACGTGAAGGCCCAGATCCCGTTCGGATAGCTGGAGGTGCACATGCCGGCCTGCTGCGCCGGCGGCTGAACCACGATAACCTGGCTGATCTCGCCCGAAGCGTCGGCTGTGAAGATCTTTGACGCGGCAACCCCACCGGTCACCGTCACGGCCTTGCCGTTGCAGGTGTAGCTCGCGGTGCCAGAGCCGGTAACCCGGTAGGCAACGGTCTGCCCGGCGGTTAGGCCAACTTCGTGGAACGCGACAACATCCACCCACGGGTCGGTCTGCGCACCGCCAACCTTGGCGGCCGAGGGCGAGAGGTCTACGAAGTGTGCGCTTACGAGCGAGGTCGAGGCGGTGGGCGTCGTCGCGTTCGAAGGACTAGAGGTAGTTGACACGGTCGGCGTCGCGGCTATCTTCGGGCCGCAGGCAGCCAGCAGCAGGGCTGCCAGAAGGATCATTCTTTTCATGCGCGTGTAACGACCACTGGGCAATAAGTTACGAAGGCGGTATCAAGAAAAAACCGCCGGGACGATCCCGGCGGTTCCATCTGCTCAGGTCTTAGCTTTCGCCTTTACCCTTCCCGGCGACGGGTTCCTTGGGCGGCTTCTCCGGCTTTTCCGGCTTCTCCGCTTTCGGCTCAGGCTTGGACTCGCGCTCCTTCCTGATGGGCGTGAGCGTCAGGACACCGTTGACCATCTCGACCATGACGGAGTCGCCGGCGCTGAACTTTGTCGTCAGCAGCGTCTCCGACAGCGGATCCTCGATCATTCGCTGGATCACGCGCCGCAGCGGCCGGGCGCCGTAGAGCTTGTCGTACCCTTCCTTCGCCAGGTAATCCTTGGCCTCGGTGGTGACGTCGAGCTTGATCTCGTGCTCCTCCAGGCGCTGCGCCACCTTGATGACGAGCAGGTCGACGATCTGCCGCATCTCGGGCGCCGAGAGGGCCTTGAAGACGACCACGGCATCCACGCGGTTGAGGAACTCGGGCCGGAAGGTCTTCTTCAGCTCGTCCATGATCTTCTCGCGCATCTTGCCGTGCTCTTTCTCCTCCTGGGTGGTGCTCGGCATCGAGGGCTGGAAGCCCATCGAGGTCGTGGCCTGCTGGAGATTCGAGACGCCGATGTTGGAGGTCATGATGACGATCGTGTTGGAAAAGTTGACCTGCTTGCCCTTGGCGTCGGCGAGCCGGCCGTCTTCCAGGATCTGGAGCAGCATGTTGAACACTTCCGGGTGGGCCTTCTCGATCTCGTCGAAGAGCACAACCGAGTACGGCCGGCGGCGAATCGCCTCGGTCAGCTGGCCACCTTCATCGTAGCCAACGTAGCCGGGCGGTGAGCCGACCAACCGGGCCGTGCTGTGGCGCTCCATGAACTCGGACATGTCCAGCCGGACGATGGCGTCCTCGTTGTCGAAGAGGAAGCGGGCGAGCTGGCGGGCCAGCTCCGTCTTGCCGACGCCGGTCGGACCGAGGAAGATGAAGGAGCCGATCGGGCGCTTGGCGTCCTTCAGGCCGGCGCGCGCGCGCCGGACGGCCTGCGAGATGACCTTGACCGCGTCGTCCTGGCCGATGAGCCGCGCGTGGATATCCTCTTCCATCCGCAGCAGACGGGCGGACTCCTCTTCCACGAGACGCGACACCGGCACGCCGGTCCAGGCGCTGACGATCTCGGCAATGTGCTCCTCGTTGACCTCAGGCACGGTCGCGCCGAGCTTGTCGCGCCATTCCATCTCTTCCTTGACGTACTTGTCCTTGAGCTTCTTTTCCTTGTCCCGAAAAGAGGCGGCAGTCTCGTAGTCCTGGTTGGCGATCGCCTCTTCCTTCTTGATCTGGAGATCACGGATCTCCTTCTGCATGACCTTCATCTCGGGCGGCGTGGTGGTCAGCTTCATGCGCACACGCGCGGACGCTTCGTCCATCAGGTCGATCGCCTTGTCCGGCAGGGAGCGGTCGGTGACATAGCGGACCGACAGGTCGGCGGCGGCCTTGATCGCCTTGTCGGTGACCGTGACGCGGTGGTGCTTTTCATAGAGGGCCTTGACGCCGTGCAGGATCGAAATGGTCTCGATCAAGGTCGGCTCGTCGACAAAGACGGGCTGAAACCGCCGTTCGAGCGCTGCGTCCTTCTCGATGTACTTGCGGTACTCGTTGAGGGTGGTGGCGCCGATGCACTGGATCTCACCACGGGCGAGCGCCGGCTTCAGGATGTTGGCCGCGTCAATCGCGCCTTCCGCCGCGCCGGCGCCGACCAGGGTATGCAGCTCGTCGATGAAGAGGACGACTTCGCGGCTCTGCCGAATTTCGTCAAGGATCTTCTTCAAGCGCTCCTCGAACTCACCGCGATACTTGGTGCCGGCGACCAGCGCGCCCATGTCGAGGGTGAGGACGCGCTTGCCCCGCAGCGACTCCGGGATGTTGCCCAGGATGATCTGTTGCGCGAGGCCTTCGGCGATGGCGGTCTTGCCGACGCCGGGCTCGCCGATCAGCGCGGGGTTGTTCTTGGTGCGGCGGGAGAGGATCTGGACCACCCGCTCGATCTCGGACTCGCGACCGATGACCGGGTCGAGGGTGTTCTTGGCGGCGAGGTCGGTCAGATCGCGGCAGAACTGGTCGAGGAGCGGGGTCTTGGAGGGCTTCTTGGCCGCGGTGGCTTCCTCGTCGAGGCCGCTCTCGTGCAGCAGACGGTCGATCTCGCCGCGGACCTTTTCGAGGTTGGCGCCCAGATCCTCGAGGACGTGCGCCGCGATGCCCTCACCTTCGATCAGCAGACCCAGGAGGAGATGCTCGGTACCAACATAGTTGTTGCCCATGCGGCGGGCTTCCTCGAAGGAGATCTCGATGACCTTCTTGACCCGCGAGGTGGGGATGATCTGCTGGATGATGATCCGCTCGTTCCGGCCGAGCACCGACTCGATGGTGGCGCGGACCTTGTTGATCTCGACTCCGAGGTTGTTCAGGACCTTGGCCGCCAGGCCCTCGCCTTCACGAAGCAGGCCAAGGAGCAGATGTTCGGTGCCGATGTATGAATGGTGCGAGCGCTCGGCCTCTTCCTGGGCCAGCGTCAGGACCTTTTTCGCTCGCTCCGTAAACCGTTCAAAGGGGTACAACCAGTAACCTCCGCATGACTTCTGTTACTACCTATTACGATACCCGGATTCTTTGGATGACTCACGGCCGGAGATGGCAACGGCCGTAATGCTGCGACGTAAGTCGGGTTACCACCCTGCGGATAGGGCTAAACAATCGTTCGGGGGCAGTTTAGCGCATATTGCCGCCGAATTCACCGCGCGTCTAATAATTGTTTAGACTCCCCCGAGCGCCTGCCGGATCGCGCCACGGCGCAACCCGGCCCTTTTCGAGGGTCGCCTAGCCTTCGGAGGGAGCGGCGCTGACTTCGGCGAGGACCCGCTCGTGCTCCGGCTCGTGCACCCGTTCGATCTCGCCCGGGTAGTCGGATCCCTCGGAATCCTCCGCCCGCTCGTGGGTTTGCGGCTCTTCCGCCTGCTTCAGCGAGAGACTGATCCGACGCCGGGCCCGATCCGCCTGCAGGACGCGGACCTGGAGTGTCTGCCCGACCTGAACCACGTCCTCGGTGTGCTCGACGTGTTCCCAGGCCAGCTCAGAGATGTGGAGGAGGCCCTCGATGCCGTCGCCGATCTGGAGGAAGGCGCCGTACTTCTTGGTCTTGGTGACTTCGCCCTCGATGATGGCGCCCGGCGGATACCGCTTTTCGATGTGGTCCCAGGGATCGACCCCAAGCTGGCGCAGGCTTAGCGAGATCCGCGACGTCTCGGGATCGAGCTTGATCACCCGGACGTCGACCTCCTGGCTCACCTGAAGGACGTCGCCCACATTGGCGACCCGGTCCCAGGAAAGCTCGGAGATGTGGATCAGGCCGTCCGCCGCCCCAAGGTTCACGAAGGCGCCGTAGGAGGTCAGGCCGGAGACCTTGCCGCGGACGTCGTCGCCGACCTTGAGCCGATCGAACAGCTCGGTCCGCTGGCGAGCGCGATCCTCATCGAAGGCGGCCTTCTGGCTGACGATCAGCCGGTTGCGCTTGCGGTTGACCTCGAGGATCTTGACGCCGATCCGCTGGCCCACCAGTTCCTGGAGGCTGGCACTGTAACTGCGAGAGACCTGCGACGTGGGCAGAAAGCCCCGCAATCCCAGGATGTTGACGATCAGGCCGCCCTTGTTCTGCTCGCGGACTTCTGCCTCCATCAGCTCGCCGGACACCTGCTTGTCCTGGGCTTTGAGCCAGACCGACTCGGCCCGCGCCCGGCGCAGGGAGAGAACGACATTGCCGTCCTCGTTCTCGGGCTGGAGGACGAAGACTTTGATGCGGTCACCCGCCTGGAGGTCGGGAGTGCCGGCCTCTTTGGTACCCAGCTCGCGGCTGGAAATGACCCCTTCTGACTTGGAGCCGACGTCAACCAGGACTTCATCCGGATCGACCCTGACGACGACGCCGTCGATGATGTCGCCGTGGGCTATGCGCTTGCTGGAGGCTTCCTCTTGATCGAGGTATTCCTCCATGGTCGTCGCCATGGTTGCAGAGGCGCTTTGCGAATCGGAGTAATCCTGGGACAGCTCAAAATCAGACAATCCAGTGGGCACCACCTTGTGTTATTGGAACTCGTTGGTCGTCAAAGTGTAGGCAGAGGCGCGAGTCACCTCGAAGTATAGCAATCGGCGAGCGATTTATCCTTGCCGGCGGCTCGCGGGGCGCGGTCGACGACGCAAACCACGCTTGATGATGGACGCGATGTCGGCGCCCACCTAAACTGAAGACAGCATGATGAACTGGCGGCGCGACAAAACGGCGTTTGCCATCTCCGGCGGTGGCGCCCGCGGCGCGATGCAGGTGGGGATGCTCCGCGCCCTCCTCGAACACGGCATCCGGCCCGACTTTGTGGTCGGAGTCTCGATCGGCGCCTGGAACGGCGCCTGGCTGGCCCACCGCCCGGAACTCGAGTGGGTGGAGCGGTTGGACGCGGTCTGGCGGCAGATCAGCCGGCAGACGCTCGACATGGCCTGGTGGCGGGCAGCCCGGAACATGGTTCGCCGGCGGCCATCGCTCTACGAGGGGACTGGGTTATCCCGCTTGATCAGCCAGCACATCCGGGCGCACAATTTCGAGGATCTGGCGATTCCCTTGCACGCGGTGTCGATCGACCTGACGGTGGGCACCAAGGCGATCTTCTCCCACGGTCCGCTGGCCCCGGCCGTCCTGGCGTCGTCGGCCATTCCCGGGATCTTCCCGCCCGTCGAGATCGACGGCCACCAGTATGTCGATGGCGGAATGGTCGACCCGACCGGTTTGGACACCGCCATCGAACTCGGCGCGCGGCGGGTGTTCGTGCTGGATTCCGGCTACGCTGGGCAGCTTCTCGGACCGCTGGGGTCGATGAACGCCATCGTCGACCACACCTTCCAGGTGGCGGCTCAGCACCGCACCCAGTGGACCATCCAGCAGATGGGTCGGTCGGTCGAGATCATCCACCTCCGCCCCAGTGCCGGGTTTCTGCGGCACTCGATGGACTTTGGCGCCACGGGATCCTACCTCGAGGAGGGGTACCGGTATACGGCGAACGTCTTAGCCCGGCGAAAGAGCAAGCGCACGCCGCAACTGGCTCCGGTCGCGACGCCGGTCTACCACTAAGCCCAAGCCACAGGTCCGACGGCTAGCGAGGCTGCCAGCCGTTCCAGTGCACGAAATCCTCACCGGGGAGCTTGGGCCGCTTGAGTGAAGGCGACGGAGGGTCGGGGAGCGGCCGCCCGACCGGCATGACGCCAACCGGCGTGAAGTGGTCCGGGATGCCGAGCGCTGAGCGAAGCAGGCTCATCCCCTGCGGATGCGGAAAGGGCCCGGCAAATCCGGCCGCGAGACCCTCGTTGACCGCGGCCATGAGGATGAGCATCACGGTGCAGCCCACGTCCATCCACCAATAGGGAACCGGCCACGCCATCTCTTTGCCATCCTCAAGTTTGTCCGGCTGCTGGTAGCGCTCGTGATACAGCTGCTCGCTGACGCAGGGAATGAACTGCGCGGGCGCGGTGCTCACCCATTTTTCCCAGCCAAGTGGAGCGTACTCGTGCTCAGCCGCTGCGGTCCCGGCCTGGGCCTTGAGGCGGGGGTCGGTCACGACGATCAGCCGCTGACCCTGGCTAAAACCAGCGCTCGGCGCCCGCTGGGCCGCCTGCGCAATGCGCTCGAGGGCCTCGCGTGGAACGGGGTCGGGCGCAAAACGGCGAACCATCCGACGCTGCTTGAGGATGTCCTGGAAGTCCAACTCGGCCTTCTCCGGCGGGCCTGGCTAACGCGCGACGCGGAAGCTGAAGTCGAAGGCCTTGACCGACTGGGTGAGTTGGCTCACCGAGATGTAGTCGACGCCGGCCAGCGCGTAAGCGCGGGCGTTGTCGAGCGCGATCTTGCCCGAAACCTCGACCTTGGCGCGGCCCTGCACCAGCGCGATCGCCTGCCGGACCTGGCCCGGTGGGAAGTTGTCGAGGAGCAGGACGTTGACCTTCGACTGGAGCGCCTGCTCCAACTCCTGCATGTTGCTCACGGTCAGTTCGATCCGTTTACCCTGCTGGGCCTTCTTCAAGGTCCGCACCACGCTGGAGACACCCTCACCGAGGGCGAGGTGGGCCTCCGTGACGATCAGCCGGTCGGCCAGGCCCTTCTGGTGACTGACCCCGCCGCCAACCTCGACCGCGTACTTCTCGAGGAAGCGAAGGCCGGGGGTCGTCCGGCGGGTATCGAGGATGCGCGTCTTCGTTCCCTTGACGGCATTGGCAAACTTCGCCGTCTGGGTCGCGATCCCGGAGAGATGCTGGAGGAAATTGAGGGCGGTGCGCTCGGCCTGCAGCACGCTGGTGGCCGGCCCGGAGATGCGGGCGACGAGTTGACCGCCGGCCAGGGCCATGCCATCGGTCGCCCGTGGCTCGAACGTGATGTTCTTGTCGACCAGCTCGAAGACCCGCTTGAAGATCGGGAGGCCGCACAGGACGCCGTCCTCCCCGGCGATCAGCTTGCCACGCGCCTTGACCTTGCCGGGGAACAGCGTTTGCGTCGTCAGGTCGCCGTCGCCGATGTCCTCGGCGAGCGCTTCCTTGATGAGCTTGTCGACGGCGCTGATCGGGAAGCGCATGGTCACCACGGGGACCACCACCGGCTTGGGTGGCGGCGCGGGCGCGGGCGGCGGCGTCACCGGCCGCGGTGGCATGCCGGGGGGACGTCCGGCCGTCCGCCAGGGTGAGCCGAGGCCGAGGATCGTCGGCCTCGGAAACGGCATGATCGGGACGCCCGGGAGCAGCGGCGGCTGAGCTTGCACCGTCAGCGACGGCGCCGGGACCGCCGGCACGGGGGCAGGCGCAGCGAGGGCCGGCGTGGGCGAGCTCGCGGCGGGCTGGCTCTTCACGGCCGCCGTCTGGCGCCGTGGCTCAGGGCGAGAGGGGCCGGCCTTGTGGGTGGGTGCGGCGCTCGGCTTCTTTGAGGCCGTCGCCGGTTGTGGGCGTGCCGCTTTCGCGGACGGCTTTCCCTTTACCTTTGGACTTGTGGCTCGCCCCTTCTGCTTCGAGCGCTCGGTGGCACTCAGAAGCGCTCGGCTCCCAAAACGACGTTGTCGATCAATCTTGTTGAAGCAAGTTTAACAGCGACCGCCAAAACGTTGCCCGGGAAGGCCAGGCTCGGGCGACGAAGGGTCGTATCTTCGACCACAGCGACGTATTCGATGCTCAAATCTGGGACGCCTCCCAGCATCGAACAGCTGATGGCCTCGAGCTCAGCAGGATCGGTCGCCCCGGCGTCGAACGCATTTGCCGCCGCGTCTACCGCGTTGTAAACCGCCGGTGCGGCCGCTCGCTGGGCTGGGGTCAGGTAAACGTTTCGCGAACTCATGGCCAGCCCGTCCGGCTCGCGAACGGTCGCGACCGCCACGATCCGCAGCGCCAGGTTGAAATCGCGCGCAAGCTGGCGGACCAGGACGACCTGCTGGAAATCCTTTTGGCCGAAATAGGCGCGCTTTGGCTGGGTCAAGTGGAAGAGCTTGAGGACGACCGTCAGGACCCCGGCAAAGTGCCCGGGCCGGCTCTTTCCTTCCAGCACCGTGGCCAGCGGGCCGGGATCGACCCGAGTCTTGAAGGCCGGCGGGTAGATTTGATCGACCGCCGGGCGGAAGATCGCGTCCACGCCGAGGGCCGCCAGGCGGTCATGGTCGGATTCGAAGGGGCGTGGATAACGCTCGAAATCCTCGTTTTGCCCAAACTGGGCCGGGTTGACGAAGATGCTCGCGATCACCCGCTGGTTCTCTGCGCGGGCGTGGGTCACCAGGCTGTCGTGGCCGGCATGGAGCGCGCCCATCGTCGGCACGAATCCAATGTCGTCTCCGGCGTGCCGCCAGGCGATCGCCTGCTCCTGCATGGCGATCGCCGACTCGAAGATCAGCGGCTTACCGTGCGGCGTACTCGTGCTCAGTTGCTGGAAAGGCGCCGTTGCGCACGTCCTCGTCGAATTGGCGCGCCGCGCTCTCGATCACCTCGCCCAGTTTGGCGTACTGGCGGACGAACTTCGCGACGTGGTCGGGATTCAGCCCCAGCACATCCTGGATCACGAGGACCTGGGCGTCGCAGCGCGGGCCCGCCCCGATGCCGATCGTCGGCACGGTCAGCGCCTGGGTCACCCGCTGGCCCAACGGCGTCGGGATCCCTTCGAGGACGACCGCGAAGGCGCCCGCATCCTCCAGCGCTTTCGCGTCCGTGACGATCTGCTCGGCGGCCTCGTCGCTTCGACCCTGCACGCGATAGCCACCGAACTGGTTGACGAAGCTGGGCGTCAGGCCAAGGTGACCCATCACCGGGATGCCCATCGAGGTCAGATGTTTCGTGTACTCGATTACCCGCCCACCACCTTCCATTTTGATCGCCTGGACGCGCGCCTCCTGCATGAACCGGCCGGCATTGCGCACGGTGTCCTCGAGGCAGGCGTGGTAGGCCATGAAGGGCATGTCGCCGATGATCAGCGCGTTCGGCGCGCCGCGAACGACCGCCCTCGCGTGGCGGACCATGTCGTCCATGGTGACGCTGAGGGTGTCGGGGTATCCGAGCATCGTCATGCCAAGGCTGTCACCCACGAGCAGGACGGGGATGCCGGCACGATCCAGCCAGCGCGCGGTCGTGTAATCGTAGGCCGTGAGCATCGTGAACTTCTTGCTCTCGGTCTTCCATTTGCGCAGATCGCGAACGGTGGTGGTCACGCTGCCTCCTCTGGATCCTGTTTGAGCCGCCGGCTTCGGTCGGCGAGCAGCCGGTAAATCTGCTGAAGCTCGGGGTCGGCCGCGAGCGCGTCCAGGTGACGCTGTACGGTGTGGTCGTCGCCACGGGAGGCGGGTCCCGTCAGGGCCTCGCGCGGGTCGGCGGCACCCAGGTTGTTCACGGTGCCCTGCAGCAGCGCGACCAAGCCGGCCTGCGCCGTCTCCGGCGCCAGGCCGGCCTGCGCCATCAGGTCGCGGGCGGCGGCGATCAGGGTGACCGAGTAGTTCGCGACGAGGACCGCCGCGGCATGGTAGCGCACGCGGTCGATCCCGCAGAGATCGAAGGGATGGCCACCGACCCGCTCCGCCATCGCCCAGAGCCAGGCGCGTAGCGGTGGGTCGGCGTCGATGCCAATGGCGGTGCCCGGCACGTTCGCGCTGGCGTCGACGCCACGCCGGAATGTCTGCAACGGATGAAAGACGCCCGTGCGCATACCCCCATCGTGGAGCGGGCGTAGCGGCGCGCGGTCCTGGGCGCCGCTGAGGTGGACGACCGCCTTGCCCGGGGCCAGGCGGAGCTTGGAGACGAGGTCGCGGGCGAGTGGGGCAATGATGTCGTCCGGGACCGCGAGGATGGTGAGCTCGGCCATCTCGATGGCCGCAGCCGGCGTCGCCGAAGCCCGAGCGTGGAGCTCGGCGGCGAGGGCGCGAACGTTCTCCGGGGTCCGTCCGCCCACGGCGACAATCGGGTACCCCGCCGCCGCCAGGGCGCGGCCCAGCGCTGATCCGGCGCGGCCGGGACCGATGATGGCCATGGTCGGGTTCAGCATGATTCCGTCTCGGTCACAAGGATCCAAGCGGGCGCGGACGCGTCGACTCGAATGTTACCGCAGAAGTGTTACGGAGTCGGGTTTTCGGACAGGCTCAGGCGGGGTTGGGCTCGAGGCGCCCGGGCGGGAGCTCCGGACCGCGGTCTTCCGGCTTCGGCTGCGCCTGCGGAGGGCGCGGTGTTTCGGCCTTCGGGCGCTCGGGCACGGGCGGCACTTTTCCGTCCGGCGAGTTGATCACGGCATCCATCTGCCAGCCCTCAATCGTCTCTTCCTGCTTCAGGTACTCGGCCAGCTGCACCATCGTCTCGCGCCGCTCAGTGAGGATCTTCTTGGCACGCTGGTAGGCGCTGTCGACGAGGCGGTGGACCTCCTGGTCGATCTCACCGGCGACCTCCTCGCTATAGTTGCGCTGCTCACCGAGATCTCGACCCAGGAAGACGAGCTCTTCCTTGTGGCCGAACGTCAGCGGGCCGAGCTTGTCGGACATGCCCCACTCGGTGACCATCCGGCGGGCCAGCTTGGTCGCCTTGCCGATATCGTCCGAGGCGCCCGACGTGATGTCGCCGAAGGTGATCTCCTCCGCGACGCGCCCGCCGAGCATGACCGCCATGTCATCGTTGAGCTCGCTGCGCGAAACGAGGTAGCGGTCCTCGGTGGGGAGTTGCATGGTCCAGCCCAGCGCCATGCCGCGCGAGATGATCGAGACCTTGTGAACCGGGTCGGCGTTGGGAAGGGACTTCGCCACCAGCGCGTGGCCGATCTCGTGGTAGGCGATCACGTTCTTCTCCGACTCGGTGATCATGCGCGACTTGCGCTCCGGGCCGGCGATGACGCGCGCGATCGCCTCCTCCAACTCGAACTGGCCGATCGCTTTCTTGTTGTTGCGGGCGGCCAGGATAGCCGCCTCGTTGATGAGGTTGCTGAGGTCGGCGCCGCTGAAGCCTGGGGTCTGGCGGGCGAGGACTTCAAGGTCGACCTGCCCGTCGAAGGGCTTGTTGCGCGCGTGCACCTCGAGGATGGCGCGGCGGCCACGGATGTCGGGACGGTCGAGCGTGACGTGACGGTCGAAGCGACCCGGGCGGAGCAGCGCAGGGTCGAGGACATCCGGACGGTTGGTCGCGGCGATCACGATAACGTGGGTGCTGGTCTCGAATCCGTCCATCTCCACCAGCAACTGGTTGAGGGTTTGCTCGCGCTCGTCATGCCCACCACCGAGGCCGGCACCGCGCTGACGGCCGACCGCATCGATCTCGTCGACGAAGACGATGCAGGGCGAGTTCTTCTTTGCCTGGTCGAAGAGGTCGCGGACGCGCGAGGCGCCGACGCCGACGAACATCTCGACGAACTCCGAGCCCGAGATACTGAAGAAGGGGACTCCGGCCTCACCGGCGACGGCCTTGGAGAGCAGGGTCTTGCCGGTGCCGGGCGGACCGACCATGAGGACGCCTTTCGGAATGCGCGCGCCCAGTGCGGTGAACTTCTCAGGAAACTTCAGAAACTCGACGATCTCGGCGAGCTCTTGCTTGGCTTCCTCGACGCCGGCGACATCATTGAAGGTCACGGCGGGCTTGTCACCGGCAAGCAAGCGCGCGCGGCTACGACCGAAGGAGATCGCCTGGTTGTTGCCACTCTGGCTCTGGCGGAGCATGTACCACATGAACCCGCCAATGACGAGGAAGAGGATGATGTTGGGGAGGATGACGGAGAGCAGCAGGTTGGACGAGCTCGGCGACTCCGTGCTGAACCGGACGTTGTCCTCGAGGAGTTTCGGCTCGATCTGGTAGGTGTCGCGGAAGGTCGTCTTGTAGTGGTTCCCCTTATTGTCATCCCAGGTGACCTCGGTGCCATTGCTCTTGATGACCGCGTGGTCGATCTGCCCTGAGTCGGCGGCCTTGATCAGCTCATAGGTGGATTTGTCCGTCGGGCCCGCGATGCTGTTGAAGCTGCGATAGCTCGCCCAGATGATGGCCAGCAATCCCGCAAGCAGGATGAAATAGAAGATGTTGCGGTTACGTCCGACCTTCATGAGCAGCGCTCATTGTAACACCGGATTTTTGAGAATCCTTCCAATTCAACTCGAATTCAGGATGAGATCAGGGTCACGTGATTTCGAGATGCAGCTGGCGCCGCGTCGCGGAGGTGACGCGCTTGCCTTCGGCAACGCTGACCTGGGGGATCCAGACGATCTCTTCGCGATCGGAGACGACCGCCAGTGCGTCACGAAGCTGTCGCGGGATGCCGGCATCGACCAGAATGTCCTGCAACCGTTTGGCTTCCCGCATGCCGAGTGGGCGCATGCGGTCGCCGGGTTTGCGCCGGCCAACGGTGAGTGGCAAGAGGACGCGGTCGGCATCCAGGTGGCCGACCGGGTCGCGTGCTTTGAAGCCGGTCGGGTCGCAGGCGCACGTAGTCGTGACGAGCTCGGCCTGTTTGCCGGCGGGGCTGGGTGCGGCACGTCTCGGATCGCTGAGGCGCGACGCCTCGACGGTGAGGAAATTGGCATCCGGGCTGAGACGATGAAGGAGGCGGCGCTGCAGCGCGACCGGCAGCGCGTCGATGGAGGTGCGACCGGAGCGGACCTCGGCATCGACGCGGTCGGTCTCGGCATCGAGAAAACGATCTTCTTCACCCAGGATGTCGGCGGTCTGGCCGAGAAGCCGGCGAGCGGCCGGCTCGAACGTGTCGATCGCGGGCAGCACGATGGCGCGTAACCGATTGCGCGCGTAGCGTGGATCATCGTTGGAAGGGTCTCGGCGCGGGGTCAGGCTTTGATCCGCGAGGTAGGTTTCGATCTCGGGACGGTCGATGTGCAGCATGGGACGCGCGAGGTCGCCCGCGCGAAAGCGCATCGCGGCAATCCCGCGCGAGCCACTGCCACGTAGCAGATGGAGGAGAACCGTCTCCGCCTGGTCGCCGAGCGTGTGGCCAAGCGCGATCGCGCTGCTGCTTGAGTCGGCGACCGCCTGGCGAAGGAACGCGTACCGCGCGGTGCGGGCGGCGGCCTCCGTGTGTGGGGTGTCTTCATCGGCGCGAGCGGTCAGGAACCGGAAACCCCAGTTGGCGGCGAGCGACGCGACGAAGCTCGCGTCGTCGACGCTACCGGCTCGCCACCCATGATCGAAGTGGGCAACCGTGAGGTGCAGCGAGAATTTCGGGATCAGCGCGCGGAGGACGGCAAGCAGCGCGAGGGAATCGGGGCCCCCCGACACGGCTACCACGACGCGCTCACCCGGCCGGAAAACGCGGTGGACGCGAATCGCGGTGGCGACGCGGCTGGGGAGCATCACAGGTGTGTGGCGGAGGCAAGGATCGAACTTGCGACATACCGGGTATGGGCCGGTTGCTCTAC
Organism: Candidatus Dormiibacterota bacterium; assembly: GCA_036564925.1. GTDB lineage: Bacteria > Chloroflexota > Dormibacteria > CF-121 > CF-121 > JALYYC01. Next base: position 42,757 of record DATCOB010000062.1, on the reverse strand, counting down.
CACTGAGCTACTCCGCCGTAGAGCATCGGTTAGTTTAGCAAGGATGCCGCCCTCATTCGCCGAGATTGCACCGAGATATGACGCGCTGCGGCCGCTCTCGCCGGGCGATCAGTCGCGACTGGCGGAGATGGTGCGAACGGCCGAGATTGCGGCGGACGACGTCGCCGTCGAGGTGGGCTGCGGCACCGGTCGCATCACGCTGCCGCTCGCGGCGATGACGCCGGCCCGCGTGGTGGGGGTCGATTCCGAGGAGCGGATGCTGGCGGTCGCTCGGGGGAAGGACGCGGGCGGGCGGGTGCAGTGGCGCCGTGGCAGTGCCTACCGATTGCCGCTGGCGGACCAGGAAGCGCGCCTGGTGGTGATGGTGATGGTCGTCCATCTTCTGCGCCGGCGAGGCGCGGCCTTTCGCGAGGCCAGGCGGGTATTGCGGCCAGGCGGGCGAGTGAGTATCTGGACCTTTACACCGGAGCATATCCGGCAGTTCTATCTCAACGAGTACTTTCCCAGCATCCCGGTCATCGACCTACCGCGATTCGCGCCGGCGGATCGGATGGTGCGTGAGCTGAACCGAGCCGGCTTCGGCGATGTCTCAGCCGAGGTGCGGGACGAGGATCGGCGCATTGGGATCGCCGACGTGGTGGATCGAGTGCGGGGTCGATATATCTCGACGCTGGGGATGGTACCGCCGCTCGAGTATCGCCTTGGCCTGCAGCGCCTCGAAGAGTTGCTTGCCCGCGACCGCGGCGCCGTGATGCGGCAGCGCTCCCAGTGGGTGGTCGTGTCGGGCCGGCGGCCGGCGGGATAGACCGGCAGGGTCGCAGCCGGAAAGTCGAGAGAGGAGCCCCGCAGGCTCCTCTCTCAGTAATTGTGTGGTTGCGGCGGGCAGATTCGAACTGCCGACCTTTGGGTTATGAGCCCAACGAGCTTCCACTGCTCCACGCCGCACGCAGCCCCAGTGGGGCGAGAGCGCCATTCTAGGCTCGTTCCGTCGCCCGCGTCAAGCCGCGTCGGCTCGCGCTACTTGAAGCGGCCGCCCCGCTTCGCTTCCAGGTTGCGCTTGATATCCAGGAGGCGTTCCTCGCTGCTCTTCATGAACTTGGAGAGCTTTTCCTCGAACACGGGGTCCGCCCCCTCGGGCAACTCGCGTTTGCCGCGCCCGCCGCGCCGGTAGGATCGCGGCAAGACCGGCGGCCCCATCGGGGCGCCGGCCCCGGCCCCGCCCCCAACGCCATCCGCCGCCGCGGCGGCTTGCTTCAGAGAGAGGTCCATCTTGCCGTTGGTCACGTCCACATTGAGGACCTTGACCTTGACCTTCTCGTTCATCTTCAGATGGTTGTTGACGTCGCGGACATACTCGTTCGCGATCTCTGAAATATGAACCAGCCCGGTCCCCGATCCCTCGATCTGCACGAAGGCCCCGAAATTCGTGATGCCGACCACCGTCCCTTCGACGACTGTCCCTGGCGTTACTGCCACCTAGCCCGCGGTCCCTCCTAGTGCCACAAATTCCTCCACCACTGTTCGATTGTCCCGATCACGCCGCCATCGCGTTTGCCGGTCTGTCTGCCGTCCCCTACCCCGATCGACGGCTGCCCCGCTGCCTGGCGTGGCTTAACGATGACATAAACGTGCTCACCCGATCGAGTAAAGCCCTCCTTACGGGCGGCCTCCTCCATCGCGCCAGGCGAGCTGGCCACTGACAACTGGCGTGCGGCGTCATCGTTCGCCGACGTCAGCTGGGCATTGCCCGCACGCAGCGCCTGCACCTCGTGGTTCAGTCGAAGGTTCAGCATCAACTCCGAGCCGAAGGCCCACACTCCCCAGATGACAATAGCTCCCACCACGATCCAAATCAGCCGATCGGGCGCGGCCAGATGGACCTTCGCGCGGGAGGCTTTTGGTTCGGAGGTGCTCAAGACGTGATCTGAGATGGTGGTGTAATCAAGCCGGCCCGAAAACGGACTGGATTATAGGGGCGCTGAGGGGACTTGGCAAGGCGGCCAACTCGCATCACCCCTCATTCCTCCCGCTTTGCCCCCTCCCAGTACCGGTCCAGCTCCTCGATTGGCATCTCCGCGAACACCCGGCCATCGCGGCGGATGGCGGCCTCCATCAGCCTGAAGCGCGCCTCGAACCGGCGGGTCGTGGAACGAAGCGCGTCCTCGGGGTTGATGCCGAGCTTCCGCGCCACGTTGACCATGGTGAACAGCAGATCGCCGAACTCCCCTTCACGCTCCTCCGGGGTCGGCGCTGCCCGAAGCTCGTCGAGCTCCTCGCGCACCTTCTCCAGCGCGCCCTCGACGTCGGGCCAGTCGAAGCCGACGTTGGCCGCGCGCCGTTGCAGAGACCAGGCCCACTGCAAGGCCGGCAGCGACCGCTGGACTCCGTCCATGGCCGACTCGCGATCGTACTCAGCCGCCTTGAGCGCGTCCCAGTTTCGAAGCACTTCCTCCGAGCCTGAGACCTTCGTCGCGCCGAACACGTGCGGATGTCGCCGCACCAGCTTCTCCCGTACGGCGTCCGCGACGTCCCCGAGCGTAAAATCGCCCCCCTCCTCGGCGATCTCCGCTTGCATCAGGACCTGCAATAATACGTCGCCCAGCTCGTCCCGAAGCTTCGGGGTCGAGGCCAGATCGATCGCCTCCAGCACCTCGTAGGCCTCCTCGAGCATGGTGGCCCGCAGCGTCAAGTGGGTCTGTTGGCGATCCCATGGGCACCCGCCCGGCGATCGCAGGTGGTGGACCACCGCGATCAATTCGGTAAGGCGCTCGAGGTCGCTAGCCATCGGCCAGCGCCACCGTGTGCACCACCGCGATATCGCGGCCTGCCGCCCGCAGCCAGGGCAAGCTGAGCCCGATCAACACCAGGCCAACCACGCCCGAGATGACGAACGGCACCCAGAGTCCCAGGCCGAACAACGTGCCACCGATCAACGCGCCTACCGCCTTCGCGGCGGCCTCGGCGGTCCCAACCGTGCCGAGGGCGCGGCCACGCTGCTCCGCGGGCACCGCGCTCATCAGGAAGGCGTTGATCGATGGTTCGGCAAACGCCGCACTACTGCCTTCGATGATCCCTACGCCGATCACCGCGGGAATGCTGGTGAGAAAGGGGTAGATCGGGGCAAGGAGGGCGGTCGTCGCCGTCCCGCCGACGGCGAGCCAGCGGCGATCGAGCCGGTCCGAGGCCCATCCCGCCAGCGGGGCGGTGAGCACCAGCGGCAGCGCGAAGAGGGTGAACGACAACCCCACCACCCAGTCGCTGGCGCCGAGGGCCTTCATGTACAGGCTCCAGACCACGTTGTAGACGCCGTAGACGAACCCGATCCCCAGCGATAGCATGGCCAACCCTCGGACCGCCGACACCCCCGCCCGGACCACCGCAGCCGTCTGCACGGGCGGCCGCGCATCCGCCGCCAGCGGCACGCGCCGCGATTCGAGCGCAAAGGCCACCACCATCGCGGCAAGTAGCAAGGCGAGACCGGTGACCTCAAAGACCGTACGCCGCCCGAACACCGCCAGCAGCCCGCCGAGCGCGGGCCCCACGATCAGACCGGACAGGTCCGCCCCCGCAAGCCATCCATAGGCGATCCCCCGCTCCTGTGCGGGGACCAGGTCCGCGACCACCGCGCGCGAGCCGGGCCGGAAGGCCGCGGCCCCCAATCCCTGGACGAACCGCAGCGCGATCAACCAGCCGATCGACAGCGGCAACGCGAAGGCGGCGATCGCCGTCCCGGCGACCACCAGCCCGCCGATCATCAGCGGCCGGCGACCCACCCGATCCGAAAGCCGCCCCGCGGGGTACTGGCCCAGGAACTGCGCCACCAGGTTCGCGCCGACGACCACGCCGACCATCGTGTAGGACCCGCCCCGCTCGCGAAGAAACAGCGGCAGGACCGGCAACACCGATCCCACGCCGGTGCCGTTGATGAAGACGGCGACGATGATGCCCCACAGCGCCGTCCGCTGCGTCCGCCTAGTCGGCACGAAAGGCGCTTGCCTCGATCTCCACGAGCCACTTGGGGTCGATGAATCCACGGACCCCGATGATCGAGTTCACCGGCTTGATCGCGGCGAACACCTCGCCGTGTGCCCGCCCGATCTCCCGCCAGCGGCGCGGGACGGTGGTAAAGATGCGGATGCGGGTCACATCTTCCACGCCGGCGCCGACCGCGGCCAGCGCCTCGATGATGATCCGCAGGCACTGCCGCGTCTGCTCATAGACGCTGCCCTCTCCCACCGTGGACCCATCGGCTGCCGTGGGCGCACAGCCCGAGATCTCAATGGCGGGTCCGACCCGGACGGCGCGCGCGTAGCCGACGACGCGCTCCCACTTGCGCGCCGTCGTGTAGACGCGCCGGTTCACACCGCCACAGGCGACGTACAGAAGGCGCACCGGCGTGCCGCAACCGGGATCTCACTGAGGCACTCGCTGCATTTCCGCGTCGTCGGATCGGCGGCCGGCTCGCGTCGCGAGCGCGCCATCATCCGGTTATAGGGGACGACGACGAAGAAGAAGACCGCCGCGGCCACCAGCAGGAACGCGATCACGGCATTGATGAACTCGCCATAGCGGAAGACGCTGTTATTGAGAGTAAAGGTGAGGCCGGCGAAATCCGGCTTGCCAAACAGGGCCGCGATCAACGGCGTGATCAGGTCCTTTACCAGGGCCGCGATCACGGCGCCAAAGGCCACGCCGATCACGAACGCCACCGCCAGCTCCACCATGTTTCCCCGAAGCAAGAACTTCTTGAATTCCGTCCCCATTACGTATCCCTCCAGTGTTGGCCGGCTGGCGGTAGTTTATCCGGCGGCCTCAAAGGGCTCGTCTGGCACTAGAGCGCCACCCGGGCCGGCCGCGTGGCCGGATCCGGCACCCGCCCCAGCCGCTCGATCTCCCCGAGCACGTCCACCAGCCGCTCCTTCCATTGCGTCCCGGCCTGGCGCATCGAGATCCGGACTTTCCCAAATCGAACATGCAGGATGGACCGGAACTGCGCCTCCAGCCGGCGCTCGTCGCCCGCCCAGTTCGACGGCAGCCGCAGGATCAGCCAATCGCCATCGGTCTCGATCGCGGTAAGACCCGCCCTGCGGGCCAGCCACTTGACACGGAGCGCGTAGATGAGGTTCCGCACCGGCCCCGGCGGCTTGCCGAACCGGTCGGCCAGGTTGCGTTCGGCCGCCTCCAGCGCCTCTTCGTCGTCCACCGCGGCCAGGTCCTGGTAAACCTGGAGCCGGAGCTTCTCGTCCGGCACGTACTCCCGCGGAAGGAAGTGTTCGATCGGCAGATCCAGCGTGAGACCCGCCGGCACCTCGACCGCCGTCCCGGACTTCTGCGACTCGACGGCGTCCCGCAACATCGAGTTGTAGAGCTCGAGGCCGACGGCCGCGATCGCACCGTGCTGTTCCGTGCCCAGCAGGTTACCGGCACCGCGGATCTCCAGGTCCTTGAGCGCCAGCTTGAATCCCGAACCCAGATCGTGCAGCTCGGCGATCACATCGAGTCGCTTGTCGGCGTTTTCGGTAAACGATTTCGTCGGGTTGTAGAGGAAGTAGGCGTAGGCGCGCTGTCCGGCGCGGCCGACCCGGCCGCGCAACTGGTAGAGCTGCGCCAGCCCCATCCGGTGCGCGTCGACGACGACGATCGTGTTGGCGTTCGGAATATCGAGCCCTGATTCAATGATGGTCGAGCACACCAGCACATCGGCCTCGCGGTTGATGAACTTCACCATCACGTCCGCCAGCGTCGTCTCCGGCATCTGGCCATGCCCAACGAGCACCTTTGCGTGCGGGACGAGCCGCTTGATGCGCTCCTCCGCCTTCTTGATCGTCTGCACCCGGTTGTAGACATAGAAGACCTGCCCGCCGCGTTGCAGCTCGCGCTGGATGACCTCCTTGATGAGGTCGTCCTCGTCGGCGGTCACGAAGGTCTTGATGGGCAGCCGTTCTTCCGGCGGCGTCTGAATGACGGAAAGGTCGCGAATGCCCGCCAGCGACATGTGGAGCGTTCGCGGGATCGGCGTCGCCGACAGGGACAGCACATCGACCGACGCGCGCAGATGTTTGAGGCGTTCCTTCTGCATGACGCCGAACCGTTGCTCCTCGTCGAGGACAACCAGCCCGAGATCCTTGAATTGCACGTCCTTGCCGAGCAGCTTGTGCGTACCGATGACGACGTCCACTTCGCCCGTGTGCAGCCGGCGCAGCACGTCAGCCGATTCGGCAGCGGTCCGGAAGCGCGACAGCATCTCGACCTTCACCGGGAAGGGCCTGAATCGCTCGCTGAAGGTCAAGAAATGCTGCTGTGCCAGCACGGTGGTCGGCACCAGGATGGCGACCTGCTTCGAATCGGCGACCGCCTTGAAGGCCGCGCGCACGGCCAGCTCTGTCTTCCCAAAGCCGACGTCCCCGCACAGCAGCCGGTCCATCGGCCGGGAGTCCTCCATGTCGGCCTTGATCTCTTCCATCACCCGGACCTGGTCGGGGGTCTCGTCATAGGCGAAGGACTGCTCCAGCTCCTGCTGCCAGGGCCCATCCGGCGAGTAGGCATGACCCTCCACCAGTTGCCGCTTCGAATAGAGGTCGAGCAGGTCCCGCGCGACCTCTTCCACCGATTCGCGGACTTTCTTCTTGGCGCGATCCCACTCGCCCGAACCGAGGCGCTGAAGCCGGGGCTGGGCATCGCCGCCACCCACATATTTCTGCACCCGGTCGAGGTGCTCGACCGGCACGTAGAGCTTGTCGCCCTCGGCGTACTCGAGCTGCATGTACTCGCGCTCCTGGCCGGCGTCGCCCATCAGGCGCATCCCAAGGAAACGCCCGATGCCATGGTCGACATGGACGATGAGATCGCCAGGCTCGAATTCGAGCTGCCAGCTCGCCGATCGAGCCCGGACGACCCCACGGCGCACCCGTTGCCGCAAACCTCCGAAGAGATCGGTGTCGCCATAGACGTCCAGCCGCAAGGCCGGGACCCGGAACCCCTGGGCGACCGCCTGGCTGCCCAGCACCAGCAGGCCGGGCATCAGCGGCGTCTGCGACCAGGTGAAGAGGCCGGCCGCCGGGTACACGTCGCGGTCGTCGAGCAGTTCGCGAAGCCGCCGCTCCTGCTGGGTGACGATCAGGATCCGCGCTTTCTCGCGGGCGTCGGCACGGACCCGGTCCGCAAACGCGTCCATCCGGCCGGAATAGGCATCGACTGGCTCGAATCCCAGATCGAGCGACCCCTCGTCATCCCCACGCGCGATGGCGAGTCGTGACCACGTCGCCGTCCGCTGCTCCAGAGAGGCGATGGAAAGGAGTCCCGTCCGCAGGTTCGCCGGCAATTCGCCGCGCTCCACCTCGACTGAGACCAGGTCGGCCAGTTCCTTTTCTCGCTGCTCCGCCTGAGCCAGGTTGCGGTGGCGATCGATTGCCACGATCAGCGCGTCGGCGGGCAGATGGTCGAGGAGCGTGGGTTGCCCTGGGTCAAGGTACGACTGAAAGCCCTCGATGCCGTCGAAGTAGGCGCCCGAGCGGACGCGCTCGACGTCGGCCAGCCACTCGTCGCGAACCTCCGGAAGGCACCGGCGGAAGTCGAGCTCGCGCAACCCTTCATCCGCCGCCGTCAGCGCAGCAGGAGTCAGGATCACCTCGGCAGCCGGAAGGATCCGCACCATCGGGACGGTGCCTGTCGACCCCTGCGACTCGACATCGAACTCACGCAGCGACTCGAGGTCGTCGCCGAAGAATTCGGCGCGGAGGGGGCGGCGACGATCTGGCGGAAAGCAATCCAGGATCCCACCCCGAAGGCTGAACTCGCCGCGCGCCTGCACCAGCGGTTCGCGGCGGTAGCCGAGCGTCGTCAGTTTCTGGAGCAGGTCATCGACCGTGTATCGATCCCCTTGCTTGAGCGTGATCCGCCAGCGATGGAGAGCATCCGGCGCGAGCGTGGGCCGGGTCATCGCCATCCATGAGCTGAAGCACACCACCGGGTCTTTGGAGGCCAGCGCGTCGATCGCCTCGAGCCGCCGCCGCACGGTCTCCTCGTCCGGCGCGAGGCGGTCGAATGGCAGCGTCTCGACCGCGGGAAAGACCACCGACCGGACGTCGTCGGAAAACCAGGCGCCCATCTCGCCGAACGCGCCTTCCGGGTCCGGCACCAGCACCAACAGCGCCCTTAAGGAACGGCGTCGAAGCCATTCGGCGACCACCGGGAGCGCGCTGGACGGCAGACCATGGGCATCCAGACGACCGCCGGGCGTGCGCCACCACGCCTCCAGCCGGTCACGGGCCGGGAGGCGGTCCATCAACTCGAACAGGGTCTCCGTCATCGTGTCGCGGCCATGCAAAAATGCGCCCGCAGCGAACCGCCGGGGCGTCGAGCCGCTAGCTTACCAGCCCGGTTCGCAGGATTTCCCCGGCACGCTCGATCCATCGCGGATCACCGTTGTCGTCGCGCCAGAGCCAGTACTCACTGCCCCAGAGCAGCAGCGCGCCCACGCCGAGCGCGGCCAGCCCCTTGGCGAGGTCAACCATGTCCGCTGGAACCACGCTGACCGGATCACCATGGGTCCGTGCCGACGCCTCCCATGGCTCCGCCTGCGCCTCCGTGACCCACAGGTGTTTTCCCTGCCCGCGCGCGATCCGCTGCCAGCGCCGCACCTGCGCAAGCTGATCGTCCTGCGCGCGCGCGACCTCCTGCTGGTCGGCGCTGCGCCACCATCCGATCGCCCGGTAGACGTCCAGGCCGAGGATGTCACCGCGCCGCAGCACGGCCAGCGCCTCCCGTTCCGCCGGGAGGTCCAGACCCAACCGTCGCTTCCACGTCGACCGGTGCCGGCTGGAGGCCCGGTCAAGCCCGTCATTGAAGTGGGCGAAGGTCGTCACCATCACCGGTCGCACGTCGAGTGACCGCGCCACCCGCGCCTCCGCGAACACCATCCGCCGGCCGATCCACCAGGCTCGGGGGCCCGACCGATTGAACGGTTCGTTCTCGAGCTGCCAGGCGACCAGCATCGCGTTCTGCCGGTACCGCAAGACCACCTCGCGCACGAAGACCAGCGCCCGGTCCAGGAGCGGGCCGCGAGCGATGTTGCTGCTGAAGGGCGCCACCGGCTGAAGCCGCTCCGGCAGGTAGAACTCTGGCCAGCCGAGCGCCTTGATACCAACCGTGAGGACGACCCGCTGCCCGGCACGCGCGGCCTCTGCCATCAACCAATCAAGATGCGCATACCCGAACTGGTCGATTTCTCGCCAGGATGCGGAGAGCCGGATCATGTTGAATCCCATCCCACAGAGCCGCGTGAACGCCCGTTGGTAATCGAGGCCGAGCGCCTCCGCCCGCCAGCGCGTAAAGCTGGTCCCAACGCGCGTCATGAAGTCAACCTCGCCATTGACTACGCTACTGGCGGTGTTCCGCCGCAAACCGACGCCGGCCCCGGCCACCGATCGATGGCTGGTGCTGGGACTCGGCAACCCGGGCCGCGAGTACGAGCGATCGCGCCACAACGTGGGCTTCCTCTGCCTCGATGAGCTCGCCCGCCGCCACCGGGCCCGCATCACCGACCACGCGGCGAAATCCCTGGTCGGGCGCCTCCGCCTCGACGACCGCGAGCTCATCCTCGCCAAGCCGCAGACGATGATGAACCTCTCGGGACTGGCTGGCAAGGCGCTGCGGGCAAAGTACGACATCCCTCTCGACCGCGTGCTCGTCGTCCACGACGAGCTCGACCTGCCCTTCGGTCGGGTGCAGATCCGCAAGGGCGGCAGCTCGGCGGGCAATCATGGGATCGACTCCCTGATCGCGTCGTTTGGCAGCAAGGAGTTCATCCGTGTCCGCGTCGGGGTGGGCCGACCGGTGGGCAGCAGCGTGGAGTATGTTCTGGGACCCTTTGCCGACGCCGAGCGTGAGGCGCTCCCGTCGCTGATCGCACGGGTGGCCGATGGCGTCGCCGCCGTGGCCCAGGTTGGTCTCGACCGTGCCATGACCGACTTCAACAAGGGTTAGGGTGTGGCGACGACCGGAGCCGTCCGCCTGCGGCTGACGGTTAAGTAGAGGAGGACCGTGACGGCGGCCATTCCGGTCAGCGCACCGCCCAGCCAGACCGCGGCGGCCGGGCCGAAACGATGGGCCACGACCGCGGCAAAGAAATTGCCGATCGGCGTCACCCCGACGAAGAGCATCGAATACAGGCTCACCATCCGTCCCTGCATCCGGTCGGGCGACCGTACCTGGACGAAGGTGTTGGTGCCAATGGTGTAGACAGCGAAGGCCCATCCGATCACGACCAGCAGGAGCATGGATTGCGAGAAGCCCGGGATGATCAGAAAGACCAGCTCCATGAGCGCGAAAAGGAGCGCCCCGAGCGCGATACGGCGGGGGTCGAGCAGGAGCCCGCCCAGCGCGGTCATCGTCAGGGCGCCGATCAGGGAACCCAGCCCCTGGGCGGCGAAGAGGTAGCCCATGGCATCGGCGTTGGCGTGCAGGACGACCTTCGTGAACAGTGGCAAGACCAAATTGAAATTCGCGCCGAAGGTCCCGGCCACCACCAGCAGGGCGAACAGGCCGAGCAACGTAGGGGCATCTTTGACATAGCGCAGCGCCTCGCCAATCAGGGTGATGGCCCGTTGCGGGGATCCGGACGGCCGTGGCCGCCGGCGGATGGTGTAGAGCGCCGCGATCACGCCGATGTAGCTGGCGGCATTCAGCCAGAAGCACGTCGCAACCCCAAACGCGGCAATGACGAGACCGCCGATCGCCGGCCCGACGATCCGCGCCAGGTTGAAGGCGGTGGCGTTGAGGGCCACGGCGCTGGCCAGCTCACCACGGCCGACCATCTCGAGGACCGTCGCCTGGCGTGCTGGAAAATAGACCGCCTGGTTGGTCCCGAGCACCGCGGCGATCAGAAACAACAATGGCAAGGTGATCAGGTGGCTGACGGTGAGCACCGCGTACAGGGCGGCCCCCAACGCCGAAACGACCTGCGTGACGAGCAGGACATCCCGATGCACGAACCGGTCCACGAGCGCCCCGGCGAAGAGGCCGAAGATCAGGATCGGCCCGTAGCTGAAGGCCCCGAACAACGCCAGGGCGAAGGCCGAATCATGGGAAAGCTGCAGGACCAGCCACGCCGCAGCCACCGACTGCATCCACGTGCCAACGACTGAAACCGCCTGGCCAATGTAATAGCGGCGGAACTCGGCGTACTGCAGCGCAGCCGTCTGCATGAGCCCGCGCGCGCGCGGTCCCGTGGCGGCAGGAGTGGGGCGAATGCCCGTTAGTCTACGAGGCTAGACGCTGACCAGCGCCTGCGCCAGTTCCTTGAACTGGGCCGCGGCCGGTCCCTGCGGTTGCTGCAAAACGATCGGCATCCGGCGCTTGCTGGCGGCCGAAAATTCGTCACGCTGGTAGAGGATCATCCCCGCCACGTCGATCTTCAAGGCTGCGGCCACCTCGGTCCGGCTCAATTGCAAGCTGCCGTGGGCGTTCGTGACCACCACGCGAATCCGGTGACTGAGGATCCCGGTCTCCTTGAGGCGGTCAAGAAATCTGGCCGTCAGCTCCACGCCGATGACCTCGGGTTCGACCGCGATCAGGATGACGTCCGCCTCGCGAAGCAAGGGTGGCGTAAAGGGCGACGGCTGGTTCCCCAGGTCGACCACGATGTGGTCCGCCAGCCCGCGAAGCGACGTCGCGAAGGCGCTTACGGCATCGGGTTTCACCTCACGGTAGGGTGAGCCACTGCGAATGCCGGGCAGCAGGCGCAGCGGCAGCTGCGGGTTTCGCATCAGGTAACTCGCCAGGCGATGGGCGCTCGCGGTCCCATCCTCGAGGAACTCGCGCCAGACCCACCGATCTGGCACCTCGATCCCGAGCATGCCTCCGAGCGTGCCGACCGGGACCGCCAGGTCCGCCAGCACCACGGCCTCGGGCCCCTTGCCACCGGTTTCGGAGGCCGCCAGGTTGATCGCCAGGGTGCTGGTCCCGATCCCTCCTTTGGCGCCGGCGACCACGGTCAGCCGGCCGCGCGACTGCGACCCCTGCTGCCGGAGCTGGCTGGCGCGAACCAGCATCACCTTGATCCGCGTCACCAGTTCGCGGGACTCGACCGGCTTCGCAAGGTACTCGTCAGCACCCAGCTCGAGCGCCCGAACCTTGGAATCGACGGTGTCCAGCCCGCTGACCACGATGATCTGGGTGGCGCCGCCCACCGGGCCGCGCCGAATCCGCTCGCAGACGGCGTAGCCGTCGACCTCCGGCATCAGCAGGTCGACCAGGACCAGGTCGGGACGCTCCTTTTCCACCAGCGCCAGGCCGTCCGCGCCGCCGGCCGCCGTCTGCACCTCGAACCCGGCGTTCTGAAGGAGCATGGCGAGATAGGTCCGGTTCGGCGCCTCATCGTCGATGACGGCGATTCGCGATGCCACAGTCCTGTAACGTGTGGCGGCCGCCCTCATTTCGCCGTGATTCACATGGCCAGGCCGAAATACTCCAGGTCCCGCCAGATGAGTCCATCCCGCAGGTCGATCACGCTCACGGATGGCTGCCGAACGGGTCCGTCCTCACCGGTATAGGACCACTCGCCGACCACAACCACGGTGTCACCCTCCGTCACCATTCGCTCCACCTCGAAACTGACGTCCGGCGTCCGCGCCACCGCCTGCCGGCTCATGTGGACGAAAGCCTCCTTGCCGAGCACCGGATCGGGGACGCCCGGCGTCCGATGCACGACCTCGGGGTGCAACCGGCGCGCAAAACCGTCCCAGTCACGGCGCCGCAGTGACTCCAGCGCCGCCGTCACCACGTCGACGGTGGTGCTCATGTGATATGGAACAGATGCCGGGCGAACAGCAGGATGCCCACCAGCGCGGTCCCGATCGCGGCCATCAGCACCGCCGAGGCCGCCACGTCCTTGGCCCGGCCAATCATCGGATGATGCTCCGGCCATGCGTAATCGATGAGGACCTCGAGCGCGGTGTTGAAGAGCTCCGCGGCGATGACGATCGCGAAACAGAGAAGCAGGCCGACGAACTCGATGGCCGTGAAATGAAAGAGAAGCGCGGCCACCAGTACGATGGCCGCCGCCACGAGATGGAACCGCAGGTTGGCCTGCGACGACACGGCCCAGGAAAGGCCATGCCCGGCGTGCCGGAAGCTGTAGAGCGTGCGACGAAGGTCCAGGCGCCGCGCCCGGGTCGGGCTGCCGATGCGTTCCGCTTCGAACTCCGCATCGGACCGGGGAGGCATCATGCCAGGCCGAGGATCCGGTTGGTGAGCTCGGTCATCGCCGTTTCCTCGTCCGGCTCGAGGTGGTCGTACCCGAGCAGATGGAGGAAGCCATGGACCGCCAGCAGGCGCACCTCGTCATCCATTCCGTGACCGGCCTCGTGCGCCTGGGCACGCGCTCGCGGAAGCGAGATGACGATGTCCCCAAGCCAGTGCTCGGTCCCGGGCGGGGCCTGAAACCGCTGGTCCGTCGGTTTTTCCCGGGCGGCAAAGGCGAGCACGTCGGTCGGCTCGTCGAGTCCCCGATATCGACGGTTGTACTCCCGAAGGTGCTCGTCGCTCGTCAGGGTGACCACCGTGACCGTCTCCTTCGGCAGTTTCAGCATCCTGGCGCCAGCCTCGAGCAAACCCTTGAGGGCATCCAGATCCACACCGGAGGCCAGCGACGCAGGACCCCAACGGCTCATCTGGATGAGCACGTCTGTATGGTAACCGGCCGGGTTGGCGCTAGACGCGCGACTTGCGGTCGCCGGCGTCACTCCGCCCGGCCAGGTAGCGAATCCCGATCAGGCCTGCGGCGAGGGCGATCCAGACCAGCAGGATCCAGTCCTGGGGCACGGAGGACCGGCGGCCAAGATCGGCCGCCAGGGCGTCGGCAAGGATGAACAGCCCGATCAAGAGCATTCCCACGCCCTCCATCCGGATCCGCAGCGCGCTCTCGGCCGGGCCGCGTCGCAAGAAGGCCGGAACGCGACCGACGGCGGCCATCACGGCGGCCGGCAGGATCACCAGGGCCGCCACGACATAGGCAAGCACGATGACAGAGTTGGAGATCATTGCTGGTATATCGGACGGGGAGCCGCGAAATTGCTCCCTCCGTCGGCGTTGTTACACGGTCCGAGTCGTCCCTCGCGGTAGTGGAATCGTCTTGTCATCGGCGTCGATCGTGCCGTCGTGGCCGCCCAGGGTCGTATCCACGGCTCCCACTGCCGCCTCGCCGGCACCGGCCGCCGGGTACTCAATCCTCGCGTGATAGATACTGACCACCATGTTGGCGAACGCGTCCTCGACGAGCTTCAGGTCGTGGAAGGAAAGGTCGCAGTCGTCGAGCTGCCCGTCCCGCACGAATCCCTGGATCATCCGGCGGACGTGGTCGCGGATGCTCTCCGTGGAGCGGTCCTTGAGGGTCCGGGTCGAGGCTTCGACGGTGTCCGCCATCATGACGATGGCCGCCTCTTTGGTCCGCGGGCGCGGTCCCGGGTATCGAAAGTCGTCTTCCCGAACGTCAAGGCCCTGCTCGAGCGCCTGGCGATAGAAGTATTTCTTCACCGTCGTGCCCTGGTGTTGCTGGACGATGTCTTTCACGGCCGCCGGGAAGTGGTATTGGCGGAGGAGCTCGACCCCCTCGGTGACATGCGCGTTGAGGATGTCCGAACTCGTGGTCGGAGACAAATTCTCGTGGATGTTGCCGATGTCCGCCTGGTTCTCGACGAAGAAGTGCGGACGGCGGATCTTCCCGATGTCGTGAAAGTAGCAACCAACCCGGGCCAGGACGGGACTGGCGCCCACGGCTTCGGCCGCCGACTCGGCGAGGTTGGCGGCCACGATCGAGTGGTTGTAGGTTCCGGGCGCGCTGACCATCAGTCGTTTCAGCAGTGGGTTATTCGGGGTCATGAGCTCGAGTAACTTCATGGGCGTGATCACGCGCGTCACCTCGCCGAGAAAGGCCAGCGAGCCCGCCGCGATCAACGCCGCCAGCAGGCCGTTGACCAGGGCGGTCGCCCCGATCCCGAGGACCTCATCGATCGACTGATGTCGCTCGATCAACGCGAGTGAGACGATCGTGACGAACTGCGCGCCGGCCACCAGGATGCCGGCCGTGACCCACTGGCCCAATCGCTCCAGGCGGTGGACATAGATGGACCCGATCGCCCCACCGAGGAAGCCGATAAGGGTGAGATCGAGCAAGTTGTCGGCAATGATGCCGGTCAGCAGGCCGACCGCGAGCGCCACGATGATGCCGAGCCCCGTATCCATCAGGGTGGCAACGAGGAGCGGGACCGCCGCCATCGGCACGATGTACTGCGCCCGCGGATCGATAGGTACCACGACCTTTGCGATGAGGAGGATCGCCAGCATCAAGCCGCCCAGCGTCGCCAGCTGCCGGGGATCGCGCAGGATGGCCGGCTTGAACTGCATCAGGTAGCCAAGTGCCACCGCAAACAGGATGATCACCAGCATGAAGGTCGCCAGGATCCGGGACCAATCGGTCTTCGGAGCGAGCAAGCCGACCGCCTGCGCTTCCTCCAGCTGGAATGGTGTGACCAGGTCGCCGTAACGGATGATGGTCTGGCCCTTGCCCACGGTGACGAACACCGGTGGGACGGCGTCACTGGCCTGCTGGCGTTTGAGGTCGGTCTCCGCCGGCAGGTAGTTGACCTTGATGTAATCGCGCAGCAGGCCGGCGACGAGCGAGGCGGCCGTCGCGTCGAGGTGCAAAGCGGCGGCCCGCGTGCCAGCGGTGTCCTGCGCGCTCTTCAGGGTTTCCGCCTTGATGCCGTTCGTCTCCAGGGCGTTCAGGATGTCGCCCGCACTCTTGAACACGCCGGCGATGGTCCCTGCGTCCGCCTGCAACAAATACTGCCGCTGAGCATCGCTGAGCTGCGTCTCCATCAGGCTCAGACGGGCGGCGCGATCCGGGCCCGAAAACGATGACTGCCGAAGATCCGAGACCTTGCCGGCGAGAGCGTCCAAGGCCTGCCGTTGCTGGCTCGCGATCGAGCCATCGAACTGGTCCGGCACCTGCTTCGCCGCCGCCGCCCGTGCCTCGTCCCGCCTGGTCTGACTCTCGTAGCGAACGGACCGCGGCGCAACGACGTCCTGGGAGGAGACGTCGCCGGCACGGAGGTTCAGCCGGTTGGGCAGGAAGTTCTGCGCCACAACGAGGGCGGTCAGTAAGGCGATCGGGATCGAGGTGGCGGCCGAGCGGAGATAGGGTGGCCAGCGCCGGTTGGCTCCGACGTGGCCGAGCCGCAGATCGCGCGCGAACAGGCGCCCGCGGCGTCGCAGACGTTCGAGTGCCACCGAGCCACGCTCTTTCATAGTGTCAACGGGAACGCGGGGCCTCACGGCACCACGTGGACTATGCCGTCCGGGCCCGCCGTTTACGCGCCGCGGCGATCTTCTTTTTCTTCTTTACGCTGGGCTTCTCGTAGTGCTCGCGCCGGCGTACCTCGGAGAGGACGCCGTTCTGCTTGATCTTCTTATTGAAGCGGCGAAGGGCGCTCTCGAAGGTCTCGTTCTCGCGGACCTTGATTTCGGACACGTGGATTGCACCCCCTCTCGCGCGCTGAGTCCATGCTGGCCAGAGTATAGCCGCGCTCGAGTTTAGGTGTCAACACAAAGTCCGTGGTATTCGACCCGGTCGGTAAAGGCTCACCGACGGTCCAATGACGGGCCGTCGCCGGGACGGGAACGAACCGGCGACAGCGGCCTCGAGGCCAGATGACCCACCAGGACCGGGCCGTTTATCCGGGCAGAGGAGTCAATCCTCAAGGAGGTCTCATCGGAATGTTCACCCTTTTGACCGCGTGGATCAGCGAGCGCATCATCACGGTTACCGCGGTAAGCGTGCTGACGGTCGCCGCTGTCCCCACAACGCTCATCCTCGTTTCGCACGACGACCACAACACCACGGTGGCCGTCATCCAGCCCGCCGATGCGCAGCAGAAGGTGGTGCTGATCGCCGACGTCAAGAAGGCCGGCGATGCCGTCATCACCAAGCTGAACAACGCGGAATCCAGCTGCGGCACCACGGTGACCAACACGGTCGCCGCGTCCAAGGTCGCGCCCGGCAAGATCCAGTCACAGCTCGCCAAGGCGCACACACAGCTCCATGGCAGCGTCGCGCCGTTCGTCGCCGCCATTCAGAAGGACGAGGACCGCTTCGCCCACCTCACCCTCATCACGCCGCAGGACGAAGAGAACGAGCTCTCGGAGATCAACCTCATCCAGCTCACCGCGCTGGGTGACGGCCATTCGACCGGCACCATCACGGTGACGTGCCAGACGGTGCTCATCACGATCCAGGAAACGATCCAGATCACGGTGACACAAGTCACGTGCCCGCCCACGCGCCGCGAGCACGACGACGACTAACCGCTGACGTGATGTAAGGGGCGGGAGCTCGACTCCCGCCCCTATTTCATTTCGCTACGGCTACCAGAGCTCGCCGCCACCAACCATGATGTAGAGGATCGGCCCGACGCCCCAGAAGATGCAGACGAGCGCCCAGATGACCTTCTGCAGGCTGTTGATGTCGGTCCGACCGGCCAGGTTGACCAGGCATAGCACGAACGCGATGGGGTGCAGGATGATGGCCAGCAGCACTTCGAGCAGAAACTTCATGTCCCCATTGTGGCGACCGCGAGCACCCGCGCGCTCTCCGGAGTCAGGCGCTCGCCACTCCAGTCACCATAGAGTCGAATGTCCGCAAAGCCAGCGTCCAGGAGAGATGCTTCGATCTCAGCCCCATCGTAGATCCGCAGCGAATGCGCGTTCGTCTCGCGCCCGTTCGGCGTGCTGATGGTCCTGGTGACGACCAGGCGGCGCGCCGATCGCTCCAGGCGCCGCTCCTCCATCACGGCCGTCTTTCCGACCGAAAACCATTGACGCGCCTCAAAATGCTCGCGCTCCCGCTGCCCGTTCAAGACTTCCAGCACGAACCGGCCGCCACGCTCCAACATACGGGCGACACCGGTAAGCACCCGGTGATCCTCGGCCTCGTCCTCGAAATAGCCGAAGCTGGTGAACAGGCTGAGGATGAGGTCGAATCGTTCACCAGAAAGCGGCTCCCGCATGTCCCGACGGAGCAAACGAACCGTCACACCCGCGGCGCGCGCCCGGGCCCGCGCCACCTCGAGAAGGTACTCGGAGAGGTCGACCCCGGTCACCTCATAGCCGCGTCGCGCGAGCTCGATCGCGTGGCGGCCCTGGCCGCAGGCCAGGTCCAGGACCCGGGCCGGCGTCGTGAGCGCGAGCAGGGCCTCGAGGTGGTCCACCTCGACGGGCGTCCGCTCAGAGAGGTAGCCGTCGTACAGACTGAGGTAGCCGGGCCCGAACCAGGTCCGCCACCAGTCGGCGACTGGCTGTTCCATACCCTTATATATACGTGGAACGGTCATGACACAACCATCACCGCACGTCGACCGGCTCTGGCGTAGCCCGGACCTCAAACGCTCCTACGACGTCGTGATCGTGGGGGCAGGCGGGCACGGGCTGGCGACAGCGTACTACCTGGCAAAAAACCACGGCATCGTCAACGTGGCCGTTCTGGAGCGTGGCTGGCTGGCTGGCGGGAACATGGCCCGCAACACGACCGTCATTCGGTCGAACTATCTCTTCGATCAGAGCGCGGCCATCTACGAGCACTCGCTCAAGCTCTGGGAGGGGCTCTCCGGCGAGCTCGATTACGACATCAAGTTCAGCCAGCGCGGCGTCCTCAACCTGGTCCACAACATCGGCGATGCGCGTGAGAGCCGCCGCCGCGTCAACGCCAACCGGCTCAACGGGATCGACGCCGAATGGCTGACACCCGACGAGGTCAAAGCCTTCTGTCCGATCGTCAACGTCTCGTCCGATCTCCGATACCCGGTCATGGGCGGCACCCTCCAGCGGCGCGGTGGCATCGCCAAGCACGACTACGTCGCCTGGGCCTTCGCACGCAAGGCGGACCAGATGGGCGTGGACCTGATCCAGAACTGCGAGGTGACCGGCTTCGACGTGACCGACGGCAAGGTGACCGGGGTCCAGACGAGCCGGGGCCGGATCAGCGCCGGCAAGGTCGCCCTCTGCGCGGCGGGCCACAGCACCGAATTAGCGTCGAAGGTCGGACTCGACCTTCCCATCCAGAGTCACCCCCTGCAGGCGCTGGTCTCGGAGTTGCTGGAACCCGTGCTCAACTGCGTGGTCATGTCGAACGCGATCCACGTGTACGTCAGTCAGGCGGACAAGGGCGAGCTTGTTATGGGCGCCGGCATCGACCCCTACAACTCCTACGCTCAGCGAGGGTCCCCGCATGTCATCGAGTACCAGGTGGCCGCGGCGATCGAGCTGTTCCCCATCTTCCGCCGCGTCCACGTCCTGCGCACCTGGGCCGGCATCGTCGATGTCTCGCCCGACGCCTCGCCGATCATCGGACTGACGCCGGTCGAAAATCTCTTTATCAACTGCGGCTGGGGAACCGGCGGCTTCAAGGCGACGCCGGCGGCCGGTTGGGTCTACGCTCACACCATCGCGACGGGCAGACCGCACGCCCTGAACGCCCCCTTTAACCTGGAGCGCTTTTCGAGCGGCGCGCTGATCGATGAGCACGGTGCCGCCGCCGTGGCCCACTGACGTGCTGATCCCCTGTCCCTGGTGCGGCGACCGTGAGGACCTGGAGTTCAAGTACGGAGGCGCCGGCCAGGTCGCCTACCCGAAGGATCCGGGGACGACCGGCGACGCCAGCTGGGCCCGCTACGTCTTTTACCGGCCAAACACCAAAGGCCCCTTTGTCGAGCGCTGGGTCCACACCGCGGGCTGCCGCCGCTGGTTCACCCTGACGCGCGATACGGCGACGCACGAGATCCTCCCGTGAGCCGGCTCCCCCGCGGCGGCCGGATCGACCGTAACCAGCCACTGGACTTCACCTTCAATGGTCAGCCCCTGACGGGCTGCGCGGGTGACACGCTCGCCTCGGCGCTGCTCGCGAACGACGTGCGGGTGGTCGCGCGGAGCATCATGCACGACCGTCCCCGTGGCGTGTTCTCGGCCGGCATCGAGGAGCCGAACGCCCTCGTCCAGATTGGGAGCGAGACGATGCTGCGCGCGACCCAGGTGGAGCTCCATGATGGCCTTGCGGCGACCGGCCTCAATGGCAAAGGTCGCGCGATCGCTGGCACGGATGCCGGGCGGTTCGACAAGGTGTACGCCCACTCCGAGGTCCTCGTCATCGGCGGGGGCGGGGCGGGCTTAAGGGCGGCGCTCGAGGCGGGAAGGCGAGGGGACCGCGTGATCCTGATGGACGAGCAACAGGAGTTCGGCGGCCGGCTGCTCAACGCCGAGGACGACGCCTGGGCTCGGTCGACCGTTGCCGAGCTCGCCGCCATGCCGGAGGTGCGCTGCCTCACCCGCACGACAGCCTTCGGCTATTACGATCAGAACCTGGTTCTGGGCGCCGAGCGCCGCCGAGAGGGAGAGCGCCTCTGGCAGGTTCGCGCCCGGAATGTTGTGATCGCCACCGGCGCGCACGAACGGCCGCTCGTCTTCGCCAACAATGATCGCCCCGGCATCATGCTGGCCGGCGCCGTGAGTACGTACCTCCACCGCTATGGGGTGGCGCCGGGACGGCACGCCGTCATCTTCACCAACAACGACAGCACCGATACGCTGGCCGCGCATCTGCGAGCCGCCGGCATCACGGTGGCGGCCGTGGTCGACCTGCGGCGCGGCGGCCCGATCACCGACACGGAGGGCGGCTCGCAGGGGCTGACCGCCGTCCGCGTCGGTTCGGATTGGATCCCCTGCGACCTGCTCTGCGTCTCGGGCGGCTTCAATCCGACGGTGCACCTCTTCAGCCAGGCGCAGGGACGCCTGCGCTTCGACGAGGGGCTGGCGTGCTTTCTTCCGGATGGCACGCGACCCGGTGTCGAGGTTATCGGGCGAGCCGCCGGCGACTTCGAGCTGGACATCAAGCCGGTCTGGCTGGTGCCGGGCGACAACGAGGACTGGTCGCACCACTTCATCGATCTCGAGCGCGACGCGACGGTCGCGGACCTCGGCCAGGCCGTCGGCAGGGGCATGCGGTCGGTCGAACACATCAAGCGCTACACGACGATCGGGACAGGAAGCGACCAGGGCAAGACCGCGGGGATCAACGAGACCGCCATCATCGGGACCCTCACCGGGCAACCGATCGGGGGCGTTGGCACGACCACCTACCGACCCCCGTACGTGCCGGTCTCGTTCAGCCTGTGGGCCGGGCGAAATCGAGGTGAACTCTTCGACCCGATTCGCGTCACCCCTATCCACTCCTGGCACGTCGCCCATGGCGCCATCTTCGAAGACGTGGGCCAGTGGAAGCGGCCCTGGTATTTCCCGCTCGCCGGCGAAGACATGGCGACCGCGGTCCGGCGCGAGTGCCAGCAGGCGCGGGAGGGTGTCGGGGTGATGGATGTCTCCACGCTGGGCAAGATCGACATCCAGGGTCCCGACGCGCTGACCTTCCTGAATCGGATCTACACCAACGCCTTCGACACCCTCCCCGTCGGCATGTGTCGCTACGGCTTGATGTGCCGCGCGGACGGCATGGTCTTCGACGACGGCGTTGTGATGCACCTGGGTGAAAACCACTACCTCGCGACCACCACCTCGGGCGGAGCAGCCGCGGTGCTCGACTGGTTCGAGGAGTGGCTGCAGACCGAATGGCCGCAGCTCGAGGTTCGCTTCACCTCGGTCACCGATCACTGGGCCGCCATCGCCGTGGTCGGCCCTCGTTCCCGGGAGGTCTTGGCCAACCTTTTCTTCGGAGTCCCGCTCGATGCCCCACGCTTTCCCTTCCTTGCGATCCGGGAGGGCGAGACGCAGGGGGTGCCAGTTCGCCTCCACCGGATCACCTTTTCCGGGGAGCTGGCCTATGAGCTCTGGGCACCCGGGTGGTACGGCCTCGCGCTGTGGGAGGCGGTGATGGCCGCCGGCGCGCCATTCGGCATCAGCCCCTACGGCACCGAGGCGATGCACGTGCTACGCGCCGAAAAGGGCTACATCATCATCGGCCAGGAGACGGACGGGACGATCACGCCCCAGGATCTCGGGATGGACTGGATCGTCTCGAAAAAGAAGGATTTCGTCGGCAAGCGCTCATTCCTTCGCTCGGACACCGCGCGAAAGGACCGCAAGCACCTGGTGGGCCTCCTCCCGGTGGAGCACGACGAACTGCTACCAGAAGGGGCGCAGCTGACCCTTACGGCTGAGCCCTCGGAGCCCGTGCCCATGGTCGGCCACGTGACGTCGAGCTACCGGAGCGCCACGCTGGGGCGGACCTTCGCGCTGGCCCTCGTCCGATCCGGGCGCGAACGGATCGGGGACACGGTCTACGCGCCGCTGCCGGACCGGACCATCGCGGCCACCATCACGGAGCCGATCTTCTGGGACAGGGAGAACCGGCGTCGTGATAGCTGAGGCGATCCGGCGCAGCGCGTTGGCCGATTACGCCGACCGTTTTGCCTTCCTATCCGCGGCGAGCAACAGGGGGCTCTCGGTTCGAGAGGTGCCGTTCCTGACCCAGATCAACCTCCGTGTGAACCCATCCGAGACCGGGCACATGTCGGCGATCGCTCGCGAGCTCGGGTTCGCGCTCCCAGTCGATCCCAACACCGTGGCCTCACGTGGTGGGCGCTCGTGCTTGTGGCTGGGGCCGGACGAGTGGCTGATCGTGGCTCGTCCGAACCAGCAGACCGCCGTGGAGGCTTCGCTCCGCTCAGCGCTTGGCGAACACGGCGGCTCCGTCGTCGACGTCTCCGCGAACCGGACGGTGATCGAGGTCACGGGACCCGCGGCGCGCGATCTACTAGCCCATGGTTGCGCGGTGGACCTTCATCCGAAACGATTTGAGCCGGGCCATTGCGCCCAGACGCTGCTGGCCCGCGCCGGCGTCATGATCCACTTGATCGACGTCACCCCCACATTCCATCTGTACGTCCGGGCATCCTTCGCGGGTTACCTGGCTGATTGGCTCCTCGACGCTTCGGGCAGCGACTGATCGCGAGTCGACCCGGCGCGGCGGAATGCGCCCTAGACATCGCGCCCCGACGGTGCTATACCAAGCCGGTAACGGCAGAGGCTGGTCCGTCTAGAGCACGTCCCCTCCACAGCACTCGCCCGCCAGCCGGTGAATGGAGGTGCCCATGAGGCAGAAGGTCGCTATCACCATCAACGGGACCCGCTACGAGAATGAGGTCGAACCCCGCCTCCTCCTCGTCTACTACCTTCGCGAGTACGCGGGTCTCACCGGGACGCACGTCGGCTGCGACACGAGCAACTGCGGAGCCTGCACCGTGGACGTCAACGGACACAGCGTGAAATCCTGCACGCTCTTCGCGGTCCAGGCGGACGGCGCCCAGGTGACGACCATCGAGGGCCTGGCCAAAGGCAAGGAGTTACACCCGCTGCAACAGGCGTTCTGGGACGAGCATGGATTGCAGTGCGGGTATTGCACTCCCGGCATGATCATGGCCGCCCGGCAACTGCTGGAGCGCAACGGAAATCCGACTGAGGCCGAGATCCGCAGCGGCCTGGAGGGCAACCTGTGTCGCTGCACCGGTTATCACAACATCGTCAAGGCGGTCCAGGCTGCGGCGAAGGCCATGGCCGGCGCGGAAGCCAGGCAGCCAGCAGCCGCGGGTTCATGAGGAGGTGAGCTGAATGGCGGTCTCCCAGTTGATTGGCGCGTCGATCAAACGCCGCGAAGACCCCCAGTTGATCACGGGGTCGGGAAGCTTCGTCGAAGACATGCCCCAGACCGCGGTCGCCCATCTTTACGTCGTACGCAGCACCCAGGCGCACGCGCGCATCCTTGGGATTGAGACCTCGCGGGCGCGCGAGGCGAGCGGCGTGCTGGCGATCTGGACGGGCAAGGATCTCCAGCCCGAGTTCCAGGCGCCCCTTCCGGTCACCGTCAGCTTTGTCGCGGAGAAGAAATACCCGTCGATGTACCCGATCGCCACCGACAGGGTCCGCTACGTCGGTGAGCCGATCGCCGTCGTGGTGGCCACCAGCCGGTCGGCAGCCGAGGACGCGGCGGAACGGCTCGATATCCGATATCAGAGCCTTCCCGTCGTCCTTGACATCGAGAGGGCCCTGGCAGCGGACTCGCCGGTCCTGCACGACGAAATCGGCAGCAATATTTCGTATGACGTGAAGCGGTCTGCCGGCGACATCGAAGCCGCCTTCCGCGAGGCGGAGGTTCGGATCTCGCAGCGCCTCGTGCAGCAGCGCCTCATCCCGGTGGCCGTCGAGGGCCGCGGGGTGCTGGCGGAATACAAGCCATTTGCGAACAGCCTCACAGTTTGGTCTTCGACCCAAATCCCCCATTTCGTGAAGGTCTGGCTGGGCGTCATCCTGGGCATTCCCGAGGGCAAGGTCCGGGTGGTGGCCCAGGACGTCGGCGGCGGCTTTGGATCGAAGATCCGCGTCTATCCCGAAGAGGTCCTGGTAGCGCTCGCCTCCCGTCGGCTCGGTCGACCCGTGAAATGGACCGAGGACCGGAACGAAAACATGAAGGCGACACACCACGGCAGGTCCCAGATCTGGGACGTTGAGATCGCCGCCAGGCGGGACGGGACGGTCCTCGGCGTGCGCGCCACCCAGTACCTGGACCTGGGCGCCTACTGCAGCCAGTTCGGCACGTTCATGGCGATTGCGCTCCTGATCGCGCAAGGACCATACAAGCTGAAAGCCTTCGACGGTCGCGGGGTCGGTGTCTTCACCAACCGAACGCCGACTGACGCGTATCGCGGCGCAGGCCGGCCCGAGGCGACCTACCTGATCGAGAGAGTGATGGACCTCGTGGCCCATGAGGTCGGGCTCGACCCGGTCGAGGTCCGCCGGAAGAATTTCGTACCGGCGGCCGAGCAGCCCTTTGCCAATTTGTTCGGACTGACCTATGACTCCGGCGATTACAACCTGACGCTCGATAAGGCGCTGACGATGGTCGATTACCCGGCCTTCCGCCGGGAGCAGGCCGAGGCCCGCAAGCGCGGAAAGTACCTCGGGATCGGCTTCTCGACCTACCTGGAGATTTGCGGACTCGGGCCGTCGGCCGCCACCACCCCCGCGACGGGGATCGGCCTCTGGGGGATGTCCGTCGTCAATCTGCACTTCACCGGGAAGGCGACCGTGATCATCGGAAGCTCGCCCCACGGCCAGGGGCATGAGACCACCTTCGCCCAGATCGTCGGTGATGCCCTCGGCCTGCCCCTGGAGGACATCGAGGTGGTGCACGGCGATACCGCCATCGGTCCTATGGGCATGAACACCTACGGCAGCCGCAGCGCATCGGTCGATGGCGCCGCCGTCCACCTGAGCGCCGTCAAGGTTCGCGAGAAGGCACGCAAGATCGCCGCGCACCTGCTGGAGGCGGCCGAAGCCGACGTCGTGTACGAGTCCGGCAAAGCCTTCGTCAAGGGCGCGCCGTCCAAGTCGCTCACCATCCAGGAGATCACCGGCGCCGCCTTCCAGCCCCACCGGTTGCCGCCGGGTATGGAAGGGGGCATGGAAGCGACCACCTTCTTCGACCCGCCGAACTTCGTCTGGCCGTTCGGGGCCCATGTGGCGCTGGTCGAAGTGGACGGCGAGACCGGCGCCACCCGCGTGGTGCGCTACGTGGCCGTGGATGATTGCGGCACGCGGCTCAACCCCATGGTGGTCGAGGGGCAGGTGCACGGTGGCATAGCCCAGGGTATCGGCCAGGCCCTCTACGAGGAAGCTGTTTACGACGAGGAGGGCCAGCTGAAGACCGGAACCCTGGTCGACTACATGGTGCCGTGCGCGCCCGACCTGCCGTCTTTTGAGACCGCCGCGACGATCACCCCCAGCCCGAGCAATCCTCTCGGGGTCAAGGGGATCGGCGAAGCGGGGACGATCGCTTCCACCCCGGCCGTTATCAACGCCATCGTTGACGCCCTGCAGCCTTTTGGCGTGAAGGATATCGACATGCCGGCCACGCCCGAGAAAGTGTGGCGGCTGATGCATCAGAACGGAGGGACCACGCGATGATTCCAGCCGCGTTCGACTATGTCGCACCCAGATCCCTGCCCGAGGCGACGGCGGAGCTCGTCAAACACGGCGAGGAGGCAAAGGTCCTCGCCGGGGGTCACAGCCTGATCCCGTTGATGCGGCTGCGGCTGTCCACCCCGTCGTTCCTGGTGGACATCGGGCGCATCAGGGATCTCAGCTACATCAAGGAGGTCGACGGTTACGTCGCGTTCGGGCCGCTGACCACCCATCACGAGATCGAGTTCTCGGACGTGGTGAAGCGAAAGCTGCCCATGCTGGCGAGCGCCGCCCACCAGATTGGCGATCCTCAGGTTCGCAACCGGGGGACGATCGGGGGCGCGGCCGCCCACGCGGATCCCAACGGGGACTATCCCAGCTGCCTGCTGGCGCTCGACGCAACTTTCGTCGCCGTGTCACCTCGCGGCAACCGCACCATTGCGGCCAAAGACTTTTTCGTCGATACGTTCACCTCCGCTCTCGAGCCCGATGAGATTCTCCAGGAGGTTCGGGTCCCGGTAGTCGAAGGCAGCGTGGGGACGTATCTGAAATTCAGCCGGCGGTCGCAGGATTGGGCAATTGTCGCCGTCGGCGTCCAGCTCCATCTCAAGGGCCACAATGTCGACCGCGTCGCGGTGGCCCTGACCGCGATGGGCAGCACACCCCTGCGGGCAACCGCCGTGGAGCAAGCGCTGCTCGGAAAGGCGGGCCACGAGGAGGAGATTCGAGCGGCGTCAGAAAAGGCGGCGGACGGCACCAGTCCGCCACAGGATCTGAATGCCTCGCCGGACTACAGGCGCCACCTGGCGACAGTCCTCACCCGGCGGGCGCTGGAGCAGGTTACCGGCCACCACTAGGCGCGCCGAACCAGCCGATAACACGGGCCGGGAGCCGATGCCCCGGCCCGTCTCTACGCCGCAAGCGACCCTAGAATGAGGCGATGGACGAGATGCCCTTCGAGTCGATCGATGCCTTGGAGGCGGCCCTCCGCCAGCATCATTACGTCGCTGGCCGGAACCTGGCCACAACGATTTATCTCGGGCTGAAACTTGACAAACCAATACTGCTCGAAGGCGAAGCCGGCGTAGGGAAGACCGAGGTCGGCAAGGTCCTCGCGGAAGTGCTCGGCGCGCCCCTGATCCGGCTGCAGTGCTACGAGGGGATCGACGTCAACAACGCCGTCTACGAGTGGGCGTATGCACGGCAGCTCCTGCATATCCGGATGCTGGAGACGGCTGGGGAAGACCGGGAGTCAATGGAGCGAGAGATTTTCAGCCCGCGGTTCCTGGTCAAGCGGCCCCTGCTCCAGGCTCTCGAAAGCAACGGCGTGCAAGCGCCATTGCTACTGATCGATGAGATCGATCGGTCAGACGACGAGTTCGAAGCCTTCTTGCTCGAGATGCTCTCCGATTACCAGATCTCGATCCCGGAGATCGGCACGATCAAGGCGACGCGGCCGCCTGTGGTCGTTATCACCTCGAACCGCACACGTGAGATCCACGACGCCCTCAAACGACGCTGCCTTTACTTTTGGATCGATTATCCCAGCATCGAAACCGAGCACGCCATCGTCATGGCCCGCATCCCCGACGTTCCCCGGACGCTGGCCGAGCAGGTCACCCGGTTCATCGGCGCTGTGCGCCGCGTCGACCTGTACAAGCTGCCCGGGATTGCCGAAACGCTTGATTGGACGCGCGCGTTGATGGCCCTCGGCGAGACCGAGCTGACCGATGCGTCGATCGACGTCACGCTGGGCTCGATCGTCAAATACCAGGAGGATCTCGAGAGGCTCCGTGGCGATCGCGCGCGGCAACTGCTGGCCGCGACCGCGCGTGCCTGACGTCGACACCGTTCTAACCCGGAACTGGCTCCGATTCGGCGGCATCCTCCGCGGGCTCGGCTTCGATGCTGGGCCGGCCCGCATGCTTCCATTTCTAACCGCCCTGACCGTGATCGACATCAGCCGCAGCGACGACCTGCGCTCGGCGGTCCATGCGCACTTCGCCCGGCGGCGGGACGACCGGCCCATCCTCGACCGGGCGCTCCTCCTCTTCCTGACATCCCACACGCCGAGGCCAGCGCCCGGCGCTGCCAGCGACGCCCGCCGGGCGGATCGGAACGCGTACGCCACTCAACTCCGGGTGCTGGACGAAGCCGAGGACGCCGGCGACGTCGATCCGCTCGAGGTTGCCACCTACTCCCGCGCGGAAGTCCTGCGTCACAAAGACTTCGCCGCGCTTACCGAGGAGGAGGTGCGCGAGGTTCGGCAACTGATCGCTGCCATGCGCATCCCGGCCGCCCGGCGTCGCTCGCGGCGGTACCAACGCGGCGGCTCGGCCCGCGTCGATCTCCGGCGCCTGCTGCGGACCAGCCTGCGCTTCGACGGGGAGCCCATGCTGCTGTCCTGGCGCTCGCCCCGGATCAAACCGCGGCCACTGGTTCTGCTCTGTGACATCAGCGGCTCCATGGAGCGCTACACGCGCGTCGTGCTCAACTTTGCCTATGCGGCCGAGCACGGGGCCAAACGAGTCGAGGCCTTCGTTTTCGCGACCCGATTGACGCGCATCACCCGGCAGCTCCAGGGCCAGGACCCGGATGTCGCCCTCGATCGGGTCCTGAATAGCGTCGACGACTGGTCGGGTGGTACCAGGATCGGCGAGGCGATCGAGACCTTCAACCGTCGGTTCGCGCGCCGGGTGCTGGGCCACGGCGCAACCGTGCTGATCATCAGCGATGGGTGGGACCGTGGCGACCCTGCGGAACTGCGCCTGGCGGTGGCCCGGCTCCAGCGGGCGTGTCATCGCCTCATCTGGATGAGCCCCTTGCTCGGGACGCCGGATTACGAACCGTTAACCCTTGGCCTGCAGGCGGCCCTCCCGTATGTGGACGACTTCCTTCCAGCCCACAACCTTGCCAGCCTGGAGGCGCTCTCACGCCTCCTGGTCGGGGTCAACGAGCACCGACCGGTCCGCCGCCAGGCCGCGACCGTCGCCACTGCCTGAAAATAGCTTGCCGCCGCACTACACTCAAGGCGTGCGGGATGTGCTCGCAGACGTCAAGGGGTGGCTGGACGAAGGCGAGACGGTAGCGCTGGCAACCGTGGTCAGCACCTGGGGCAGCGCGCCCCGACCAGCCGGATCGCGAATGGCGGTCAGCCGGACGGGCCGCCTTGCGGGCTCAGTCAGCGGCGGCTGCCTGGAGGGCGACGTGTTCGAGCACGCCCAGGCGGTGCTCAAAGGAAGCCAGGCACAGCTTCATCACTACGGGGTTAGTGATGACCTCGCGTGGCAGGTCGGGCTGAGCTGTGGCGGCGAGGTCGACATCCTTATCGAGCTCCTGACTGACGTCCATCGATCGCTGATGGACGCGCTCGTCGCAGAGCGACCCGTGGTCCTGGTCAGCGCTCTCACCGCGGCCGCGGGTGCCCAACGGCTGATCGAGGCGACCGAGGCGGAGGCATCCCCGCTGCTCGATAAAGAGACGCCGGAACGCCGCGACAGCTGGTTTTTCGAACCCTTCCCGCGACCGGCAGAGCTACTGATCTTCGGGGGTGCCCACGTGGCCATCCCTCTGAGCCGGTTTGCCCGCGACCTGGGATTCCGCGTGACGGTTGTCGATGCTCGGTCGAAGTTCGCCGGCCGGGACCGTTTCCCCGCCGCGCAACGGGTGATTCACGCCTGGCCGGACGAGGTGCTCGACCAGATGCCGATCGACCGGTCCTCGTACATCGTTGTC
Source organism: Candidatus Dormiibacterota bacterium (assembly GCA_036564925.1). Classification (GTDB taxonomy): domain Bacteria; phylum Chloroflexota; class Dormibacteria; order CF-121; family CF-121; genus JALYYC01. The sequence continues at coordinate 13,009 of DATCOB010000062.1, read as the reverse complement.
CTCACCCACGATCCGAAGTTCGACGATCCGACGATCCGGGCGGCGCTCAAAGGAAACGCCCGTTATATCGGCGCCATCGGCAGCCGCAAGACGCATCGAGAGCGCGTCGAGCGGTTGCTGGCCGCCGGCGTGTTGGCTGCTGACCTGGATCGGGTGCACGCGCCCATCGGTCTGGACCTCGGTGGCCAGACGGCGGACGAGACGGCGCTGGCCATCCTCGCGGAGATCGTGGCGGTGCGCCACAGCCGACACGGAGGGGCGATGTCGGGGGCACGGCCGGCCGCGTGAAGCCTGAGGCGCTGATCGGCACCCGGCTCAGCGCGGCTTGCATCAACGGGACCGTGCTGGCCGAAACCCTGCTGAGTCCGGACGATCACCATCGGATTCTGATCCCGAAAGGTCGGGTGTTGGACGAAAAGGATTGGCCGCTCGTGGCGGCGGCGAAGGTTCAGGAGCTGCATATCCTTCGACTCGAGCCCGGCGATCTCCATGAGGACGTGGCGGCGCGACGGCTGGCTCGGGTGGTTGCCGGACCCGGCATCGATTTGCATGGACCGGTTGAGAGCCAGATGCGACTGGTCGCGGCCCTGAACGGCATCTTCGAGGTCGACGTCTCACGTCTACTCGCCCTCAACAGCATCCCCGATATTTCCGTGTTCACGCTCTTCGACGGCCAGTTGGTCTCCAAAGGAAAGACCGTCGCCGGGGTGAAGGTCACCCCCTTCGTGGTCGCCGAAGAGCGGCTCGCCGAAGCGGAACGGGTGGCGGCCGCCGGCGCGGTGCTGCGGGTACTCGCCTTCCGTCCGATGCGGGTCGGCGTCCTGGTACGTGAACGCCTGGACCTCCCAGCCCGGGAGAAATTCCAGGCGTCGATCGAATTGAAGGTGGCCTGGTTCGGCTCGCACTTGATCGGCATCCACTACGCAGCCGATTCGGCAGACGCCGTCGCAGCCGGCCTCCGCGAGTTGGCAAGTACCGCCGATCTCATCTTGACCGCCGGGGCCAATGCCACCGACCCGCTGGACCCGACCCTTGTGGCCCTGGGGCGGTTGGGTGCTCGCATGGAGAAGCAGGGGGCGCCCGCCCACCCCGGCAGCGCGGTCTGGCTTGCCTACCTGGGCGACCGTCCGGTCTTCGGGGTCGCGGCCTGCGGAATGTTTTCCCGGGCGACCGTGCTCGACCTGATCCTTCCTCGGCTCTTCACCGGGGTCCAGGTGCGGGCCGCGGACTTCAACGGATTGGGGCATGGCGGGCTGCTCTCACGCGACATGAGCTTCCGATTTCCTCACTACGGCTCTTTCGATACGCTCAGCCAGTGATCGTCAAAAACCGTTTCGCCGTTGACGCCCCGCTGGATGCGGTCTGGCGACATCTCCTGAATGTGCCGAAGGTAGTTGATTGTGTGCCTGGCGCCCAACTCACGCAGGTGATCGATGAGCGCACCTACGAGGGGAAGATCGGGATCAAGCTCGGCCCGATCGATGTCGCGTACCGGGGACGCGTCGTTCTGGAAGAGGTCGACGAGCAGGCGCATCGGGTGCGACTCAAGGCCGAGGGGTCGGAGTCGCGCGGGCGCGGCGGCGCCTCCGCCACGATGACCGGCCGCTTGCACACCGAGCACGGGCAAACCGTTGTCGCCATGGAATCCGACATTTTGGTCACCGGCCTGGTCGCCCAGTTCGGACGCTCGGCGATCATGCAGCAGGTGTCGTCGCGGATGGCCGACCGGTTTGCCAGGTGCCTCGAACAGGCGGTGAAAGCGGAGACGTCCGCCGGCTGACCCACTCGTCAGGTCAAGCCCGTAATCGCTCCAGTCGAATCGATGTCAATGCGGGTGTAGGCCGGCTCCTTACCCAGGCCGGGCATCAGCTGGATGTCGCCCGCCAGCGCCACGATGAACCCCGCCCCCGCTGATGGGTACACGTTCCGGACCGGGAGGGTGAAGCCGCGCGGTCGCCCTTTGAGCGCCGGGTCGTGCGACAGGGACAGGTGGGTCTTCGACATGCAGACCGGCAGGCTCCCCATCCCCCGCTCGGTGAGCCAGTCGATCCGCTTCTGGCAGTCGGGCAAGAACTCGACGCCGTCCGCGCCGTAGACGCGGCGCGCCACCGTCTCGATCTGCTCCCGGATCGGCGTCCCGGGTCGATAGAGGGGCGCGAAATTGCTCCCGCTCTTCACCGCGCGCTCGATCGCACCGGCGAGCTCGACGCTGCCTTCGCCCCCTCGCTGGAACCCGTCGTTCACCACCGCGGCGTCGGCGCCGAACGTTACCGCCGTCTCCTTCACCAGATCGAGCTCCCGGTCGGTGTCGGTAGGGAATCGATTGATCCCGACGACGCATCGCATGCCGAAGGCCTTGACGATGTCGACGTGCGCCGCCAGGTTTTCCATCCCCCGCTGCAGTGCCTCGACGTCCTCCGTGCCCAGCTTCGCCAGCGGGACACCGCCATGGGACTTGAGCGCACGAACGGTCGCGACCACCAGCGCCGCCGCAGGCCGCAGGTTGCCGTATCGGGCCACGATATGGGCGAACTTCTCCAGGCCGAGGTCAGCGCCGAATCCCGCCTCCGTCACCACGATGTCGGCGAGCTTGAGGGCGATCTGATCGGCCAACAATGAGTTGTTGCCGTGCGCGATGTTGCCGAAGGGCCCGGCGTGCACGATGGCCGGCTGGCCCTCCATCGTTTGCACGAGATTCGGCAGCAACGCCTCTTTCATCAGGACCGTCATGGCGCCGGCGACGCGCAGGTCTTCGGCCGTGACGAAGCTGCCGTCCTTGCGCTGGGTGACGATGATGCGGCCAATCCGGGCCCGCAGGTCGGGAAGGTCCTTCGCCAGCGCCAGGATCGCCATCAATTCCGAGGCCGCGGCGATGATGAAGCTCGACTCGCGTGGCACCCCGTGCTCCACGCCACCCAGCCCGCTCACGATGTGGCGCAAGGCGCGATCGTTGACGTCAAGCGTTCTCGGCCAGGTGATGAAGCTCGGTCCGGCCTGGAGCTGGTCGTGGAAGATGGCGGCGTCGATCACGGCGGCCAGCAGGTTGTGCGCCGCCTCGACCGCGTGGATATCGCCGTTGAAGTGCAGGTTGATCTCCTCCATGGGGACCACCTGGGCCATGCCGCCGCCGGTGCCGCCGCCCTTGATGCCAAAGAGAGGACCGGTGGAGGGCTGCCGCAGGCAGAGCGCCACGTTGGCGCCAATCTTGCCCAGCCCCTGCACCAGGCTGATGGCGCTGGTGGTCTTTCCCTCTCCTGCTCGCGTTGGTGTGATCGCCGTGACCACGACGAGCTGGCCATCCGGCCGGGCCGTAAGACGCTTCAGCGCGTCGAGGCTGATCTTCGCCTTGTAGGGCCCATACGAGATGATCTCGGACTCTTCCAGACCGAAATCCCTGCCCACGTCCATGATCGGATGAAGCCCGTTCGGCGCCGTCGGGTCGAGCGCGCCGGCGACCTGGCTCACGGGCTCATCAGCTTGGAGCGCGGATTCGCCGCGTCGAGCTCCGCCACCATGACCTCGACGACGTCCTCTGCTGAGCCGGGCCGTTCCGACTCGGGCCCCCAGTGCCAGGCCTCGAGATAGGCATCCATTTCCGTCGATCCCTCCTTCATTGAATAGGCATCGATTGCGGCCTGAAAGCGGTCGGGCAGCAGCCGTTTCGCCTCGCCCTTCTCATCCCAGGCTTTCACGTGTGCGGGAATGTGTTTCCAGTACATCACCTGGTATCGCGCCATCATGCGGCCTCGACCACGGCCCGCAAGCGCGTCTCCAGCTCGCCCAGCCCGACGTGACGAACCTCGAGGGTAAGGCCCAGGTACTGTCCGATCTCGCCCGCCTTTTCGAGCAGGCGCTCATCCGGGAACTGCGCGAGATAGAGCAGGTCCGTGTAGTTATGGAAGTAGACGGGCTTCAGCTCCGGATACCGGTCGATCCCCAGCCCGCGGACCACCGCCCGCTCGAAGTTGGAAACCAGCCAGTCGGTCAGAAAAAAGGTTGCGGGTCGCTCGTCGACGATGCCGTCGAACTCCTCGCCCGCGAACATCTCGTAGCAGTGCGGGCCCCGCAGCCGGACCGCACCATAGCGGTCCAGCACCGGCTCCAGCGCGCCCGCCGTCCCGCAATCCCCGTAGACCACCACAACCTTGCGATAGCGGTTGGCGATCACGGCCAGTTTGGCGTCAACCGCCTCGACGATCTTCTTCGGATAGAAATGGTGCATCGCGGGCACGCCGTAGACGTCGACGTCCCAGCCGTGAGTATCCACGATTGCCTTCACCTCTTTTCCTAGTGCCCCACATATCAAGAGCGCGATCTTCTTCATGACAGGCTGTCGAGCTCCGCGAACTGCAGGACGGAAATGAATGAGTCGTTGAAGTCGGTGCGTCCCGACAACTCAACGTACTCGATCTTGTCGGGCAACTCGAAGGCGACCTGGCGCTCGCGGAAGGAGAGAAGTGACATCTTGGCGCCCTCGCCTGCCGTGTTCCCCACCGAAAGGATCCGGTCGACCGCGACGGGGGGTACCAAGCCGATGATCCTGGTGCTCTCGGGATTCAGATAGGAGCCGAACGAGCCTCCCAGGAGCACTTCGTCGAGTTCACCTGCTTTTACGCCCATGACATCCATCAGCACCTTTATGCCGGTCGCGATCGAGCCCTTTCCGAATTGCAACTCCCGGACGTCTTTCTGGCTCAGGTACACGCCTTCCGCGAGCAGAAACGCACGGACACCATCGATGGTAATCAGCCGGTCGGAGAGAGGGTGCTCGGGCACCTCTTCGCGACTGCGCATCCTGCCGGAGGGATCGAGCAGGCCGGCGACGCGCAATTGGGCCACCGCGTCGACCAGACCCGAACCGCAAATGCCCCTGGGCGGCACGTCCCCACCGATCACCTGCAGCTCGACATGATCCCCGAGGGTCACGCCCTCGATGGCCCCGTCACTGGCCCGCATGCCGCAGCGGATCTGGCTCCCCTCGAACGCCGGCCCCGCCGGGGCGGCGGTGCAGAGGACGCGTTTCGACGAGCCGAGAACGATCTCGCCGTTGGTCCCCACGTCAACGAAGACCCGGAGTTTCTCCTCCCGGGCCAGACCGGTGGCAACGACGCCGGCCACGATGTCGGCGCCGACGTAGCCGCCGATGATCGGCAGGGTTTGCACGAAACCTCCAGGATGGATGTCGAGACCGACCTCGCGGGCCGGCAGGTAGAGCGGCTCCCGGAAGGTGGGGGCAAAAGGCAACATGGAGATCGGCGTCGCATCGATGCCCAGGAGGAGGTGCAGCATGGTCGCATTTCCGACCACCACGGTTTCGTAGACCCGGTCACGCGGCACATTGGTCTCCGCGTAAAGCTCGGCCAGCAATCCGTTCATGGTCCGAAGGATCGCCGCGCGAAGCTCTTCCCGCTCCGCATCGCCCTGCATGCCGTGGCTGATGCGGGAGATGACGTCGGCACCGAATGGCGCCTGGCCGTTGAGGTCCGAGCGCACCGCCTCCGCCATCCCGGTGCGCAAATTCATGAGCGTGCCCACCACTGTGGTCGTCCCGAGGTCGAAGGCGACGCCATAGGTTTCGTCTCTCGTGTCTCCGGCTTCGATCGTGATCAGCCGATCACCGCCCAGCACCGCAGTAACACGGAACTCGGCCTGTCGGAGAGTGCCCGGCAGCGTGCGCAGGACATCCAGGTCAGCCTTCATGTCGTGGCCTTCCGCGGTCAGCGCGTCACGCAATCGTTCAACGTCGCTGCGCTGGTCCTCGAGAGTCGGCTCGGCCAGCTCGACGTAGACCTTGCGGACGTTGGGGTCGAGGATCACCAGGCGGTTGACGCCCATCGTGGCTGCCTTCGGGGTGCGCAGCAACTGAGGGACGGTGACGACGGTGTCTTCGTAAACCCGCGCCTGGCAGGAAAGCCGCCAGCCGGCCTCGATTTCGCGCGCTTCGAGCTGCTTTGAGTCGGCCGCGGTCAGCGCAGCCGCCCCCTCGACAATCTGCACCTTGCACTTGCCGCAGGTGCCGCGGCCACCGCAGGTCGAGTCGATCGGCAAACCGATCCAGTGGGCGGCGCTGAAGAGCGTGGTGCCGGGCGGGACCCTGGTCGACTTGTCGTAGGGCCGGTAGGTGATCTCGAGTTTCTTTCCGATCACGGGCCGGCCGCCACTGCCTTCTTGCGGTCGGCCCGAAACCTCGCGATCCACGCCGTGGCGTAATCGTCGTGGCCCAGGAGCAGGTCAGCGGCGAGCACGGCTGTCCTCACCTCGGGAATCAACGGGTTGGTGATGGCGCAGGTCAGGCCGGCATGCATCGCCACGGGAAAGAAAGCGGCGTTGACGATCGGCCTGTCCGGGAGACCAAAGGAAACGTTGGAGGCTCCGCAGGTCATGTTGTTGCCGAGCTGCTCTCTGATCAGCCGCATCGTCTCCAGCGTGATGGTCCCCGCCTGGGGGTCCGCCGCCACGGTCATCGCGATCGGGTCGATGATCACGTCTTCTTTCGGGATGCCGTAATAGACCGCCCGTTCGATGATGCGTCGCGCGATCTCGACCCGTTCCTGCGGCACCATCGTGATGCCGGTCTCATCGTTGGCCATCCCGATCACGGCCGCCCCATACTTCTTCACCACCGGCAGGATCCGGTCCATCCGCTCGTCCTCGGCGGTGACCGAATTCACGAGGGCCTTCCCCTCGTAGACGTGGAGGGCCGCCTCGAGGGCCTCGATCACCGAGGAGTCGATGCAGATCGGGACATCGGTTACCTCGCTGACGGCACGGATGGCAGCCACCAGCAACGCCGGCTCGTCGATGCCGGGCACCCCCGCGTTGACGTCGAGCATCTGGGCGCCGGCCTCGACCTGGGCGATCGCGTCCGCCTTGACACGGTCCATCCGCCCGGCCGTCATCTCGGCCCCGAGCAGCTTACGACCGGTTGGGTTGATCCGCTCGCCGATCATCACGAATCGGCGGTCGCCCGAGATGATCACTTCTTTGGATCGAGAGCGGACGCGCGTCTCCATCTAGACGGTGTTCCCGACGGTCGCCAGGGGACTGAGTGTCGGCCGCGGCAGGAGTCCCGCTTCTTGCGCGACCCGGACCACCCCCTCCTCCCACTTGATGCCGATCAGGTGGACGCCGCAGACACCGGGGATCTCACGGAGCGCGTGGACCAACTCCACCGCGATCCGGATCCCCTCTTCGGCCTGGCGGGCGGGCGGCACCGCATCCAACCGCGCCACGACCGCATCGGGCACCAGCAAGCCGGGCACCTTCTCTTTCATGAACCGCGCGCTCTTAGCCGAGCGCGGAATGGCGACGGAGGGAATGGTGAACACCTTTTGCAGGAGGCCCAGGTCTCCGACCTTTGCCATGAAGGCCTTGAAAACCTCGAGGTCGAAGACCAGTTGCGTCTGGATGAATTGCGCGCCTGCGGCCACCTTCTTCTGCAGCCGGAGCGGCCGGAAGTCGAGCGGCGGGGCGAAGGGGTTCTCCACCGCGCCGATAAAAAATCGCGGCGCGACCGAAAGTTTGCGGCCGCTCAGGTAGGTCCCACGGTCGCGCATCCCGGCGGCCACCTCGATCAGTTGCGTCGAGTCGATGTCGTAGATGCGCCGGGCCTCCGGGTGATCGCCGGCGGTGACATCGTCCCCGCTCATCAGCACCAGGTTGTGCACGCCCAGGGCGGCCGCCCCCAGCAGATCGGCCTGGAGGGCCAGCCGGTTCCGGTCGCGGACGGTCAGCTGCATGATCGGCTCCAATCCTTTCTCGACCAGGAGGTGGGAGGCGGCCAGCGAGGAGAGATGCACGTGGGCGCTGGTGTTGTCCGTGCAATTGATGGCGTCCACGACGCCGGAGAGCACCGCGGCATTCCGCCAGGTCGCCTCCGGCTCGGCGCTGTCAGTCGAGGTCAGCTCGGCCGTCACGACAAAGTGACCCTGCCGCAGCAATTGGGCGAGCCGGCTAGGCACGACCACCCCCGGCATCACCGCGCCAACCGCCGGGCGCTTTTGCATCCCGGCCGCTGACCAGGTTGATCCACGATGACGTGCCGGACAGCCGCCAGTCCATCGGCTTTTGCAGGTGATGGATGCCGTCACCGAAGATCGGCAGCCGGCGCGACCCCTCCCATGCCTCGACCCACACGCAGGATCGATCGGGATAGACCTCGCAGTTGCCGTTCGCCCGCACCCCGCCGCAGGGGCCGTTGCGCAGGTTCTTCGGGCATCGCATCGGGCAGGACAGCCCGGTCGAGTGCAGGATGCACTGGCCGCACATGCGGCAATCCCAGATCGCCTCCTTGAGCGGCTTCTCGACGGCGACGACCATCCGGTCGAGGACGCCCACGTCAGCCCTTCTTGAGGGTCTTGTCGATCAGCTCCACGGCCTGGGTCAGGGCGGCGTTCTCCGCCGCCTGGGCCGCCCCCACGATTTTCTTGGCCATGCGCGTGGCGATCGACGCGTCAGGCGCGTAATGGTCGGCGCCGGCCAGCTTCGCGTACTCCTCGGTGACCGGGGCGCCCCCGACCATGACCGCGACCTTGTCACGAAGGCCGGCCTTCTTCAGCGCCTCGATGTTGACCTTGAACATCGGCATCGTGGTGGTGAGAAATGCGGAAAAGCCGACGACGTGCGGCTCGTTCGCCCGCACTGCCTCGACAAACTTTTCGGGCGGGCAGTTCACCCCGAGGTCAACCACCTCGAAGCCGGCACCCTCGAGCATGATGATCACGAGGTTCTTCCCGATGTCGTGGATGTCACCCTTGACCGTGCCGATCACGTACTTGCCAATCGGCTTGGCGCCGGTCTCCGCGATCAGCGGGCGCAGGATGACGAGCGCGCCCTGCATGGCACGGGCGGCGATCAGCATCTCTGGAACAAAGAAATCGCCCTTCTCGAAACGACGTCCGACCTCCTCCAGTGAAGGGATGAGGGCCTTGAAAAGGATGTCCATTGGATCCATGCCCAGCTTCAATCCCTCTTCGGTGAGGGCCTTCACTTCGGGCGCGTGGCCGTTGAGCGTGTGATCGAACAACTCGGTCCGGATCTCTTCTTCGCGACTCATGTCTGTCCTCCCCCTATTGCGAAATAGCCCATCCGCTGCGAGATCGCCTCGCCCGCCTCCTTCGTCATCTCGCCGAGTTCCTGGAGCCGATGGGGGGTGACTCGATACGAGGGTCCCGCCACGCTGACCGCCGCCCGCACCAGGCCATCGGTGCCGCGAACCGGGGCGGCCACGGCGTTCAAGCCGAGCTCGAGCTCCTCGAGCGTGAAGGCGTAGCCTTCGAGGACCGCCCGGCGCAGTTGCTTTTCCAGCGTCTTCAGGTCCGTGATCGTGCGCGGCGTGAAGCGGGCCAGCGGGGGGCTGAGCAACCGCGCTCGGTCTGCGTCAGGGAGAAAGGCCAGAAACACCTTGCCATTCGAGGTGCAGTGCAGGGGTGTCTGCTTGCCGACCCAGTTGACGTTCACGACCAGGTGCGGCGCCGCGATCTGGTCGATGTTGACGACCTGGTCGCCCTGCAGGATCGCGAGGTTGACCGTTTCGGAGGTGCGCACCGCCAGCTCCTCCAGTACGGGCCGCGAGGCCCGGGCAAGATCGAACTCGGCGACCACCGAGCCGGCCAGGCGGACCAACCCGTAGCCGAGGCGATATCGCTCGGTGGTCGGGTTCTGCTCCACCAGCCCGTGTTCCTGCAGCGTCCAGAGCAGGCGAAAGGCGGTCGACTTGTGGACCTCCAGCCGGCGGGCCAGGTCGGTCACGCGCATCTCGGGCTCGCTGCCGAGCAGCTTCAGCATCTCCAGGGCCCGATCGAGCGACTGCACCTTGTTGCGCGTGGCGAAACTGGTGCTCATGACACAACGAATTCTAATCACAGCGCCCATCGCTCGGCAAGTCCCAGGACCTTCGCATCCGGTTCACACCGTGCTCACACGCGACGGCCAGGATGGGAACCATCAACCAATGTTCAAGGAGAACGACATGCCCAAAGACGTACGTCCAACGATCGAAAGCGACTCGCCATTCTTGGCGCACTCGGGCTGGGCCTGGCGATGGCGGCGCGCCGGCATCGCGGGCACCACTACGCCTTCAGCCAGATGCACCAGGGCGGGGATCCCGCGGGAGCAGCAAGATTGGGCGGCCGCGGAGCCTGGCGGCGCCAGTGGCCGTCGCACGGCGGCACGTTGCCACCGATGATTGACGCCAAGTTGCGGGCCTGGAACGAGCAGGCGCATGGTCAGCCGGCCGCCGGTAGCAACCAGCCGGGGGGCCCGACCCAGGTCTAAGGGGCGACGCACAAAGAGGCGGGGCGGCGGTCCTGCCTCTTTCCGCCCCATCCGGATTCAATTGAGGCACCGGGCGGCAACGAACGCTAGATTGTTGGGATGAACGAAGGGCTACGACCCGCCCTATTGCGCGGCGGGGTCATCGACATCACCACCACCGGGCGAAAGACCGGTGAACCGCGGCGCATCGAGATCGTCTTCCACAACATCGGCGGCCGGATCTACGTCAGCGGGATGCCACGCCCGGAACAGCGCGCCTGGCTGACGAACCTGGAGGGCAATCCCCAGTTCACCTTCCACCTGAAAGGCGACGTAAAGGCGGATCTGCCGGCCACGGCCCGGATCATCACCGATGAAAGGGAGCGCCGGGAGGTTCTGGCCCGGGTGGCGCGGATCTGGAAGCGGAACGACGTCGACCTCATGGTGGAACAGAGCCCGCTGATCGAGGTCACGTTCGACGACAAGGCGGCCTGACAACCGGACCAGTCCAGCCGAAAACGGTAACGCTGGTCAGCGGTTGGTTTCCTGCCTGACGAACAGGGCCGTGCCGAAGACGAGAAACACGGTGAACATGACGATCATCACCAGGAGGTTCGTGAGGGGGTTGAAGAGGACGACCTTCGCATACTCCGGCCGTCCCGCATAGACGACGCCACGCAGCAGGTCGACCGCGTAGCGCATCGGCGCAATCAATGACGGACCCTCCAGGTACCAGGGCAGGACCTTGACCGGGTTGAAGACCCCTGCCAGAAAGAACTGCGGAAACATCAAGAACGGAAGGATCTGTTGCGCCGCGCGCTGGGTGCTCAGCAGCGATAGCAAGGCCACTCCAAAGGAGGCTCCTAGCAGGCAGGCCGCCAGGGCCGCCGGGATCAGAAGGACGATTCGAAGAGGGCTTAGCGGCACGCGCAGTAGCAGCGCGAAGCCGATCGTGGGGATCGCCTGGAAAAATGAGACGCCTGTCTCCCCCAGGATCTTCCCGAAGACGATGGAGTAGCGTGAGACTGGCGAGACGAACATCTCCTGGCTGAAGTCATTTTCGCGGTCTTCGATCAGGGAGATCAGCCCCTGGGCCGCGGACTGGAAGAGCGTCATCCCGAGCACCCCGGCAAAGATGAACTCGATGAAGTTGAACCCGGCCGCCCGGCCGAGGTTGCCCTGCAGCGTGCCACCCATCAGCCCGATGAAGATCAGCGGAAAGATAAAGGTGAAGATCAGGCGTGGGCGATCGCGGACCAGCTTGGTGACGTCGCGCGAGGCGATCGCCAGGATCCCGTTCCACTCGCTCATTCCATCGCCATCCCGACGATGCCGAGATAAGCATCCTCCAGCGTTGGGGATTCTGTCTTCAGCACAGTCAGCGGGGTACCGATCGCCTTGATGATCTGCTGTGTCGAGGTGCCTTCCACCACTACCCTGAATGGACCTTCGCCTTTGCAGGAAAGCCCGAGCCCGGCAATTTCACGCTGCAGCGTGCCCCTATCTGCGGCGTCGAGAACAAGTGTTTCGGCCACCAGCTTCGCCTTGATCTGCGCCGGCGTTCCAAGTGAGACGACCTTGCCACGGTCGAGAATGCAGATTCGGTCAGCCTCCTCCGCCTCTTCCAGGTAATGCGTGGTGAGCACGATGGTGGTCTCGTACCTGGCACGCACCTCTCGCAGGTAGCTCCACAGGTTTCGACGGCTTGCGGCGTCCAGCCCGGCGGTCGGCTCGTCGAGAAAGAGGACGCTCGGCCGGTGCATCAGCCCGCGGATGATCTCCAGCTTCCGTTTCATGCCGCCGGAGAGGGTCTTGACCGGTTTGAAGATCTCGCGCGTCAGGCCCAGCACCGACGCAAGCTCGCCAACCTGGTCCCGGTACGCGCGCGGCATGGCTAAAAACAAGGGGCGGTAGGGATAAAGCCCGTACAGGATGGCGTGAAAGCGCACGTTCTCCTCGCCGGTGAGGTTCAGGTCGAGACTGGGTTTCTGGAAAATGATGCCCACCTGCTGGCGGACGCCACTGGGGTCGACCAGGGCATCGCGCCCGCCGATCACGACTGTGCCCGAGGTTGGACGAAGGGTTGTCGTCAGGATCGAGATTGTCGTCGTCTTGCCGGCGCCGTTAGGACCGAGCAGGGTGAAGAACTCACCTGCGTTGACGGCGAAAGACGCGCCGTCCACGGCGTTTCGGTCGGCCTTCTTGTAGCGCTTGACGAGGTCTCGTACCTCGATGACGGTGCTCACCGGAGGATTACGATACGGCCTACACCGTGAGCCCGATGCCTTCCATGCCGAAATCGACGGCTGACGCCACCGCGGCATTCCTCGCCCTTGTGCCAAAGGATCCAGCGCTGACGACCCGGCCGATGTTCGGGAACATGGCGGCTTTCATCAACGGCAACATGTTTGCCGGCCTCTTCGGCGATCAACTCTTCGTCCGCCTCCCCGATGCCGAGCGCGAAAAAGTGAGAAAACAGGGCGGAAAAGACTTCGAACCGATGCCTGGCCGGGCCATGACCGGCTACGTGTGCGTCGCGGCAGCCTGGCGGGCGAAGCCGGCCCCCGCTCGTGTATCGATCTTGCAGGCGCTCGAGTGGACCCGGCAGATGCCACGAAAGAAGTCCGCCGGCGCGGGCAAGGCGACCCAGAAGAAGCCGGCGGCGACAACCCGCCCGGTCCGAAAAACCGCGAAAACTTCCTGATTGACGGCCCCGCAGGGCCGTGCTAGCGTTCGCTGGGGGGCCGATATATCG
>DATCOB010000061.1:0-35917 GCA_036564925.1 Candidatus Dormiibacterota bacterium | reverse complement strand
GTTGGCGCAAGCCGTCGTCGAACAGCTCGCATTGCTGAGGCTGGTGGAGCTCGTGTAGTTCATGGTGGTGCCATTGGCATGCAGTTGGTCAATGTAAACAACGATGTTGTGGTAGCGGGGTGACGAGGTCAGGTATAGGGTCGATCCAGCCCAGATTGAGAACTGGTTGACGTTGCCGAAGCTGCTGCTCTTGGTGCAGTAGTACTGACCCGAGGACGCCGGGTTCTGGTTGGTGCAGGTCGCGGTCACGTCCGAGCCAGCCGGGTAGAAGACGAGCAGCACGCCGAAGTCGGCAGTCTTGCAGGCGAAGGTCGCGCTGCCGCCGGCCGCGAGGGTGACCGTCGCGCCGCCCGTTCCGGTAAAGCCGCTCGGGCACGCATTCGGGTTGCCGACTGAGCTTGTCGTCCAACAGGTCGGCGCCGTGTAGTTGTAACAGTCGCCGGTTTCGAGGGCGGCGGTGGCCGTCTTCGTGAGGAGACCCGACGACGCGGCGGTCCCTTCGAAGAAGTACACGCCCGGCAGCAGCACGAGGGTCGAACCCGAGCCGACGGAAACCGACGCGTACCTCGGCCCAGGACTCTGGCTGGGGTCGGCCGGAATGGTCGGCTGCAGCGCGCTGAGTCCGCTGGGAGCCGTGACACTGATAGCGGCCGGCGTGGCTGATGATCCGTATGGATCGGGGGGCAGGTGGATTGGCGGCATCGCTTGTAGCGCGATCGAGTTATCCGTCGACGCGCTCGAGCAGTTCGTTGTAACCGATCCCGCGCCTATGCCGCCCGTACCGGACGTTACATACTCGTAGAGGTCGCCACCGTAGCCAGTTGATACACCGTTGGCCAGGCTGATGCAGTTGAACTGAACGTGTCCGGCGCCGACCGTGTGGAGGCTGCCGTTGGTGCCCATCTTCTTGTTCGCGGTGAGCGACGCCGATCCGTTGATGTAATAGTCCGACGAGTCGTAGTACTTAAGTGTGTAAAGGGCATACGGCAAGGCATAGTTGCGCGCCGTCGTCTGGACGTGGACGGCAAGCTTGGGGAAGAACTCGGCGCCGATCATAAGCGGCAGGCGGTGGACCAGGTCCACGTGGATGTAGGCCTCGTTGTCGGAGCCGTTCCAGTTGTAGGGGGTCGTGACCGTCAGGGTGTAGTCGCCCGTCGTGTCCGTCCAGGTGCAGCAGGTGTCACTGTACGGTGGGTTGCAGGCTACCGCCCCACAGTTGGCGCCACTCCCGGCGTTGAGATAGTGCTCCTGGGTTGACGAATAATTGTTCGAAAAGCTGATGCCGAGGGCTGTTTCAACAGCGTAGACTGCATCGTCCTCGGCAATGTGGCTCTGGATGGTGCTTGTCCCCGGCCCGATCTCGAGAGATCCTGTCAGGGCCGCGCCGTCGGTGGCATTCTGGAGGTTGCGCTGCTCCATCAGGACCCGACCTCCATCGAAGGCAAGCGCCAAAACACCGAACAGGGCGACGGCCGAAAGCCCGAAGATGACGAGCACCTGGCCGCGTTGCTGGCCGCGCCTCTGCCGGCGGAACAGGAGACGTGTCATCATCCCAGGTACTCCTTGATCATCGAAGAGTCCGCATAAAGGTAGATAGTGCCCGTGATCGCACTGATCATCGGCGTGGTAGGCCTGAAGGCATAAACCACGGTTACTGTCACGGTTTCCGGGTCACAGCTGGGCGCGTTGCACCGCACGACCCAGTAGTAGGCCTGGCCGACACCCGGCTGCTGGCATGCCAGCGTCGGTTGGGCGGTCGGCCTGGCGCACGTACCCGTGCTTAGGAAGGTGGGCGTATTCATCGCCGTGGCGTTCGCTTGCCCCTTGACATAGGCGTCGAGCTGCGGGCCCGTAAAGCCGGTGCCGTTGTTGTAGGCGGCCGCGTATCGAGCCGCCTGGCGCGCCAGGTCGACAGCCGAGACGTAGTAGAAGCCGACCCGGCCGAAGTCGACGACGCCGAGCAACAGCATGAAAAATGCCGGCGCCAGCAGCGCGAACTCGACCATGGACTGGCCGAGGCGACGCGATCGTACAGCTTTTCTTTTGCTCATGTCTCAGTACCAGGCGAGGTAGGTTGTAGAGGACTGAATGGTGATGGACGGCCCCATGAACAGCTGGATCAGGATGGTGATCGGCTGGAACGTTGCCTTGGTCGTCACAGTCACCGCCTGCCGACCCGGTGTGCGGGTAGGAGGCGTGGCGCTCGTGTTGGCTGCCGGGCTGATCACGATGGTGGCAGGTGAGCTCGTGCAACTCAGGTTCAGGAACGGACTGGCTTCGTTGTGGGCGGCCGAACAGGCAGCCGTGTCCGAATATTGCTGCGGATAGTCGACAATCACGCGGGCAGCCTCGCGACTCGCGTTTGTGAGCACGATGTACGTGTAGAAGGCCCGTGTCAGATCCGCGGCACCCAGGAGAAGAAGGGCGAGGATGGGCGCGATCAGAGCGAATTCGACCAGGGACTGGCCGTATCCCTTGCGGGTGACCCGCCCACGCCTGAAGCTTGGCACAGCCACGAGGATATAGACGAGTTCCTACGCGTTCTATTACGGGCTTTAGGTGGCTGACGAGCCGAAGCAGCTGTTACAACCTTGCGACCGGAGTAACGGAAACGCGACGCCAGCTACTGGATCAGGCCTTTCATGTAGGGAAGCTGGCTGGGATTGTAGAGCTCATTGATGGCAGCGCCGCCATTGAGGCCGAGGGTCCAAGCCACGATCTGCCCCACGCCAGAGCCGCTTCCGCCGCCGCTGATCGTCATGTTGTCCGCCGGACCATAAATGATGCCCTGGATGTTGTAGTAGCCGCCACCAGTGATCTTGACGACGTTTGTGCCCGCGGCATTGGCACTGCAGGTCGTCTGCCAGCCCGGCATCTCGTCGATGTACACGTTGATGTTGAAGTACTTCGCAGATGACGCGATGCTCAAGTAGGAGGTGCCCCCGATGGTCGTGAACAAGTGCTTGGCGCAGTTGGTGGCTCCGGATACATTAGCCGGCGTGACTTCGATGATCACGCCTGGATCGAAGTTGAATCCGGTGAGCGTCGTTCCCAGGCCGCACGGATTCGTGATCGGATAGGTGTCGCTGCTCGTAAACGTTCGCAGCGTGCCCGAGATGCTCACCCCACTGGCATCGACATGGTAGACCCCCGGATAGAGGATGCTCGTCCCATTCACCGTGATTCCATTCGAATAGTGCCCTGGGCAGAGGATCGTGTTGCCGTTGATCACGGTCGATCCCGGGTTGGTGATGTTCGGGGCAGGTGGCTCTGGATAGCCCGGGTCGGGGAGCATGCCTGGAGGGACCTTCCAGCTGCCGGGAGCCGTCTGACCACAGAAGGCCTCGGTGTTGACACGGCCGCCGTCAGCCGCCGTTTCCGAAACCGCCCATAGGTCGCCAGAGGAACCTGGCCCCGTCGTATTGACGGGAGGACCGGAGGTGCAGGGCCCGAAGTAGATATTGCCAACGCCAGGGTCGATGCTGGCGTTGGAGAAGATCCCGCCCCTGTCGAGCGCATTGGTTCCGCCCGGGCCGCTCAAATCGAGGACCGTGCCGCTCCCGCTCATCTGGAGGTTCGAGTAGGTCGGCACATGGCCACTCTGGAGAAGCACGATCGCATACGGGAGGTTCTCATTCTGGGCTGTCGCCTGGACCTGCAGTTGCAGCGTCGGCTGGAAACCATGGATGGGCGCGACCACGACCGGGTGCGTGTGCTGCAGAGTTACCTGGTACGTATACGACGTGGCCTGGACCGTCACCTGGTAGTTGGGCGCAATCAGCCAGGGGCTTCCGCCTGACGGCGTATTCAATGGGCCGAGGCCCGTCGTCGAGATATTCAGGTTCTTACCGAGCGTGGAGAGTGCCTGGTTGTGCATGCTGAGGTAGCTGGGCGGGGTCGAGGTCCAGAGGTTCTCCGCTCCGGCCAGGGCGGCGGCGTCGGCGGCGTTTTGAAGCTGGCGGCGCTCGAGGTAAATCCCGCCACCATCGATGGCGAGCGCCAGGATCGCCGTCAGGACGAGGACGGCCGCGGCGACCAGAAGGATCGCCTGGCCGGCTTGCCTGCGCTTGAAAAACCCATGCATCAGTACTCAGTCGTCATCGTGCTGGCGACTGTGAGAGTGACGGAGCCAGAGCCCAAAAACTGCTGGACGAAGGGCGTCAGTGGTTGGAAGTTATAGACGACCTTGACCGTAAGGGGATAACGGCCTGCGTAGGCGGGGCTTACGGCGGCACAGGACCCGGTGGCGCTGGCCGGCGCCTGACCCGCCGGAGCGTCGATACTGGACGAGTTTGACGATCCGGACACAATGTAGATAACACCGGTGTTCGGGGCGGCTGAACTCGGTGTCGAGGGGGGCCAGGCGGTTGCCGAGTAGGCGCCGTTGACGCAGGCGGCGGGGGAAAGCGAGAGGCCGACGGCGTACCGCTGGACCGCGGCAATCACGTCCGCGTCAGCCATGCGTGTGCCGCCGGTCAGCGCCGCCTGGCGGGCGCCTTCCCGGACCGCCGCCGATAACGTCGAGTAGTCGTAGGCGGCGCGGCCGAAGTCGATGACGCTGATCAGCATCATGATCAGGAGCGGCGCGATCATCGCCATCTCGACCAGCGACTGGGCGCGTTTCTTTTGCCGGCTCACGGCTGCCCCTGGATGACCATGGTGGTGGTCGCCTGGACGTGGATGTTGCCGGCGACATTTTCGATCAGCGGCGTCACCGGCGTGAAGTTGTAAAGGATGGTCACCCGGACCGTTTGTCCTGCCGCGCCGCTTGTCAGCGCATCGTTCTCGTTGAAGCAGGCGAACACGTACCCGGTATTGGCCGCCGTCGGATAGTACGCCGCCGCATAGGGTGGGCCCGCCTGGCAGTTGACCGGCGAGAAGGCTGGGCTGGGCTCGACCAGGGTCAGGTCGGCCGCCTCGGCACGGACGGCGGCAATCACCGCCGCGTGCGTCGCCGAGGCATTGCCATTGACCGGGTCGTAGGAGGACCCCTGCCGGGCTCCCTCGCGAGCCGCGTTGGTCACCTCGATCGAGTAATAGAAAACGCGCCCCAGGTCCGTGCTTCCCATGACCAGCAGGCAGAGGATCGGGAACAGCAAGGCGGTCTCGACGATCGCCTGGCCGAGCTTGCCACGACCAAGACGGTGATTGCGCACTACGCGCCTTAGGATGCGGGTTCCAACCCTGTTACGGTCCCGTCCGTTGGGCCCATCCTTTATAGGCATACGAAGACAGCAACGTAAGGGCAGGCGAAATACTGGACCGTTAGTCGGTGAACTGGCGGGCCGGCGCCAGCCGCTGCTCTGGCCCCAGCAGCGGCAGATAGAGGCTCAGGATCAGGGCCGACAGGCCGATGATGAAGGCGGCCAGGACGATCGAGATCCCGGGATCCTTGTTGATCGTCAGGTCCGTGTATTGCTTGAGCCCGGTGAAGGTCAGCCGGTAGCCGTCCGGTGTCACGACGCTGTCGCCAAGCCGCAAGGCCCCGCGCCAGCGCAGGTCCATGTTGCCGGTGTCCAGCGCGAAGACGTTCTGGGCCCGGTCCAGGTGCAGGTCGCCCCGAAAGAGCCGGGCGAGGAGCAATGGGTTGCGCAGCTGCGGCGTGCCGGGCGAGATCGCCTCGTTGACCACCCGCGGGTCGGGCATGAAGAGCGCGGTGACCCCGAGTTCCTGGGAGGTGGAACCGGCCGAGGGCGCCTTGATGACGCCGTTCGCCAGCTGCGGGTCGCCAACAAAAATGGTGGGCGCGTCGGCGACCACCCGGCCATCCGGCGTCTCGATCCTGAGCGTTGGCGCCCAGCCGTAGCCCGCCTGGTAGATCTTGACGCCGCGATAGTCGAGGTAGTGATTCACCTGGATGTTCCGGGTTTCCACCAGCCGTCCTTGATCGAAGATCCGTACCCTCGAGGTGAAGTCCCTGGGCGCGCCGGTGGGCCAGTAGGCGGCCTTGAAGCTGTCGACCTTCACCTCGAAGCCGGCGTGGCGCCCGGCGAACTGCCCCTCGCTCAGGTTGTCGTAGTTGGCGCGAGCCTCCACGAAGCTATCCCCCTCCACCACCGCCGCGTTCCCGACGAACCCGGCGGATTTGCCGATCAGCACCCCCACCAGCAGGACGAAGAAGCTGGCGTGAAAGACGATGCTGGCGATCTCCGCCCAGAAGGCGCGATTCCGCTGCCCGTGGATGGCGAACCGACGCCAGGCGGCCGGCACCCGGATGAACATGCTGGCCCCGATGGACACATACATCAAGACCGCCGTGACGATGAACGGCACCGAGCTGAAGATGTCGAAGAAGCCGAGCCGGGCCAGCCACGGTGAGGAGTACGGGTGTCGCAGGACGAAGCCCATCACGCTCCGTGGATTCTGGGGGATCTGCGGCAACAAGGTCCCGATCGTCGCCAGCAGCGCCAGGATGGCGAGGAGGATGATGGCGGTCCGCATCTTGCGCAGTTCCCGCCAGGAGCGAAACAGGATCCGCACCGGCGTAAGGCGCGGCTTCGCGGGCGGTGGCGGGGCCTGACGGACCGGGGATGGGGCTAGCACGCTGGCGCTACAAGTGTAGGGAGGCGGCTCTGGTGGCCCAGTCGAGCACGAAGCTTGGGAAGATGCCCAGGATCATAGTGCCCGCCGCGGAGACCGCCAGCACGGTGCCCATGGAGGCGCCCACCCGTTCCTTCACCGCGATACCCTCGGCGGGAACCGCCAGCATCACCACGATCACGCGCAGGTAGTAATAGAAGGACACGATCGTCATGATGATCGCCACCGCGAGCGGCAACCAGATCTGCGACGTCACCAGCGCCTTGAAGACGAAGAGCTTGGCGAAAAAGCCGACGGTCGGCGGGATGCCGGCCAGCGACAGCAAGAAGATCGTCATCACCGTGGCGAGGAACGGCCGCCGGTAGAACAGGCCACGCCAGTAGCTGATGTCCGCGGTCTGCTCGCCGGCCGCCCCGATCGAGGTCACCACCGCGAAGGCGCCGAAGTTCATGACGGCGTAGGCCGCGACATAGAAGAGCGTGGCGCCGAAACCCTCGGCCGTCCCCGGAAGGATGCCGAGCAGGATGAACCCGGCGTGGGCGATGCCGGAGTAGGCCAGCATCCGTTTGAGGTTGTCCTGGGTGATGGCGACCAGGTTCCCGACCGCCAGCGAAAGGACCGCGATCAAGGCGAGGGGGATGTACCAGCGGTTCGCGATCGCCGGGAAGGTGGCGATGAAGACCCGCCCGATGGCGGCGAAGGCGGCCGACTTGGTCGCGACCGACATGAAGGTGGTCACGATGGTGGGCGCGCCCTCGTAGACGTCGGGCGTCCACATGTGGAACGGCGCCGCGGACGCCTTGAAGGCGAGGCCGATGGACAGGAAGCCGATCCCGAGCAGGAGCAGGACATTGCCGCTCGCCTCCGCCGTGCTAAACGCGGCGATGCCGCGCAGCGTTGTGCTGCCGGTCGCCCCGTAGATCAGCGCCATCCCGTAGAGCAAGAAACCGGTGGCAAAGCCGCCCAGCAGCAAATACTTGAGTGCGGACTCCTGCGAGCGTAACTGGGCGCGGGCGAATCCACAGAGCACATAGAGGCAGATGGACAGCAGTTCGATGCCGAGGAAGATCGTCATCAGGCTGGTGGCCGCGGCCAGCAGCATCATCCCCAGCGTGGCGCCGAGCAGGAGGATGTAGTACTCGCCGTAGTCGAGCTGGAGCGCGCGTAGATACCGTGGGGAGATCACCGCAGTCAGGATGGCGACCCCGATCAGCACCACGTTGAAGAAGGCCGCCAGGCTGTCGCCGGTCACCGTCCCGGCGAAGGCGACCCTGTTCTGGCCCCACAGGGGGACGTTGGCGACCAGCGCCGCGATCAGCCCCAGGACCGTCACCGCCGCCAGGACATTCCGCCGGCCCGGCGGGACGAACAGCTCCAGGAACAGGACGACGATCATCGTGCCGGCCACGACCAGTTCCGGCAGGATGGCCGTGTAGTCGATGCCGATGCCGTTGAGATCGATCGTCATCGTGTGAGCACCGGCAGGGCCTTGACCGTGGCCTCGACGGCCGCCGGAAAGAACGCGGGGCTGATCCCGATCAGGACCATCAACGCCAGGAGTGGCGCCAGCACGCCGACGTCGGTCGCGCGCATCTCACCAAATCCGGTCGGCTCGACGGGGCCATCCTGGAAGGCGCCCTGGTACATGCGGAGCACGTACCAGGCGGCGAGGATGACGCCGATGCCGGCGGCCACCGCGAGTGGGAGGAAGGCGCTCCAGGCGCCCAGCATGATGAGGAACTCACCAACGAACCCGTTGAGCCCGGGTAAGCCGAGCGCCGCCAGCGAGACGAGCAGGAACAGGGCGGCGAAGAGCGGGGTGCCGGTAGCGAGCCCGCGGAGCTGCGCCCGCTCCCGGGTGCCGGTCCGGCGTTCGATCATTGCCACGATCAGGAAGAGGGCGGCGATGATGACGCCGTGATTGACCATCTGGACGAGCGCGCCTTCGATCCCGAGCAGGTTGCCGGTGAAGATGCCCAGGCCGATGAAGCCGAGATGGCTCATCGAGGCGTAGGCAACGAGCCGCTTGAGATCCGTCTGCACCAGCGCCATGAAGGCGCCGTAGAGGATGCCGATCGTGGCAAGCACGGCGAGGAAGGGTCCCAGCGAGTGCGCGGCATCCGGGAAGAGCGCCAGGTTGAACCGGATGAAGCCATACGCACCGAGCTTGGAGACGAGCCCGGCAAAGACGATCAGGACCGGGATGGGCGAGGCCGTGTAGGCCGGCGGCAGCCAGGTATGCAGGGGAAAGAGCGGCATCTTGATGGCGAAGGCCAGGCCGAACCCGAGGAAGAGCAGTTGTTGCACCCCCACTGTCAGGCCCAGCGGGAGGTGGGCGAGGCCGCTCGCCGGGTGCGCCACCAGCGCCGGCCAGTCGAAGGTCAGCTGGCCGGTCTGCGAAAAGCTGATGGCGGCGACGGCCAGGATGGCGACCAGCATGGCAAAGCTGCCCACCACGGTGTAGATCAGGAATTTGAAGGCGGCATAGACGCGGCGCCCCTCCCCCCAGGCGCCGATCAGGAAGTAGAGCGGCACGAGCATCGCCTCCCAGAAGACGTAAAAGAGGATCAGGTCAAGCGAGAGCAGCACGCCGGCGGTCGCGGCCTCGAGGATGAGCAGCAGCAGCACGAACTGCTTGAACCGGGGGGTCGCCGGGTCCGCCACGGCGATCGCCAGGAGAAAGAGCAACGCGTTAAGCCCGAGCAGGAAGAGGCTGAGCCCGTCAACGCCGAGGTGGTAGCTGATCCCGACGCCCGGGATCCACTGGCGCACCTCCTCGAACTGAAACCGCAGATTCCCTACGCCGTGCTGAAAGCCCCCAATGACGAGGAGCACGAGCAGCAGGGTGGCCCCTGCGGTCAGCACGCCGAGCTGCTTCACGGCTCGGCGCGCCATCGATGGGACGAGCGCCACCAGGAGCGCGCCGGCCAGCGGCACGACCAGGACCAGGGTGAGCCACGGCGCGTTGTTGGTCAGTGCGTACCAGCCCATCAGCCCAACCGAAACGGCAGATAGCCGAGGTAGGCGGCTACGATGACGACGATCCCGATGGCGCCGCCGAGCGTCCACAGCCCATAGCTGCGCACCCGCCCGGTCTGGATCAGCCGCCATTCCCGCGACTCGAGGAGGAAGAACGAGGCCACGCCATCGACCGCGCCGTCGATGACCCGCGGCTCGAGGACATGGGAAAAGAAGCGGCCCAACGCGAACCCGGGCCGAACAAAGACACGGTCATAGAGCTCGTCGACGTAGTACTTGCGCTCGACCAAGGTGTGAACCGGTCCAAGACGGGCGCGCCAGACCGCCGCCAGCTCCGGGCGGCGCGCGTAGAGCAGGTACGCGACGGCAAAGCCGATGGCGGCGGCCAGCAGGGTCAGGGCCGCCAGTCCCAGGAAGGCCCCCGTACCAATGTCGACCCCATGGCCGAAGACCGGCGCAAGGAAGTTCGCGACCGGGACATACCCACCGAGCGACGCCCCGGCCGCCAGGATGACGATCGGGATCGTCTGGATCGGAATGGCCTCGTGGAGGTGGCGCGGGTCATCGGCCATCCATTCCCAGCCAAAGGCAATGATGAAGAGCCGGAACATGTAGAACGCGGTCAGCCCCGCCGTCACCAGGGCGACCAGGCCAAGGATGAATTCGCCGCCACTCACGCTGAGCGCGGCACGGATGATCTCGTCCTTGCTGAAGAAGCCCGCCAGCAGGGGGAAGCCGCTGATCGACAGCGTTCCGATCAGGAACGTCCAGAATGTCACCGGCAAGCCGGCCCGCAGCCGTCCCATATGCCGAATGTCCTGGTCGTCGTGGAAGGCATGGATCACGTTCCCGGCCGCCATGAAGAGGAGGGCCTTGAAGAACGCGTGGGTCATGAAGTGGAACATCCCCGCCGCGT
Source organism: Candidatus Dormiibacterota bacterium (assembly GCA_036564925.1). Classification (GTDB taxonomy): domain Bacteria; phylum Chloroflexota; class Dormibacteria; order CF-121; family CF-121; genus JALYYC01. The sequence continues at coordinate 25,482 of DATCOB010000061.1, read as the reverse complement.
AGGCGCCGATGCCGACGGCCAGGAACATATAGCCGATCTGGCTCATCGTCGAGTAGGCGAGCACGCGCTTGATGTCCACCTGCACGGTCCCGATGGTGGCCGCATACAGGGCGGTGACGCCACCGATCACCGCCACGGTGGCCGCCGCGACGGGCGCCCAGTCATAGAGGATGTGCATCCGGGCGACGAGGTAGACCCCGGCCGTCACCATGGTTGCGGCGTGGATCAGGGCGGAGACCGGGGTGGGCCCTTCCATGGCGTCCGGCAACCAGGTGTGCAGCGGCAGCTGTGCCGACTTGGCGACCGCCCCGACCAGGAGCAACAGGCAGATGGCCGTGATGATCGTCCCGCCTTTGGGCAGCGAGTGAACGCGGCTGAAGATGGCGTTGTAGTCCAACACGTTGAGGTTGAGGAAGACGAGGAAGGCGGCGAAGACCAGTCCCACATCGCCGATGACGTTCATCACGAAGGCCTTGCGAGCGGCCAGTACGGCGGCCGGCCGGTCGTACCAGAACCCGATCAGCAGGTAGGAGCAAAGACCGACCCCGGCCCAGCCGACGATCAGCCAGACGAGGTTCCCCGAGAGGACCAGCAGCAGCATGGAGAAGACGAAGAGGTTCATGTACGCAAAGAAACGTCCAAACCCGGGGTCTTCGGCCATGTAGCCGATCGAGTAGACGTGGATCAGAAAGCCCACCCCGGTGATCACGAGGATCATCAGCGTCGACAGGGGGTCGACATAGAGGTTGAACGGGACGAAGAACTGCCCGCTGGACCACCAGGTGAAATAGGACTGGTCCAGGTGGTGGCCGCCCACCACCTGGGTAAGGATCGCCAGCGCAAAGATGAAGGCCAGCCCGATGCTGCCGGCGCCGATCCACCCCACGATGCGCCGGGGCAGGTTGCGGCCGACCAAGGCGTTGATCAGAAACCCCGCAAGCGGGGCGAGTAGCACGAGAGGGGCTAGCGTGCTCAATTCAGTTCTTCATCAGGTCGAGTTCGTCGACATCCATCTCGCGCCCGGCGCGGTAGACCTGCACGATGATGGCGATGCCCACCACCACCTCGGCAGCGGCCACGGTGATCACGAGGAAGGCGAAGACCACCCCATCCAGTGAATTCAGGTACCGGCTCATGGCGGCAAAGGCCAGGTTCACCGCGTTGAGCATCAGCTCGATGCACATGAAGACCACCAGGGGATTGCGTCGAATCAGGAAGCCAACCGCACCGAGGGTGAAGATGGCCCCGCTGAGCAGTAAGAAGGAGTAGGCCGGGATCGACATCATTCGGCCTTTCGCATCGCCAGGTAGACGGCGCCGACGGCGGCCACCAGCAAAAGGATCGACGTCACTTCGACCGGGAAGAGGAACTTCGTATACAGCGCCACGCCGATCGACTGGACGCTGCCGATCGCACTGATGGCTTCCGGCGTATCGGCGCCCGTGCGGCCGCTGAGCCCGCGGTTATAGAGGAGCGCGCCAAAGAGTCCGGCAAAGACCACGCCGAAGACGATTCCGTAGATCCATTCGGTGCTCCCCCGCCGCAGGGTCAGGTCGAGCCCGGGATTCAGCAGCGCGATGATGAAGACGAACAGGACCATGACGGCCCCGGCGTAGACGATGATCTGCGCCGCGAACAGGAACTGCGCGTTCAGGATCAAGAAGAGGATCGCCAGGCCGAGCATGTTGGCGACGAGGGAGAGCGCGTTGTAGATCGGCCGGCGAAAGGCGACCACGCCAGCGGCCGTGACGAGTTCCCAGGCGGCGAGGAGCGCGAAGGCGACTACCACTTCCGCGGAACCTTCTGTGCCGACGGCGCCGCCGTCGGCAGCGCGGTGTCGCCGAGGCTGGCGCTCAGCGGCTCGAGCAGGTCTTCCTTGACCGCGATGAACTTATCGGGGTGGTCGTCGGCCAGGTCGTACCGCGGGCCCATCGTGATGGCGTCGTAGGGGCAGGCTTCTTCGCACATGCCGCAGTAGATGCAGCGGAGCAGGTTGATCTCGTAGCGCTTCGCGTAGCGCTCACCAGGCGAGACCCGGTGCTCGGGCGTGTTCTCGGCCGCCTCGACGACGATGCAGCCGACCGGGCAGGCGATGGCGCACAGCTCGCAGCCGACGCACTTCTCGAGGCCGTCGGCATAGCGATGCAGAATGTGACGGCCGCGCTCCCGGGGTGGCACCGGCTTCTGGCGTTCCGGATAGGAGATCGTGACGAGGGGTTTGGCGTTGTGCTTGAGCGTGGTCATCATCGCCTTGGCGATGTAAACCGGCCCCATGAAGACTTCGCGGATACCCGACACGGCTAAAACTTTCCCTGGGCGGCCACGGCGATCACCGCCGTCACCATCATCATGGCCAGCGACAGCGGGAACAGCGACTTCCAGCCGAGCGCCATCAACCGGTCATAGCGGAGCCGGGGCAGCGTGGCGCGAAGCCAGACGTAGAGGTAGAGCAGCGCCACAACCTTAAGGATGAACCACCACGGGCCGGGCAGGATACCGAGCGGGCCCCACCATCCGCCGAGGAACACGATGGTCGCGATCGAGCTGACGATGATCATGTTGATGTACTCCGCCATGAAGAAGAGGGCGAAGCGCATCCCCGAGTATTCCGTGTGGTAGCCGGCCACCAGCTCGGTTTCAGCCTCGGGCAGATCGAAGGGCGCTCGGTTCGTCTCCGCGATCCCCGCGATCATGTAGAGGAAAAAGGCCGGCAGTAACGGCACGACGAACCACCAGGTGTGCTGGGCGTTGACGATGTCGACCAGCTTGACCGACCCGGCCAGGATGAAGACGGGCACGAGCGAAAGGCCAAGCGCCATCTCGTAGCTGATCATCTGGGCCGATGACCGCAGCGCCCCGAGCATCGAGTACTTGCTGTTGGAGGCGTAGCCGGCCAGGAAGATGCCGTAGACCCCGATCGACGTCACGGCGAAGTACCACAGGATGCCGATGTTGACGTTCATCACGTACCAGCCGATCGTGTGATTAAAGAGCACCAGCGGACCGGGGCCGCTGATCGGGATGATGGCAAAGCTGGCGAGCGCCGCGCACATCGAGATCATGGGCGCCAGCAGATAGAGGAAGTGATCGCGGCCCGACGGCTCGCTGCTCGACTTGAAGAAGAGCTTCAGCCCGTCCGCCGCCGGCTGGAGGAGGCCGAAAGGACCGACCCGGTTCGGGCCGGGGCGCTGCTGCATCCGCGCCTGGACCTTCCGCTCGAAGAGCGTCAGGTAGGCGAACCCGGTGAGCAGCGCGCCGATCACGATCGCGGCCTTGATCAGGGTGACGATGACGACTTCGAGGGTCACGCTTGTTGGCTCCAGAGCACCCGCTCACCCCGGTTGACCGCCTCGTAAGGTGGAAGGGCCCGGACGATGTCGTTCGTGATGTCGTTGACGCCGTCGTAATCCCATCCAGCGCCCAGCTGGTTGGCAAGGTCCTGCAGAACGCGCCAATCGTCCCGAACGGCGTCGGCGTCGATCGCGCGACCGATCCGTTGGACGCGCCCTTCCATGTTCGTGACCGTGCCGTTCTTCTCCGTGAAGGCGCGGCCGGGGATGACGACCTGGACCATGTCATCCAGGGGCGTGGCTTTGAACCGGTGAAAGATCGAAATCGGCAGCGTCGACAACCAGAGCGCCTCCGCTTCGGTCGGGGCAAAGCCGTGCAGCGGGCTCGGATCGTGCACATAGATCGCTTTGATGCCGGCGTGCGGCCAGTCCCATCGCCCCTTGCCCGCCTTACCGTTCAAGGCCGCATAGCCCGGGCCGGCGTGCGGCAGAACCCCGAGGTCGGTCGCACCCCGGCCGTTGGGCCCGATACTGACAATCAACCGCCGGACACTGCCCTGTACTTTCCGTCCGAGCTGATCCTGGAGATCGACCGCCTGTTTGCGGTTGGCCTCAGTCGCGAGGATGCCGACCGCCATCGCCTCGGCCGGGATCCCGTCAAGGGCCGCCTTTCCCTCACCACTTCCGATCTTGTGGATGGTGACCCCTTTCCGCTGGCTCTTGAACAGCCGGAGGTGCAGGACCGGGGCCGCATCGATCACCTCCTGGCCACCGAGCACGACGACGTGGTCGCAGCGCTCGATATCCGCGATCGGGAGGGTCATATCGTCAGGCGAGGTATCCGTAACGGCAACGATGCGGTGATCGATATGCGGCGACTTCAGGACTTCGCGGAACAACCGCTGGAAGAGGAACAGCTCCTCGTTGGTCGACGCGGGCGACGCCCAACCGGCGACCGGGGTTCCGGCTCGCCTGAGGGCACCCGCGGCGAACTCGGCCAGTTCTGGATAGGAGACTTCCTCCAGCTTGCCGTCGCGACGGACGCGTGGTCGCTCGGACGCCGAGCGCTGGAAGTTCGGAAAGCTGTACCGGCCGAAGTCACAGAGCCAGCTGTCATCGACGTCGAGGTTTTCTCGGGACTGGAACCGTCCGATCTTGTTACTTCGCGCATCGATCTGGATGTTGCAGCCCATACTGCAGCCGGGGCAGATGCTGGCTGTGCGATCGAGGTCCCAGGGCCGGCTGATGAAGCGATATTTCCGCGACGTCAGCGCGCCGACCGGACAGATCTCGGTCCAGTTGCCCTGGTAGTTGGACTGGGCGGGCTCGTCGTTGAAGGTGCCGATGATGGTGTGGACGCCGCGTTGGATCAGGGCCAGCTCCCGCTCGCCCGAGATCTCTTCACTGAACCGGGTACACCGCCAGCACAGGATGCAGCGCTCGCGGTCGAGCACGATCTTGTCGGATAGCGGGACCGCCTTGTCGAAGTGGGCTTTCTGATAGACGTAGCGGCTCGCCCCGGGTCCGTACTGGTAGGTCTGGTCCTGCAGCGGGCACTCGCCACCCTTATCGCAGATCGGGCAGTCGAGCGGATGATTGATCAACAGAAACTCGAGGACCCCCTTCTGGTACTTCTCGACCTGGTCGGTTTTGGTCCGGATGATCATGCCCTCGGCAACCTGCACCGCGCAGGCCGGCTGCATCTTCGGCATCTTCTCCACTTCCACCAGGCACATCCGGCAGACCGCGACGGGGGCCATCTTCGGATGCGAACAGAAGATGGGGATGTCGATGCCGACCTTTTTGGCGGCATCGAGGATCAGGGTGCCCTTCGGCACCGTCACGGACACGCCGTTGACGGTGACGGTGACCTGGTCCGTCTGCACCGCCGCCACTACGCGACCGCCTCCTCAGGGACTTTCTTGAAGGGGCAGCCCTTTTCCGCGACGTGTTGCTCGAACTCGTCCCGGAAGTACTTGATGACGCTGCGGGGAAACCACGTGGAGGCGTCGCCCAGCGGACAGAAGGAGCGGCCGTCGATGTTGTAGCCCACGTCGAGCAGCAGATCGATATCCGTGCCCTTCGCGGTGCCGCCCTCGAAGGTGTCGAAGATATTGGCCATCCAGAAGGTGCCCTCGCGGCATGGGGTGCACTTCCCACAGCTCTCGTGCTGGAAGAACTTCACGTAGCGCCGCGCGGCGTCGACCATGCAGGTCGTCTCGTCCATCACCACCATCGCGCCCGCCCCGGCCATCGATCCGGCCTTGGCGATGGCGTCGAAGTCGAGGGCGACGTCAAGGTGCTCCGGCAGGAGCACCATCATGGACGCCCCACCCGGCTGAAAGGCTTTGAGCTTGCGGTTCTTCCAGACCCCTCCGCCGTGCACCTCGATCAACTCGCGGATCGGCGTGCCGTTCTCGAGCTCGTAGTTGCCAGGTTTGTTGACGTGCCCGCTGATGCACCAGACTCGCGTGCCCTTGCCGGTCGGCGTCCCCATCGCCGAAAACCACTCGGCGCCGTTGAGGATGATGTGCGGCAGGTTGGAGACCGTCTCCACGTTGTTGACGACCGTCGGCTTGCCGTACAGGCCCTTGATCGCAGGGAACGGCGGCTTGAGCCGCGGCTCGCCCCGGTATCCCTCGAGCGAGGTCAGCAGCGCCGTCTCCTCGCCGCAGATATAGGCGCCGGCGCCGCGATGGAGGATCACGTCGAGGTCGTAGCCCTTGCCGAGCACGTTCTTGCCCAGGTAGCCGGCCTTGCGGGCTTCGTCGATCGCGCCTTCCAGCGCCTCATACTGGGGCAGGTATTCGCCACGGATGTAGATGAAGGCGAGATTGGACCCGATCGCGTAGGCCGCGATCATGACGCCCTCGAGGACCTGGTGCGGGCTCGTCTCGATCAGATAGCGGTCCTTGAAGCACCCCGGCTCGCTCTCGTCGGCGTTGCAGACCAGATATCGCGGGTACATGCCCTTGGGCAGGAAGCTCCATTTGTTCCCGGTGGGGAAGCCGGCACCTCCCCGGCCGCGCAGGCCGCTCGCCTTGACCAGGTCGACGAGCGCGTCCGGCTGCATCCCCAGCGCTTTCTTGAACCCCGTGTACCCGCCGGTGTGCTCGTACACCGACAGTTGCGCAAGATTCTCCACGCCGAAGTCTTTCGTGAGGATTGGCTTTAGGCCCATTACTGTTGCGTCTTCCTTCCTCGCGGACGGGCGCCTTCAGCGCCACTGCGCGCTTTCTCGCCTTTGACCGGCGGCACCGCGAGCGCCTTGTGGGGCTGGCCCATCTCATGCGGGGCGGGCGCGGAACGCAGCCGCTCGAAGATGGCGTCCACCTTCTCGTAGGTCAGGTCTTCCTCGAAGCGGTGGTCGACCTGCATCATGGGGGCGCCGCCGCAACCACCGAGGCACTCGATCGTCGAGTGCCAGGTGATGGCCCCGTCCGGCGTGGTCTGGCCATCGCGGACGCCGAGCCGGCGCTCGATGTGCGCGGTCATCTCGTCGGCACCCCGCAACATGCAGGGGGCGTTGACGCAGATCACCACCTCGTGCCGGCCTTCCGGCCGGGTCAGGAACATGGAGTAGAAGGAGGAGGTCGCCTCGATCAATGAGGCGGGCAGACCCAGGTGCTGGGCGATCTCGCCCATGGCCTCCTGCGTCACGTAGCCCTGTTCATGCTGGACCGCCCACAGCGCCGGCAGGATCGCCGACTGCTTGGATGGGTAGCGGGCGGCGGATTCGCGGATACGATCCGCCGTCTCCTTGCTGAGCATCAGCGGTCCACGTCCCCCAGGATGAAATCCATGCTGCCCATCACGGCGATCACATCCGCGACCAGGACGCCGTCAACCAGTTTCTTTAAGGGTTGCAGGTTGCAGAAGGACGGCGGCCGAACCTTCATCCGGTAGGGCTTGTTGGCGCCGTCTGACACCAGGTAGAAGCCCAGCTCACCGCGGGGGCTCTCGACAAAGGCGTAGACATCGCCGACCGGGCCCTTGAAGCCCTCGCTAACCAGCCGGAAGTGATGGATCACCGACTCCATGCTCTGGCTCAACTCGCCCCGTGGTGGCAGCGCCACCTTGCGGTTCGCACTGGCATACGGACCGTCCGGGAGGCGGTCGATGCCTTGCTGGAGGATCTTCAGACATTCCCGCATCTCCTGCAAACGCACACGGTATCGGTCGTAGCAATCGCCGTTGACGCCGAGCGGCACGTCGAACTCATAGTTCTCGTAGCCGCAATAGGGAAACTGCTTGCGGACGTCGTAATCGACCCCGGAGCCGCGCAGCATGGGACCGGTCACACCGCACTCGATCGCGTCCGCGGCGCTCAGCACACCGACACCCCGCAGTCGCTCCAACCAGATCGGATTGTTCGTCAACATCGACTCGAAGTCGTCGATCCGTGGCGGCATCAGGTCGATGAAGCGCTGCAGTTGCTCGATCCACCCGTCGGGAAGATCCCAGGCCACGCCGCCCACCCGGGTGAACGAGGTCATCATGCGGACCCCCGAGTAGGCCTCATTGAGGTCGAGGACGAGCTCGCGGTCGCGCCAGGCGTAGAAGAACCCGGAATAGACGCCAAGGTCCAGCCCCGCGGTCCCGAGCCACAGCTCATGGCTGGCGATGCGGGCGAGCTCCATCATCAGGACCCGGATCACCTGCGCCCGCGGCGGGACCTCCAACTCGAGGAGCTTCTCCACCGCCATGACAAAGCCGACATTGTTGATCGGCGGCGCCAGGTAATCCATCCGGTCACTGAAGGTGATGCCCTGCGTGTAGGTCTTGTCTTCGAAGGATTTCTCGAAGCCGGTGTGGAGGTAGCCAATCTCCGGCTCCGCGTCGCGCACGATCTCACCGTCCAGCTTCAACTTGACGCGCAGAACCCCGTGCGTGCTGGGATGCTGGGGACCCATGTTGAGGTCCATCCACTCAGCTTCTTCTTCCTGCTCCGGCCCGTGGACCTGCGGTTCGATGATGACGTCAGCCACGGATGGCGTCGGGCTCCAACCCCTCGAGCTTCTGGTCACTGAAGATCACCGGCTCGCCGAAGGAGACGTAGTCCTTGCGCAGTGGATAGCCCTCCCAGCTGTCCGGCATCAGGATGCGGCGCAGGTCGGGATGCCCGTCGAACTTGATGCCGAACAGGTCGTAGGTCTCGCGTTCGTGCCAGTTGGCGGGGGGCCAGACCGAGGTCAGGCTCGGCACGTGCGGATCCGGCATGGTGGCGGTCGTCTTGATCCGGATCCGCGTCTTGTTGGCGAGGGAGCGAACCTCCCAGAGGACCGTGAAGCGCGGCTCACGGGCCGGCCAGTCGACCGCGGTCGCGTAAAGAAAGTAGTTGAAATGCTCCTCGTCCTTCAGGTAGCGCGCGACGCCCACCAGCGAGCCAGGGTCGACGACGACGCTCAGGTCGCCCCGGAAGTCGGAACTCTCTTTGAGGGCGCCCGCAAAGCGCTCGCTGATCCGCTGCACCAGCGTCTCAACCACGTGCTCGCTCATCGGCTGCCCTTCGCCAGGTGCCGCCGTCAGGCTGACCGCTTGACCAGCGGCTCCCCGCGGATCCGGCGTTGCAGCTTGATGACGGCGTCGATCAGCGCCTCCGGGCGCGGGGGACATCCGGGAACGTAGATGTCGACCGGGACGATCTTGTCCACGCTCTGCACGATGGCGTAATTGTTGAACATGCCGGCCGACGAGGCGCAGGCCCCCATGGCGATCACCCACTTGGGCTCTGGCATCTGGTCGTAGATCTGGCGCAGCACCGGCGCCATCTTGATCGACACCCGTCCCGACACGATCATCAGGTCGGCCTGCCGCGGAGAGGCCCGGAACACCTCCGAACCGAAACGGGACAGGTCGTGGCGGGGCCCGACCGTGCCCATCATCTCGATCGCGCAGCACGCCAGCCCGAACAGGGCCGGCCAGATCGCACTCGAGCGGCCCCAGTTGATCACCTTGTCGAGGGTGGTAGTGAGCACGTTGTTGCCCAGCGCGTTCAGGGGCGTCGGCCCGGCAGCCCGCCCGGTCGGGGTCGGAACGGGGCGAAGCGTCAGCTCCCCCATTCCAGCGCTCCTTTCTTCCAGACGTAAATCAAGGCCACCAAAAGGATGGCGACGAAGACCGCCATCTCGGCGACGCCGAACCAGCGCAGGCTCCTCAGGATGACCGCCCACGGATAGATGAAGATCGCCTCCACGTCGAAGATGATGAAGAGCATGGCCGTCAGGTAGTAGGTGATGGAGAACCGGCGTCGGGCACTGGAGCGCGGCACGATGCCGGATTCATAGGGCAGATCCTTGGCGGCGCTCGGCCGGCTGCCCGCCAGCCAGGGCGGCAGAAACAGGGCGAGCAGACCAAAGACGACGACCGCGACAAGGAAAATGAGCAAGGGAAAATAATCGCTCAGCACGGTACGCGGGTGATTCTAGCAAAAGGGTTTTCGAATACAGGCACCGCTTCGCTAGAACCGACGCGAATCAGGTGGCCGCCCTATGGCCGGAGGTCTTCGAGCTCCCACAGGGCGTCGGGGTGATGCGGCGGCGGGAACCGGCCGTCGGGATTTTCTTCCCGAAACTGCCGGGTATGTTTGCGGAAACGGCAGACGGTACACATGTACTGACCCTGGGCCGGGATCTTATCGCCGGGCTTGAGGCGGTCGCCGATCCGGATCCCCCGTCCCGGCTCCGTCCGAGGCGCCGCCTCGCCGGGCGTCCAGGCACCGCTCTCGACCCGGGGCCGCGGCCCCACGGTGCCGTGCGCGTCCGGGCGGAGCGCGTCGGGCACCCGCGACCGCGGGGAGAAGGCGATCGGCGCCGAGGCCGGCCGCCGCGGGTCGTGGGTCCAGCGAAGCGCATTGATGTCGCGCAGCCAGCACTTGAGATAGACGGTCTGCTTGACCTCGCTGACGTCGACGATCTCCGACTGCGGGATGTAGAGGTCCGGCTGGCCTGGGTCGCCGACGAGCATGTACGGCTGCGTCGACAGGAAGATGGACTGGGCGGTCTGGGCCGGCCCGTCGAAGATCTCCCGAACCGTGCCGAGCTCGCCGTCCCTCGCCTCGACGGCATCGCCGAGGTGGACTTCCCACTGGACTACAGGCACGGCGGATCTCCAAAAACCATGGAACCGCGCGTATTGTAGTTGAACGTGGAGAGGTTCGGCCCCAACACTCGGCAGGTCGAAGCGTTCTTCAGCCGGCTACGCCAGCTCACGCCGGCTGAGTGGGAGAAGGTGATCGACGTATCTCCCGGAGTGGGCGCGATCCCCGACATGGAGGTGGCGCTGGCGCCGGAGTACTTCAAGGCCCTCGAGGCGGCCACCCGGGCCGCCAAAGCCGAGGTCTTCCCCAGCTCGGAGTCAGCCTTCTTTGATGCGATGCGGATGGCGCAGCAGGTGGCCGACGGCAGCGCCTTCCAGCCATCGACCCGACCAACGCCGGCCAGCACCGCCGTCGTGGACGAGCGTTTGTCGCCCGACGCGGAGGCGGAGGCCATCACGCGCATCATGTCGACCGCCTACGAGGAAGAGTCCTATCGACGGGTGATGAACGCCTGCATGGTGGCGGCCGGCGCGCTCGTGGTCCGCGACTGGCTCCCGATGGATCAATTCGCCTTGCTCTACGGACCGGTCGCCCCGGTTAGCTGATCGTCACCGTCTGGCTGCCGGTGATGCTGCTGGTCACCGTGTCGGTCGCCGTCACAGTCTGCGAGCCAATTGTTTTCAAGGTCACGCTGAAGCTATGCACACCGCTGTCGGTCGTGAGGAAGGTGTAATCGGGCGGCAAGCTGGCCAGTAGGTCGCTGCTCGTGAAGTGGACTGTCCCGCTGTAGCCGGTGGCCGTGTTGTGGAAGGCGTCCAGCGCCGTCACCGTCGCCGTCTGCCCCACCCCCGCGGTCCCGTTGCTCAGCCCGGTCACCTGCAGCGTCGCCGCCGCCGCCGGGCTGATCGTCACCGTCTGGCTGCCCGTGATGCTGCTGGTCACTGTGTCCGTGGCCGTCACAGTCTGCGAGCCTGCCGTCTTCAGGGTGATGGCGAAGCCAGCGTGGCTGCCACTGTCTGCCGGCACGAAGGTATAGTCCGCCGGCAGCACCGCCTGGCCGTCAGTGCTACTGAAGTGCACCGTGCCCGTGTACCCGGTGGCCACGTTGCTGTACAGGTCATACGCTGTCACCGTCGCCGTCTGTCCCACCCCCGCGGTCCCGTTGCCCAGCCCGGTCACCTGCAGCGTCGCCGCCGCCGCCGGGCTGATCGTCACCGTCTGGCTGCCCGTGATGCTGCTGGTCACCGTATCCGTGGCGGTCACACTCTGCGAGCCCGCCGTCTTCAGGGTCACCGCGAACCCACTGTGGCTGCCCGCATCGACTGGGGTGAACGTGTAGTCGGCCGGCAGCACCGCCTGGCCGTCAGAGCTCGTGAAGTGCACCGTCCCGCTGTAGCCGGTGGCCGTGTTGTGGAAGGCGTCCAGCGCCGTCACCGTCGCCGTCTGCCCCACCCCCGCGGTCCCGTTGCTCAGCCCGGTCACCTGCAGCGTCGCCGCCGCCGCCGCGGTGATGGTCAGCCCGCTTTCCGTCGCCGTCAGCGAGGAGTTCACCGTGTCTGTCACCGTGACCGATTGGGTTCCGGCCGTCTTCAGCGTGACCGCGAAGGCATGGCTCCCTGCATCGCCACCCACGAAGGTGTAGTCCGCCGGCAGCACCGCCTGGCTGTCACTGCTGCTGAAGTGCACCGTTCCGCTGTAGCCGGTGGCCACGTTGCTGTACAGGTCATACGCTGTCACCGTCGCCGTCTGTCCCACCCCCGCGGTCCCGTTGCTCAGCCCGGTCATCTGCAGCGTCGCCGCCGCCGCCGGGCTGATCGTCACCGTCTGGCTGCCGGTGATGCTGCTGGTCATCGTGTCGGTTGCGGTCAGAGTCTGTGATCCAGCCGTCTTCAGGACGGCCGTGAAGCCCTGGACGCCAAGGTCCGTTGTCGCGAACTGGTAGTCAGCCGGTAACGTGGCTTTCGGATCGCTGGTGGTGAAGTGAACTTTTCCGGCGTAGTCGGCGACCGTCCGGTTTCCAGCGTCCTCCGCGGTGACCGAGAAGGTGTATGGATCCCCGGCGACGCTGCCCGGGTTGCCGGTTATGACGAGTTGACTGGCCGGTCCGGTGGTGGTGAAGGTCTGCTCCGGGCCGACCGTGAGGCCGTTCAAGTCAAGCGCCACCACCTCGTAGTCGTACCTGGTGCTCGTAAGAAGGCCGTGGTCCTTGAAGCTCACCGGCACGGCGGTTGTGCCATGCCCGATGGACGCGAACCCCGGGAGTGTCGTTGGGTCGATCGTCCCGGCTTGAACACCGCTCAAGATGCCGGGGTCATAGGGCGATCCGTCAGGCCTCACGAGGAAGAACGTCACGGTGTCTGTCTTCGGATTCGACGACGCCTTGCTCCATCCGTTTGGATTGACGGCGTCGTTGAGCGTTGCGCTGGCGGCCCCGATCTGGGTCGCGCCGCCAGTCCCAGCCACGGTGGCCGTCCCAAAGTCGAGCGTGAAGGTGGCCGCCTCGTCGGTCATCACGTTGGGGCCATCGGGCACGCAGCTCTTGCCCTTGCTCACGGTCAGCGTGTTCAACCCGGCCGCGTCGAGAAGCGGGTCGATCGGCGCCGTCCCCGTCCACGTCAGGCGGTCCGCGTTCCAGCTCCCGCTGACGGCATGGGCCTGATTTTCCAGCGGCCCGAGGAACGCGACCGTCAACGGCACGTTCGCATTCATTTCACGGTCGAACGTCAGGCTGACGTTCAACGTCCCCTTCCCGAAGTTTCCGTTTCCGTTGGTGTTGTCGTCGGTCAGTTGGATGCTGCCTGAGCCCGCCTTGAGCGTTGGTGCCTGCTGAGGGAGCGGTGTATTGACCGTCACGGTTGGGGTGTATTGCGTCGGCGCCGGCGGACTCGTGCCCCACCAGTCATTGGTCGCGGTCGTCGGCACCGTCGCCAGCGCGTCCATGCCAGGGGAGTTTCCGTACAGGTCACTCTGGATGATCGCGCTTCCGGTCGAGCCATTCGATGCAAGCCCGCCGGCATTACCGTGGATCGAGGAACATTCGATCGCCGCCTGTCCGTTCGCGCCAGAGGTCTTGATGGCAAAGTTGCCGGCGCCATTGCCGCCGATTCCGGTAAAGACGTCGCGAGCGAACGTCGCGTACGCTCCGGCAAGACTGACGCCGCTGCCCCCGACACTGGTGATCGTGTCGTCGGTGAAGACACTCCCGTTGCTGCTGGTCAGGTCGATCGCATCGCCGGTGAGGCCGTTGAGGGCGGACTGAACAACGCTCACGATTCCGTTCGAGCTCAAGCCGATCGACCCGTCCCGGATGACCGCGCCGGTCAAAGCCGTGGGGCCGCCATTGACGGCGATGCCATTCCAGTCGCCCGGCGACCCGGTTGCGCTGCACGCGACCGTGACGAACACCGAGGCACAGGCGGGCATTCCCGCGCTGTCGTCCTTGAAACTCGTGAATGTGCTACCGGCCGATTGGACTGCCCCGTTGATGGTGATCTTTCCGTTGAGGGACTTCACCACGTCGCCGGTATTGCTGTTGAAGGGCCCGTTGACCGTGAGGTCGCCATCGAGAAGGTAACCCAGCGCGGATGCGCCGCTCTTCGCGGTCAGCCAGTTCAACCCAGCGTTCGCGATGCCGTGGAAAACCGTCGCGTCAAGGCCGTTCCCCACTCCACTGTTCCGGGTGATGCCGTTCTGGAAATCGCCGGTGACGCCACTCAAGTAGATGGCCGGGTACTTCGGAACCGCCATGCCGTTACTGCTGATCGTGTTGTCGGTGAGGGTCACGAGGTCCGCCCCGACGAGCCGGATACCGTAGGTTCCGGCGCCCGTCACCGTATCGTGCGTGATCGTCACCGGCTGGCCGACGAGCCCGTTCGCGACGATCCCGTCCTTTGCGCTACCCGTGATCGCGGAATGCGTCACCGTGAGCCGGTTGCAGGGCGCCGGCGACGCGGGGCAATTGGCCGGGCTCAGAAAGCTGGCAAAGATGCCGTGCGAACCAGCCCCCTGGATGACCGTGGACTCCACCGAGATGGGCGTGTCGAGGCTGTTGATGCCGTCCTTGCTGGCATTGGCGATCGTGTCACCCGAGAGCGTCAGCGCCGGCTCGCTGGTACCGATCGGCCCGCTGTCGGTCGAGATACCGGTGGCGGCGTAATCGATCTGGGTGGTGTTGATAATCCCGCTGGCCTGGTGGCCGGCCGCATCCGCCGTGATGACCAGGCCGCCCCAATCGCCGGGCGATGCTCCGCAAAGCGAGGCCACAACGGACGGGCAGGAGACGGCAGAGCCCGAGCCGTCCTTCAGGCTCGTGAAGGTCGCGCCCACGGCGTTGACGCTCCCCCCGTTGATGGTGATCGGACCGCCGAGCGCCTTCACCGCATCACCGGGATGGACGGTCAGCGTCCCGTTCTGTACCGTCAGTCCGCCATCGAGCAGGTAACCCAGCGGATGGGTCGACGGCTGCGCGTGCGGGCTGATCCAGCTCAGGTTGCCGGCCGCGGTCCCGTTCATGGCAATCGCGTCCAGCCCGTTTCCACTTCCAACATTGCCCCGAACGTCGCGACCGAAATCGGCGGTCACGCCATTGAGATAGATCGCCGGGTATCGCGCGGCGCCGGCACCCGGTCCGCCACCACTGCCGCTGACGTTGTTGTTGCGGAGAACGAGCTCATCAGTGTTGACCAGGCGCATCCCGAAGGTCCCCGCCGCCTGCACATGGTTATCGGTGATCCAGACCGGATGCCCGCCGAGCGCCTGGCCCCAGACCGCTTCGGCGCCGGTTGAGGCGAAGCGGTTGCCGCTCAGTCGAAGTGCGGCGCCGGGCGCGGCGTTGGTGAAGTCGGCGTTGATGCCATGCACGGCATTGGTGATCGTCGAGTCCGTCACCGAGATCGGAGTTCGCGTCGTGTCGATGGCGTCGGCCTTGACCGGTCCGATGCTGCTCCGGGAGACGACGAGTCCGAAGCTCGAGGAGCCGAACGTCGAGCCGGCGGGGCCGCTGATGCTGATTCCGGTCGTCGCATATCGGATCGCCGCGTTGACCAGGACGCCGTTCCCCGCCAGCTGGATGCCGCCCCAGTCTCCCGCAACGGGGCCGGCGCAACCCGGAAGCAATGCCGACGGGCAGGCCCGCACCCCCGTGGAGTTGTCGGCCAGGCTGGTGACGACCTTCTGACTGCTCGAACCGGTGTCATCGGCTTTGATGCGGCCGAGATTCAGCGCCCCGTTGGCGATCTTCACGATGTCCCCGGCGTTGACGGTCAGGGTCCCGGGCAGATTGAGGTCCGCGTCAAGGAGATAGCCGAGTGGCTTGATGGATCCGGACTTTCTGGCCGTGACCCAGGTGAGGTCATCGCTCACCGTCCCGTGGAACGCCAGGGCGTCCAGTCCGTTACGGGCACCCCGATTACCGCTCACGTTGGCGAACGGACCGGTGAATCCGTTGAGGTAGATGGCCGGGAACCCCGCCCCGCTGTTGGTGACGGTGTTGTTCGTCAGGCTCAGGTTGTTGGAGCCGACCAGGTCGATGCCGAATGTGCCCGCGTGATCAACCGTGTTGCCCTGGAGTTGAACCGTCTCCCCTGCCAGGCCCCTGGCCAGGATCCCCTCCTGGCCGGTTGCCGCAATGGCGGCTCCAGCGATGGCGAGGGAGCCCGACGGCATGCCGCCGAGGTCGACCAGGACGCCGTGTCCGCCAAGATTCGTGAACGCGCCGCCATTGATGGTGAGCGGCGACTGGGCGGCGATCCCGTCCCCCGACGTGTTCCGGACATTGCTGTGGTCAAGGGCCAGTGTGATGGCCGGGCCCGTGGACGCCCCCACCGTGATGCCGGTGGTCGCGTCGCGAACCTCGCCACCGGCGAGCGTGTTGGCGAAGACCGGGTCGAGGACCAGGCCACCCCAATCACCCGGGCCCGCCTTGGGGCAGACACCCGATACCTTCTGGTCGAAGATCGAGCCGCAGGTCGGAATGTTGACCGTGGAATCGCGCAGGCTCGTCAGGACCGCGCCGTTGGCGGCGAGCTTACCGCCCTTGACGACGATCGTCCCGAACGCGGGTACATAGTCGGATGGCGACAGGACGAAGTTGCCATTGATGGTCAGGCCGCCGTCGACCAGGTAGCCCAGTGGCCCGGTCGCACTGCTGTTGCTGACCGTCTGCCAGGCGAGCGAGGTTGCGGTCGTGCCGTGAAAGGCGATGGCGTCCAGGCCATTCCCGGAGCCGGTGTTGCCAGCGATGGGACCGTTGAAGTCGGCGTTGCCGACATCGTTCAGATAGATCGCCGGGTAGCTCGGGCTGGCGGCCCCGCTGTTCGTCACGGTATTGTGCCGCAGCGTTAGATGATCAGCGCCAACCAATTGAATGCCGCTGGCGCCCGCCCGGTCGATGACGGTGCCCTCGATATCCACCGTCTGGCCGGCCAGGGCGGTGCCCTTGATCGCCTCGTTGATGCTGCCCGCAAAGACGTTCTGCCCGCCAAGGCGAAGGCCGCCCGCGAGGGGACCGCTGCCGGTGAAGTCCGCACTGATGCCGTGATCACCGCTGCTGGGGCCGGCGCAGACTCCCGCCGGGCAGGCGAAGGTGCTGTCGGTCACCGAGATCGGCGTGTCGAGCGCGTACACCCCATCGGCGAAGGTGGGCCCGATGGTGCTTCCCGCGATGGTGAGGCCGTAACTACCGCTGCCAATCGTCGCGGTCGCCCCATTGGTGATCTTCACGCCGGTTCCGGCGTAGAGGATTTTGGCGTTGTTGATGGCGCCATTGCTGCCCGCGCCGATCAGGTCGACGCCACCCCATTCGCCGGGCGGCAGGGGTGACGGACAACCCTGGACGAACACCGAGGGGCAACTTGCGATGTTGACGCTGTCCCGCAGGCTGGTGAAGACCTTGGGACCGGCGTCGCTGGCATCGAGCGTGCCGCCGGTGATGTTGATGGCGCCGCCCTTGACCTTCACGACGCTGCCGCCTGGCACCGCGAATCGCGTGGCACCGAGGTTCAGGCTGCCGTTGACCAGGTAGCCGAGATTGTGGTCGCTGTTCGGGTCGTTGGTCGCGTTCTTCCAGGTGAAGACGGGCGAGGACGTGACCGCGCCGTTGAAGACGATCGCATCGAGACCATCCTCGTGACCAACGTTGCCGGTCACACTGCCCTCGAGGTCGACCGTCGCCCCGTTCAGATAGATCGCCGAGTACTTGAGGCCGGTGCCCACGCAGCTCACGACGGGCTTCGCGGATCCACTGCCATTGCAATCGAAGTTGTTGTTGGTGACGACGGGGAGGTTGGCCCCGTTCAACTCAACGCCGTACGAACCCGCCCTGAAAAACCTGTTGTGATCGAGCTTGACGGCCTGCTGCTGGTTCGCCGTGAAGGTCCCCAGGATGGCGTCGTTCCCGATCGAGCCGGCGGCACAGGCCTGCAACGGGGAACAGGTCGTCTCGGCAAACGGCACCGAGCTGCCGAACGTGACCTTCTCGACGTCCAGTCCGGGCGTCGAGAGGCTGGGCCCGCTGGAGTCGAACACCACCTTGACGCCCTGCGAGCCGATGTTGTTCACCGTCCCGAATCGGCCATCGGCCTGGCCCGTAATCGAAATCGGCGTATTCGTCGCATCGATGCCGTCGAAGTACGAGGGGCCGATGCCGCTATTGACGATGGCGAGGCCATAGGGCACCTGGTTCAACGGGTTGCTCGGGTCGGAGGTGGAGAGCGCACCACTCGTGACGGTGAAGGCGGTCAGCGCATGCTGGATGCTGACGTACGCGAGGGACGCGTGACCGCGATGGCCCGGATCGGCGGCCGTGATGCTGATGCCGTCCCATGCCGCAACGTCCGGTTCCGCATCAAAGGTGACGGGCCTGGTCCCACTCGTCCCTAACGTCAGAAGTGCGCCGCCATCGACGTTGATGGCGGCCCCGTGCGAAAAGATCTGGACCGGTCCCGCCGTCGCGTCGATGACGAGCGTGCCGTCGGATGGGACGACGATGCCAGTCTGACAGGCGGCCGGATCGTTCGCCACGGGGTCATTCGTCACGTTCACCGGCAGGATGTAGGGGCTGCCCTGGGTATTCCAGGTCGTGGTTCCCGAACCTAGCGATCCGCAGGGAACCGTGGTGGCGGTCGCGGACCGGAGCGAGAGATGCGGATGAACGAGGATCTGGCTGGCGCCGCGGGCGCTCAGGAGGCCGAGGATGCCCACGCCGAGCCCGATCTTCCAGGCATTCCGCGGCCAAAAGCCAGCGCGCCGCACGGGCGATTCCCGCCGGCGGAGTACCCCTAGAATCAATCCTTCCTCGAAACGGGTCCGTGCCCCCGCAGGCAACCAACATCCATGGGCGGCGAGAGTCGACATTAGGTGACTGGTTTTGGACCGTCAAGGAAATTGCGCCAAACTCGGAGCATCGTGCCCGATTGGGCGGCCTGCCTTGCCCCAACCGTCGGAAGTTCGGCCACGGCGAGCGAATCGGGGCGGTTAGGCGGCGCGTTCCGCGGGGTTCGCGCGAGCCGACCGAACAGCGGCGCTCAGCAGGTCCTGCGCGGTCAGGCCGTCGCCGCGGTACTCGGCCCGTCCCCATCGGATCGAGATCCGATCCGATTCCAGGGCTGTCTGAATCCGCTTGGCCAGCGCGCCCGCCGCCTCGAGGTCGGTCTCAGGGGTCAGGATCACGAAGTCGTCGCCGATCCAGCGGGCAGCGACATCCCCCGACCGGATGCACGACCGCACGGCCGGGGCGATGCGCTTCAGCACGGCGTCGCCCGCGCGGTAGCCATACGCCTGATTGACCTCCCGCAGGTTGTCAACATCCAGCATGAGCAGGGTGCCCCAGGACTGCGGCCGCTTGAGATGCGCGTTGAGAGCGTCCTCGAACGCCGGCCGGTTCAACAAGCCCGTCAGGGCATCGACGCTGGCGGACGACGCGAGGCGATCGATCAGCCGGGCGTTCGCGATCGAGACGGCGGCCTGGTTCCCAAGAATGGTCAGCAATCGCAACTGGTCAAGCGAATACTGGTTGAGCCCGAGTTTGATCACGGCGATGACGGCGAGCACGTCATCCTGGAAAACGACCGGCACGACCAGCATGGATTCGTCGATGAGGGCAGTGCCGACGACATGGCTGGATTTTGGATGACGCTCCGCATCGCCAAGGACCACGCCGCGTTTGGTCTCCGCGACCCAGCCGGCGATCCCCTCCCCCACGTCCACGGCCGCATTCGCTCGGGTGACCGACCTGTACTCCTCCCGCTCGCTGCCGCTCAGGTAAACGACCTCCAGCCGCGTGCGATCCTCGTTGAGGAGGAGGATTCGGCACTGGTCGTGCGGAACCAGGGTCACAACGGTTTCACCGATCCGGTTACAGATATCTCCGATGCTGGTCACCCGCGCCAATTGCTCGCCGAGGGCCTCGATGGTCTGCAGATGTTGCGCCCAGGAGCGCGGTCCGGAGATGGCCGCGGCAGGCGCCGGCGTCCCGGACGCCTGGGCCACGGCGGTCACCTGGGGTTTCTCCTCCTCGATTAACTTCAGCATGACCGTGACCACCCGCGGGTCGAACTGCACGCCGGACTTCTCGCGAAATTCCTTGATGATGTCCTGCACGGGTAGGCCTTTTCGATACGAGCGATCGGACGCCATCGCATGGAAGGCATCGCAGGCGTGGATGATGCGCGCCTCGATGGGAATCTCTTCGCCCTTGAGGCCGTCGGGATAGCCGGCACCGTCCCAGCGCTCATGCTCGGCCCGGACGATCGGACCCAGCGGTGCCAGGAATGGAACCGAGGCCAGGATCCGTTCCCCGATGACCGGGTGCTCCTTCATGACGGCAAACTCTTCCGAGGTCAGCGCCCCGGGCTTGTGCAGGATGTATCCGGGGATGCCGATCTTGCCGATGTCGTGGAGCAGCGCCCCGTACTCGAGCCAGCGTCGCTGGTCACTCGACAGGCCGAGGCGTTTACCAACGCTGACCGCGAGGGCGGCGGTCTCGCGGGAATGCTCTTCCGTGTATCGGTCCTTGGCGTCCAGCGCCGCGGCAAGGGCGCCGATCGTCGCCACGTAGCTTTCCTCCTGCTGCGTGCGCCGGTTCTCATACTCGCCGAGGAGCGCCTGCCGAACACGGGCCGGGATATAGGCGCACAGCATCGTGCCGACGGACAGCACGAGCAGCGTCCGGGCGTAGGCGCTATCCCACCCGGTGATGACCAACGGGAGGGCGGCGGTCGCGGCCGTCATCAAGGCGATGATGGCCCCCGACCTGAAACCGTAGGCCGCCGCCATGAAGACCGCCGGCGCCACAAAGACGGGAAGGATGTGCGAATGAATGCCGCCCGTATACATCAGCATGAAGCCGAGCAGGAGCAGCCCGGGCAGCACGATGACAATCAGGAAGCGCTGCACCGGCAGGCGGTGCCACGGGAAAAACCAGCTGACGGCCGCCCCGGCGTACGAAAGGCAACCGATGATCAAGATGCCGCGGACGTTGACGTCGGGCGAGCCCATGAAGCTGCTCGCGACATTTACCGACGCCGAGACCACGAAGGCGATGGCCGCGACGCGGAACATCGCCCGGTGGAAGTCGATGGGGATCCGTTCGGGTTCAGCCACCGTTGCGTCCATACAACGTTTGTTCGTTCAGCTTCCAGCACCGTACGGCCCGCCGGCCGCCGCCGAGGGCTCCCACGGCCCCCTGACCAACCTTCTTTAGACTGCAGGGGCGATGAGCGCCGCTCAATGACCACCCCATTCCTGGAGCGGCTCAGGGCCGGCCGGCCGCTGGTTGCCGACGGGGCGACGGGAACCAGCTACCAGGAGATGGGCAGTGAGATCGGGGTCGCGCCCGAGGAATGGGTCTACGATCGGCCCGAGGCCGTCATGGCCCTGCACCGGGCCTTCATTGCGGCCGGCTCGGACATCATCCTGACCGACACCTTCGGTGGGACGCCCCTCCGCATGCGAGAGTCCAAATACGCCGACCGAGCCTTACCGCTCAACCGCCGGGCGGCTGAACTCGCCCGGGAGGTGACCGACGGCCATCCCGGGGTGCTGATCGCCGGTTCGATGGGCCCCACGGGCGTGCTGATGGAGCCCTACGGCGAACTGACGCACGACGCGGCGGTCCAGACGTTTGCCGACCAGGCGGCGGCGCTGACCAGCGGTGGCGTGGACCTGCTCGTGCTGGAAACCTTCTTTGCCCTCGAAGAGGCGCTGGCGGCGGTCGAGGGCGTGCGACGGGTGAGCGACCGGCCGCTGGTCGTCTCCTTCAGCTTCGACCAGGGCACCCGGACCATGATGGGCCTGAGTCCGACCCAGATGGTGAAGGCCATTCAGCCGCTCAAGGTGACAGCGATCGGGGCGAACTGCGGTAAGTCCCTTCAGGCGATGGAGGCCGTGACCGCCGAGATCGCCGGGCTGAAGGCCGGGATCCCGCTCTGGGTCAAGCCGAATGCCGGCCTGCCCCGGATGGACGGGGACCTGGCGCGCTACGACACGGGCCCGGACACGATGGCGGAATACACCACCCGCTTCCTGGCGCTGGGAGCGCAGATCGTGGGCGGCTGCTGTGGGACATCCCCAAGCCACGTGGCGGCGATCGCCGCGGTCGCACGAGCCGACCGCCCGGTTCGCCCGGTCGAAGCCCCGGCGCTCTAACCCGGTTCCCCACACCCAAGCTTTGTTGGGGGGGCCCGTTGTAGTGGTGGGAGGCGTGAACCATGTTCCGCTGGATGGTGTTCTTTCTGCTGATCGTGCTCGGAATCGTCACCTTCGTGGCGTTCGTGCTCGGCGTGCCAATTCCCGGGCTCTCCCAATCGGGCTACCAGCCGTCCTCGCCCTTTTCGCCGTAGGCGACCCGCCACCACAGGAAACGTGATAGCGTGACTATTGGGTACTAGCATGGAACTGGAGAGCCACGGGCAGGAGATCGTGAAGGCTGAGGAGGCGCTCCTCCGCTACCTGCTGCGAGACGGTCCGTGGCCGGATCCCAAGGTCTTCGTGTCCCTCAAGACCCAACTGGACGCCATCAAATCGCTCGAGGCCCGTGAGCGTGCCGCCCCACGGGACGAGCGCCACTAGGCGGTCGTCGCTACCGCCGCGTACAGATCGCCTGCCATAACTGCAGCGCGTCCGGCCGCTGCATCTCCGGCGTGATATCCCAGACCCGCATGCCCAGCAAGGCCTCCCGAGGGGCGGGATCCCGTTTCGAACGGCGGGACACAGCACGCAGCCCGCCGGAGCTCCGGTGGATTTGCCCGATCGTGTCGTTGATGTCGTGGAGAGTCGCGTGATCCCACTGCAATCGCTCAGCTCGCTCGAGCCGCCCGTCCGCCCACCGTGGCGGAGCGAACTGTCCACTCCGCAATTCGGGCCCATCTGCGAAGACCTCCTGGCAGTCAGCCTGACCGCCGCGGCCGGAGGCCTGGCGACGATTGGACGGCCCATGGTCGATCGCGGCGTCGACCTTTATCTGCGGCGGCTTCGGTCACTCCTCACGGTGCCGATCCAGGTCAAGGGTTTCACCCACGTCAGTCCCGATGCGACCGTCAGCGAGGACCTGCTCGTCTCCGACATCCATGACGCGCCAGGCGGGTACCTCGCGTTCGTCCACGCGCCGCTTCCCTACGACCAGTTGTACCGCCGGCTGTTCCTGATCCCGATCGCCGAGTTTCGCGAACGCTGCCCGGTGGGCACCGTGGCGGGTAAACAAGCATTCCAGTTCGTCGCCAACGTCGATCCTGAGGGAAAGGACCTGTGGACCGAATTCCTGATGGACATCGACCGGCTCCCGGAATGGCTGGCCGCCATCCCGGGCTGGACGCATCCCGTTCCGTTCCCTCCGTCATCGACAAACGACACGCTGCTCGAACTCACCGAGAAGAGCAGTCACGACAACCTTTCCGAGGCGCACCTTGGCCGCCTCTGGGCAACGTCCGAGATCGAACGAGCCGCCCTCGATCGGATGGTGATCGTCGAGGACCGCGTGCGCTTGGATACGGTGACCCTGCTGCTCCACGACCTGGGCAGCCAGCAAATCGGAGGCCTGCACATTCGGACCGCCACCTATCCGCCGGACAGGCGGATCCACTTCGATGTCAAGCGTCGCGGATTCTTTATCGACCCGAAGCTTTACGTCCTCCTGCTGCTCCTCGATCAGCTGCGCAGACCCGGCGAGTTCTGCCTGCTGATCCCGTCCGAGGCGATACCGGAACTGGGTTACTCGGAGACGCTCACGCTGGATCCGCTCACCAGGCGCTTCCGGCCCTACCAGCTACCGGTGGAGCAGTTCGGGCCGGCCCTCCTCAGTCGCGTCTTCGGCGAATAACGTCTGCTAGTGCGCCTGCATCGGCGCGTCGAGATCGGACCAGCGCACCCCGCCAAGCGCCTTCTCCAGGCTCGGCCCTGGATTTCCGGTCGCGACCCGGCCGCCGCTATCGGTTGCGGTGACACGGTACCGGCTATCAGGTTGATCGGCGCCGCGATCCAGGACTTCAATCGTCAGGTCGCGGACCACGCCGCCCTTGTCTTTTCGGGAGCCCCTGAAGGTGGTGACCAGGTGGAGCTCGGACACCTCAATCGCCTTCTCGATCAGCTCGAGCATCTCGTCGGTGCGCATGATGACACTCCTTGGCCTTCGGCTCATTAACGCCATCCTGTCTGTCAAGTCTAGAACTGGTCAAAGACGGCAAGGGTTGTCCAGCCCTAAACCAGGTGGCCCACCATAGGGGCGCGGTTTCAATGCCTGGCGTAAGCTCTCGGACAGCACGGGTCATGAGAGCCTTACCGAAGAGACCCTTATCGTCGAAGCGGCAGCTGGTCCCACCCCTCCCCACGATGCATCTCGAGCTGTGGGTCACCCACCGCAAAGATCGGACGCGGGCGAGCCGGCTGCTTCGGAAGTCTTACGAGGTCGCCCGTCGAGTCACTCAAGAAGGGGGCGGGGACGGGCCCTGGCTCTTCCTGATCGATCCCGATCCGAGCGAGCCCACGACCACCCGTCTTCGGACCACTCTCCGCCTCAGGCCCGATGAGGATCTCTGGCTAGAACTCGTCTTCTATCCGAATCAGGCGCGCATGCGAAAAATCATCAGGCAGATCTGGAAAGAACCAGGGTTCACCGTGAACGCGGCCGCACTGGACCGCCTGATTTCGCGCAGGAGAACTGGTTATCAAGCCACCCTTGCCTACGCCACGCTAGCCTCCGTTTAGGTCAGCGGCTCCGCGCGGCGTGACCGTCGGCGAGGCGACGACTTTAAAGGGGTTCCAGCACTGGATCACCGACGTCCTCGAGGAGCCGCTCACCAGAGCCGAGGAGGATGGGAACGATATGGAGGTAAAGCTCGTCGAGCTTCCCAGCGCGAGGTATTGCCGGACCGTGCTCGCGCCGCTGACGATGGCGACGTCCCGCTGGCCGGCGGCCGATCGGGCTCGCTCGAGCGCCGATTCGGCCCCGTCGGTCAGTGCCGGCTGCTAGCCGAGGGGAGCGGCCTGGTGCACCTCAAACACCGGGTACTTGCTCGCGGCCCGGACCGGATCAGTGAGGGGTTCACGTAGCAGTCGTCCCACGAAGAGGCGCAGCGGTAGCGGCTGACGAGCCATGAAGGGGGCCAGGACGTCCCGAAAGAACGCCGTCGCCTCTTGCGGGCTGAGCTCGACCGATCGGATCGGCTGGGAGCGCCGGCCCATCTCGATGACCCCCTCTCCTGCCGCGCGCAGATTGCGGACCCAGTTCACATGGCCGTAGGCGCCGATCAACCAGCGCCGGCCGCCAACCTCCAGCACCCCCACAGCCGTCGTGCGCGGCTGACCGCTCGTTCGGCCGCGCACCGTCAAAAGCCCATTCGGACCCATTGGCACTCCGCCGCCGAGCAACCGGCGAGCGACCGGATTGAACAGACGGACGAAGACGGGGGGCCTGGTCGCCGACATGTTCACCACACCGTACGTCGGTCGACTTTCGAAAGCTTCACATCAACTCAAGGGTATACCGTGACCCAGGCTTCGCAACCCTGTGACGTCCTTCAATCGGCCCTCCACGGCCGGCGTAAGGTACGCAACTTATCGTAGTCACCATGAACCGCAACAAAGGGCTCTGGGTCGGCGCGCCCCTGGTGGGCGCCGCGTTAGGGTTTGGCTCCATCGTGTCGGCCTCGGCGGGCAGCACGC
>DATCOB010000060.1:0-31377 GCA_036564925.1 Candidatus Dormiibacterota bacterium | reverse complement strand
TCACGGGCCTGGCTGACCACCGGCGCCGATGCCGACGCAACGGCGGCGGCCTGGCCCGCAGCGAGCAACGCCCGGGGTTGGTCCGCGGCCGCTTCGAAGGCCAGGGCGAGATTCGCCTTGGCCATGGCGTAGTCGGCAGGGCGAAGGCTTCGGGGATTGGCGGCGGCCGCCAGGCGAAAGGCCGTGATGGCATCGCGCGAATCCCCTGCGGTAAGGTGCGCGAGACCCAGCACGTTGGCGGCGCCCCCCAGGCCCGGCTGGTCGCCCAGGCTTTGGGCCAGGTCCACCGCCCGGGTCAGCGTGGTGATCGCCGCCTCGACCTCGCCAGCCTGCAACTCTGCGGCACCAAGCTCTCGCATCGAGGCCGCCTTCGCGTGGGGGTTGTTTTCCTCAAACAGTTCGCGCGCTCGCCGGAAGGATGCGACGGCACCGGTCAGATCGCCGTTTTCACGCTGCGCCAGACCGAGGTTGTAAAGCGCGGCCCCCTCTTCGGGACGCAGAGCGGCCGTGGCGAAGAGCGAGCCGGCGGTCTGGAAGGCCGTGATGCTCTCGGTCACCCGAGCTTGCATGCGGAGGACGGCGCCGAGCGCATTCATCGTCTTGGCGTACTCGACGGGCAGCCGGCCTGAAAAGACCCGCGCCGCCGTCGCCAGGGCGGCTTCCGCCTCCGGTACCCGACCCGCGTTGGTCAAGGCCACCCCCAGGTGGAACTGGGCGGTTGCGTGCTGAACCGGGTAGCGGTCGACCGGATAGCGCGCCAGGCGCTCGTCGAGCGTCTGGATCACCGTTCTATCGTATGGCCATGCGCATCCTGGTCGCCGGCATGGGCAACCTGCTCAGGCATGATGACGGCTTCGGAGTCGTCGTGGCGCAGCGCCTGCTCGATGGGCCGATCCCGCCGGGCGTGACGGTGATGGAGGTCGGGATCGGCGGCATTCACATGGTCCAGGCTCTCTTCGACCCGACGGACGGCCTGATCGTTCTCGATGCCGTCGACCTCGGCCGCCATCCGGGAACGGTGGTCGTGATCCGGCCCCAGGTCACCGATGTGGCGAGTCTTTCGCTGACCGAGCGGCACGACCAGCTCGCGGATATGCATTACGCGACGCCCTCGCGCGCCTTCATGCTCGCGCGCGGTCTGGGCATCCTTCCAGCCGCCACCTGGCTGGTCGGATGTCAGCCGGTGGATGCCGACGGCTACGGGGAAGGGCTTTTCCCCGAAGTGCAAAACGCCGTCGAGACGGCCATCACCGAGGTCAAGGCCCTGGTCGCGGCCATCGGTGTCAGTTGGACGTGAGACCGCAGAGCCGGCTCGCCAACTGCGCGATCGCCTGCACCGCTCGTGAGTCCGGGGCGTGGTCAAGCAGTGCGATGCCGCGCCGGTCCGCTTCGCCGACCCCATCGTCATACGGCACCATGGCCCCGATGGGGATCACGTGCTGGGTG
Source organism: Candidatus Dormiibacterota bacterium (assembly GCA_036564925.1). Taxonomy (GTDB): domain Bacteria; phylum Chloroflexota; class Dormibacteria; order CF-121; family CF-121; genus JALYYC01. Next base: position 29,931 of record DATCOB010000060.1, on the reverse strand, counting down.
CAGTAGGCGCGGATCGCGGCTTCGTCGTTCTCGCTCCGGACCTTGTTGCCGACCGCCATCACCTCCGGAATGCCAAGCTGCGGCGCGAGCTTCGCGATCCGGCCGGCCGTCTCCAGCGCCCGGTAGTAGGGCTCGACCACGATCAGGAGGCGCTCGGCGTGGGCGATGGTGCCACGACTCAGGTGCTCGATCGAGGCCTCCATGTCAAGCAAGATGACGTCGCGTTCATGCAGCACCATCTCGCCCATGAGCCCGCGAACCGTCGCATGCTTGCCGCAGAGGCAGCCACGACCGGCTGCCTCGACCTGCCCGCCGAGCAGCAGGGTGACGCCGTCTGGCGCGTGCACTCCGCACTCGGTCTCGATCTCGTGCTTGGTGCGGGTCATTGCCAGACTGATCGCCCCTTCGTCGTCCGAAACCGTTTTGAGCAGATCGCTGGGAAGCGGTCTGAGGCGATCGGCCTGCTGGTGGGAGACACCTAAGGCGATCGCGAGATTCGGATTTGGGTCGCCGTCCACCGCGACGACACTGAACCCGCGGCGCGCCAGCAGACGGCTGAGCGCCGCCGAGATCGTGGTCTTCCCCGAGCCGCCCTTACCGACGACGGCGATCTTCATCGCCTGGCGGGATCTGGGGGCCGGCCTGACGGGTGCACGGCGATGCGGTATCGGTCGAGGTATCGATCGATCAATCCGCGGCTCTCCTCCAGGGCCGATGCCCAGGAGTGCAGCCATTCCTCGCCGTGACGCGTCAGCCGATACGCGCGCCGTTCGCGGCCGTGCAGGGCGGGTTGCCATCGTGAGTGGACCAGGCCCTCGTGTTCCAGCGCCCGAAGCGTCCGGTAGAGACCGCCCGGGTCACGAGCCATCCCAAAGCTCGTCAGCTTCTCGAGAAGGTCATACCCGTGGGCCGGCGCCTCCTTGAGCAGGAGCAGCAGGCAGGGACGCAGAAAGTTCTTGGGTTGACCGCCGTCGGGCCGGTTGTCCGACGCGGCCGTCCGATCCTCCGCTTTCATGCCTCCTCGAGCTGCCGCAGCCATTGCATATGCTCGAGGGCATCCCGCTCCTCGAGCACCTCCATGGCCATTCCCATATTGACCAGGACGTAGGTGCCCTGCGCCAGGCCACCGCCCGCGTCAACGAGCGCCGTGTTGACGCGGCGCCGGCTGCCGCCGACCTCGACGTCGGCGACATGTTGCGCCGAATCGAGCATCTGAACCACGCGACCTACGATTCCCATGCACATCGGCGTCTTCTAATCTTAGTGTTCCTATATGCGTCTCGCATTTATCGGCAAGGGCGGCAGCGGAAAGTCGACGGTCGCCGGGACCGTGGCGAGGATGCTGGCGCGACAGCACGGGCCGGTGCTGGCCCTGGATGTCGACCCCCTGCCCGGCCTGGCCTTTTCCTTGGGGCTGGGCCACATCCCCGAGGGAGGGCTCCCAGAAGAACTGGCCGAGCGGCGCGAGGGTAAGGGATGGGTCCTCAAAGAGGAGGTCAGTGCAGAGTCGCTGGTCGATCGCTACGCCGTCCAGGGCCCGGACGGGGTCTGGTTCCTGCAACTGGGCAAGATGCCCGGCCACGTGCGGCCGGGGTCGAGCACCGCATTCCGGCACGTCGTCGAGTCCTTCCATCGGCCGGGCTGGTCGGTCGTCGGCGACCTCTCCGCCGGTACCCGACAGGCGTTTGCGGGGTGGGCCTCCTTCGCAACGCGCCTGGTCATCGTGTCTGAGCTCTCGTCGTCAGGGTTGTTGACGGCCCGCCGGCTTCGGCGGCTGGCCGAGACCTTTCCCGAGGCGGCGGTCGGCCTGGTGATCAACAAGGCGAACGGCGACGGCCTGGCCGCTGCGAAGGCGGCCGAGCTGGGAATGCCCCTGTGGGCGGTCCTGCCCTACGATGGGGAGATGGCGGCAGCAGAGCAAACCGGTCAGGCGCCGATCGACGTGGCGCCCAATTCACCCGTCGTCAAGGCGATCGAGCGGTTCCTCCAGCGAATCACTGAGGACCCAAAATGAAGATCGGGATCGTCGGCAAGGGTGGAGCCGGAAAGACGACCACCGCCGGCATCGTCGCTCGAACGCTTGGTCGCAAGGGATATTCCGTGCTGGCGCTCGACTGCGATACCAATCCGAACCTTGGCATCGCCCTGGGGCTGGGGCTGCAGGAGACCGAGCGACTCGCCGCCATCCGACAAAGCCTTGACGAGGAGGCGGCAGAGCATGCTCCTAGCGTCTCGGAGATGCTGCAGCGTTTTGGTGCCCAAGCTCCGGATGCCGTCCGTCTGGCGGTCGTCACCAAGATCGACACACCGAATCCCGGTTGACCGTGATGTGGGGTCTCACCTGAGCAGTTGCTCAGTCAGCTGGAGCCGAACGGCCAGATCGTGGTAGCCGATTTTGAAGCCGGACTTGGCACCCTCGCCCGCATGGAGGCGGGGAACGTCGACACCTTGCTGGTTGTCGTCGAGCCGACGCAGAAGTCGATCCAGGTGGGCCGGCGTGCGATGGCGATCATCGCCGAACGCCAGCTCGGTCGCACCATCCTGATCGCCAACCGGATCGCCAATCCCGAGGATCGCGAGCTCATCGCCAGCGCCTTTCCCGATCAGTCCCCCGTCGTCGTCCCCGAGGACCCTGGCTTACGGGCGGCCGATGTGGACGGCAGGGCTCCCATCGACACCGTGCCCGAGTCCCCAGCGGTGACGGCGATTCAGCAGCTCGCCGCCTCCCTCGTCAAGTGATCGGACGTCACTTCTTCTAGCCAGCTAGCGGCCCACCGTCAGGTCCGTCCGTGCTTCGCAGCGAAGCCTACAGTTGCGACACGGTACGCCGCGCGTTGTGCCTACGCCACCCGTACCGGGTCCTGCCCTGCGGCTTGTACACCGACAGGGTGGTGGCGACGACCAGCACGAAGAGGGCAGCACCGGCAGCGGCAAGGAGTTGGATTTTCAGGCCAAGATCGGCATTGGAAAGTGCCCTCTCTGCGGCTATGTCGGTCGCGAGGCTGATCGGCCGCATGTGCACGAAGAGAACGATGGTGGCAGGGACCGTCATCAGGAGCTTCATCAGGATCCAATAGCGGCGGACCAAACCCAACGTGGTGCCCAATGAGGAGACGAGTCCGGTGAGCAGCGAGGCGAGGCACAACGGGACGATGACGAACCAGCCGATCGACTTCATCACGAGATGGTCGGCACGCATCATCTGGGCTTCCTGGCTGGTCAAACCGGCAATAGCGAGAGCGAGGAACACAGCGACCGCCCCGAGCCAGCCGACCGAAAAAACCACATGCGCCGTGAGCGCGAGCTTGCGGAGGCGGGGCGTCATGATCATCAGGCTAGTGGCCCCGGAAGCTATGGCCCGTGAGGTGCAGGGTGACAAACAGCAGGACCAGGACGATGGCGATCACGCCAAACACGTACACCCAGCGTGGTGTGCTGGTCGTCGGTCCCCGGCCACGCCCAAGGTCGGGATCCCGCTTCGAGTCGGGGTAGGGAGGCAAGTCAGCCATCTGATAAGTACTCCGTTGCGACCAGCCTCATATCCGCCTCCCAGCATGGTTTGCCGTCTTGATTATTGCTGAGCGATCGCCCGCAGCAATGGTCCTGTGGGAAGCGGGACCTTGGCCTGTTCTACGGAGCCGCCGGCGACGGTATAACCATGGCAGCCGACCGCGATCGGAAGGACGTTTGTCCTGGAGGTATTCATCAATGAACAGGTTCGCTATCGATTCACTCGCCAAACCACAATCGCGGCGCGCATTCCTCGCCGTCGGCGCGCTGGGTGGGACCAGTGCCTTGCTCGCCGGCTGCGGTCTCGCGGCGATCGCGCCAGCCGCGGCATCCGGATCTCGGGGCAAAGCCAGCCTTTACCTGACTATCGCGACCCCGGACATGCTGGGGACTGATGACATGCCCGCCTTGATTCCAGCCTTTCCGTCGATCCCGGCCCATACCAGAGTTAGGGTGGAGATCGTCAACTTTGACGATGCGACGCCACTGACCGCGGCTCTGGAGCAATTTGCCCATGTGAAAGGCACCGTCGGCGGCACGATGCAGGTGGGGGCGCTCGACGAGAAGGATCCCAACTCATCAGCGGCCTCAAACAAGGTCAAGGCGCTCGATCCGCAGAAGGTGTCTCACACGCTCACCATTGACACGCTCGGCATCAACATCCCCCTCGCGGCAAAATCCCGCACGGTTTTTGAGATCGAGACCGGAGCCCCGGGCGAGTATGCCTGGCGCTGCAACGACCCGTGCGGCAAGGGCGGCGGCGGATGGGGCGGCGCGATGGCTGCCTCCGGTTACATGATGGGCAAGCTGACTCTCGTCTAGGCCAACGGGGCAGCTCAGAGCGCCATGGCGATCTTGATCGTGGTCCCCTCACCGATCACGCTCTCGATCGCCAGTCGGCCCCCCATCGCCGTAACGCGCTCCCGGATATTGCGCATCCCCTGACCGGCGTGTGGCGCCGCGGTATCGAAGCCGTGGCCGTCGTCCTCGATCTGGAGCACGCCCTCGGCATCATCGCGAAAGAGGCTGACCCGGCAGGTCGCGGCCTGGGCGTGGCGACCCACGTTCGAGAGCGCCTCGCGGGTCAGTTGCACCAGGTCGGCCGACCGCGGCGCCAGTTCGGAAGCCAGTCCCTCATCGATGTCCGGGACGGTTGTGACCCCACTCTTCTCGGCGAAGTCCGCAATCAGGTCATCGAGGGCCTGTCGGAGCTGGCGGTCCGCCAGGAGACCGGGGCGTAGGCCAAAGATATAGTTGCGAAGGTCCCGAATGGCGCGATCGATCTCGCTAACGGCTAGATCGACCCGGGTCTCGATCTCACGGTCGCCGCTGCGTTGGGCGGCCGCCTGCAGCCCCATCCCGACGGCGAAGAGCGATTGGATCACCCCATCGTGCAATTCGCGAGCGATCCGCTCCCGGTCGTCCAGGACCGCCATGCGCTGCAGCTCTCGCTGCGCTCGAGCATATTCGAGCGCCACCGAGGCCTGGTTCGCGAACGTCTCGACGAGTCGAACTTCCTGCTCCTCGAAGGCCGCGCCGCCAACAGGGTTCGCGACGGCCAGGGTGCCGATGGCGCGCCCCTGCACGATGAGGGGCACCAGCACCATCGGGCCCATGTGGCCGAGGCTGACCATCGGTTGGTAGGTCCGGGGGTCGGTCGATGCATCGGCCAGGACGGTGGCCTCCCGGGTGCGCATGACGTCGCCCGACACCGACCCCTCCCTCGGCACCCGCAACCCACCCAACTCATCGGCATAGTCGCCGTCGGCGATCGCCACGGTCAGCTCGGATTCATTGTCCTCGAGACTGGGCACAACAATGGTGGACGTGGCGGCCCGCGCCAGTTCGCGAGCGTCGTGTGCTACCGCCTTGAGGACGGCTGAGAGCTGCTGGCCGGCCAGAATGGCCGTTCCGATCTCTCGGACCGCTTCCAGCCAGCGCTCGCGCCGCCGTCCTTCCTCGTAAAGGTCGATGTTCTCAATCGCCACGCCCGCCTGCGACGCGAGGACCACCAGGGCCGCCTCATCCTCGGCGTCAAACTCGTCCGCTCCCCGCTTCTCGGTCAGGTAGATGTTGCCGAAGACCTTGCCTCGCGCCACGACCGGGGCACCGAGGAAGGACGACATGGGTGGATGATTCCCCGGGAACCCGATCGAGCGCGGATCGTCCATGATCCGTCGCAGCCGCAGCGGCTTCGCGTCATGAATGAGCGCGCCGAGGATGCCTTCGCCCACGGGCAGCGGGCCGATGGCGCGCCGCTCCTCCTCGGTTATCCCCACGGTGATGAGCTGGCGGATCCGGCCGTTGGGACCGAGCACGCCCAGGGCGCCATACCGGGCCCCAGTCAACTCCACCGCCAAATCGATAATCCGTTGCAGAACAGTCGGTAGGGACAGATCCGCCGCGAGCGCAAGTCCCAATTCGAGGAGCTGGTCCCGGCGGTCCTTGCCCGAGGTCGACACCGAGGCCATCGCACCCACCTTCCCGTTTCAGGACCCGGGCGTCGTCGTGCGGCGCGCGAAGTAGGCGGCGGCCTCGGCCCGGCGGGCCACCTCGAGCTTGGAGAGAATGCTCGTCACGTAGTTCTTGACCGTCTTCTCCGCCAGGTGGAGTTCCTGACCGATCTCCCCGTTCGTTTTGCCCTCCGAGATCAGGGTCAGGATTCGCTCCTCCTGCGCCGATAGTCGGGCGAGCCGCTCGTCCTTCAGGAAGTGCTTGCCCTTCCGCAGCCGGTCCAGAACGCCCTTCGTTACCGCCGGGTCGAGGAGACTCTGTCCGGACCCGACCGTCCGAACAGCCCGCACGAGGTCTGCGCCCTTGATTTGCTTGAGCACGTACCCGGCGGCGCCCGCCATGATCGAGGCGAACAGCGCATCGTCGTCGGCGAAAGTCGTCAGCATCAGGACCTGCGTCTTCGGCAGACGAGCACGAATCTCACGGGTGGCCTCGATGCCGCTGCCATCTGGAAGCCGGACGTCCATGATGACCACGTCCGGACGAGCCCACTCTGCCCGCGCGATCCCCTCTTTGACGGTCCCCGCTTCGCCGACGACCGTGATGTCGGCTTCAGGCTCGAGCAGCGACTTGATCCCATCCCTGACAACCTCGTGATCGTCAACCAGAACGACCCGTAAGGGCGCCTCACTCACCGTCCTATCGTCGCAAATTCGAGGGTGGGCCCGATAAGTCCCGCCGACGGCGGGACCTTCGGCGCTGGTCATCCTCCTGCAGGGTGCCTACCATGGAAGCCACTATGGATACACCCGCCGGCTATCTGCACTGGGGTTTCATCCTCATCTCGATCCCGAACCTGCTCCTGATCGGCCTGATGGTCGTGCTGTTCGTCCTCGCCCTCGTCATCCCTTTACCGGGCGAGCAGGAGAACTCATGAGACCAACCAACACCCCCGGACCGATGGGCGAACGCTCTGCCAGCTGGACCGCCCGCGCCCGCGAAGCGATGGCAAAAAGGCTACCGATGGAAAACCTGCTGCCTGACCGCCAACCCTACTACGTGGGCTCGTGGGTCTACGTCTTCGGCGTCGTCACGATCGCCGCGCTGGTGCTGACGGTCCTGAGCGGCGTCATCCTGGCGATCGCCGGACCCGACTGGTGGCACGTCTCGGCGGCCGGCCGGTTCTTCAACAGCCTGCACTTCTGGAGCGTCCAGCTCTTCTTCGTCTTCATGGTGCTGCACCTGTGGGGTCAGTACTTCATGGCCAGCTGGCGAGGCGGCCGCGCAACCACCTGGATGATTGGCGTAGTCATCTTCGCGATATCGATTGGGGCGGCCTTCACCGGCTACCTCTCGCAACAGAACTTCGCGTCGCAATGGATCGGCGTCAGCGCCAAGGACGCCCTCAATGCCGCCGGGTTGGGCGCCTTTTTCAACGTCCTCAACTTCGGCCAAATGTATGGCATCCATGTGATGCTGTTGCCCGCCGCCATCATCGTGTTGGTTGCCCTGCACATTGTCTGGGTGCGCATGAAAGGTGTCGTCCGGCCGATCGAGTCTTCCCGGCCGGCAACGCGCTCCACGTCGGAGGTGTGAAAAATGTCGAAGAAGCGCACGACCTCCGAAGGTCCCATCTCCACAATCCGGACGGTGCCATACGACCTGCTCAAGGAAGTCGCCATCGCCATGGTGGCCTGCCTCGTCCTCGTGATCGTCCTTGCGGCTGCCCTCTCGTCCCCGGACGTACCGTCCGTCACGATCCAAAGCTGGGCGCAGGCTGACCCGGTCGACTTCACTACCACCGCGGCCAACGAGCTGGCCGGCTCGACCACAAGCGCCGGCTATGGCGCGCCATACAACACAACCGATGCTGGCCAGAGGTTGGGTCCCATCGCGCCCTCGAAGTGGGCCGGCGTCCGCCAGCCGGTCGACGGGGCCAATGATTTTGTCATCAACCCGCTGAAGCATGCCAGCGTCGGTGATTCGCAGCTGACGACCGCGCTGACCGGTTTCCAGGCGGCGTCCGACTCCCAGAAGACCGCCTGGCTGACGGCCTATACCAAGGCCCTCGGCGACGCCAAGGTGCAGGACGGAAAGGTCGCCGTCGCGAGCGGCGACTACGGCGCCCTTCCCGTTCTGATGGACCGGCTCCTGACTGTCGCGCGGTCCGGCGGTCTCGATGGCCTCCTGCTCAGCAGCGGTCATTTCTACCAGACCGATTTCACCAAGCCACTCCTCTTCATGGCCGACGGCGGATACCTCGCGGGCCTGGCCGATCAGCAGCACCTGAGTGGAAACCAGTGGGGCATGATGAACGAGACGGGTCAGTACCCCGGGCAGAGTTGGCTATGGCTTTACACCGTCTGGTATCAGATACCGCCCTTCAACACGGCGCCTAATGGCGATCTACTCGTGATCATCCTGATGGGCCTCTTGACGCTGGGCCTTCTGCTGGTGCCATTCATCCCCGGCCTGCGCGACATCCCGCGGCTCGTCCCGATCTACCGGCTTGTCTGGCGCCGTTACTACCGGGAAGAGGCCGCGCGGTGAACATATTCATCCGCTACTACGTCGAGCTGGCACACCCGATGCCGGACCTGGAGCGCGTGTTGTTCCGCGCTCCGTCGTCATGGTTACCCGATCTCGCTCAGAGCGCGGACGAGCGCGGTCAGCGCCTGCTCACCGAGGTGGGCTTCCGCCTCGAGGGCCATCGCATCGTCAAAAAGGTCTTGATCGCGGTCGGGGATCCGGTGCGGTCGTCCGCACGGACATGGTTACCGATTTCATGGCAGGCCACCGGCCCAAGCGGGCTCTTCCCCGTACTCGATGGGGACTTCGAGATCGCCACGCTCGGCGCCCAGCGCACCCAGCTCGCCTTCAGCGCACGCTACCGTCCGCCGCTCGGATTGATCGGGCGAGCGGTGGATCGGGCGCTCCTATCGCGGGTCGCGGAGGCGACCGTCAAGGATTTCGTCGACCGAATCGCGGAGCGGCTTAATGCTCAGATGGCCCAACTCGAAAGCCTTAATCGAGCGTGGCCGAGCCGTCCCCCCACTCTGATTGGAAGGTCCCGCGGAGTCGGGCAACGAGATGAGGCCGAACCGTCGGCCCCACGGAGCCTTTGCGCTAACGAACTACCGATGGCGCGGGCAAATGCGAAATTTCTCGAGCCCGGCCTCGCCAGAACTCCAATCTCTCGTGCCACGTCCTCAGCCGTTGGGTAAGGGCATCTGGCCTTGGCAGCGGGAAACCCCCCTCGAGCTCCAGGAGGCCGCAATAAACGCGGATCCAGTGACGGACCTCCGCCACATCTGAAACATCAGCCGGCTCTCCATCCAGCAGCACTGGCTGCTCGGTACTTGAGCGATCCAGCGACAGCATTGTTCTTTCCCTCTCTATCGAGCGGATTGAAACGGCAGGGTCTGAGTTTGCGCGAGCGTCGCCGGCACGTCATCCGCCATTCGAATGACCTTTCCTGTACATCGCTAAAGAGCCTCGAGCTCGCGCCGGCGATCGTCCCAGAACCCCAATCGCGCGCGAAATCGGTCCGCCTGGGCCACGACAACAGGGACATTCGACAGCTCGACCTCTCGGCGGACCTGCTCCGACTGCACGGCCATCAGCTCGCGGATCCGCTGGAGGACGCTTTCCTCCATGGTCAGGATCTCTCGATAGACCCGCTGCCAGTACCGCGCCTGTTCGAGCGAGGCCGTGCCCAGGTTGTCCTCGCCATTCATCGGCTGCATAGGATCACCGCCCCGAACCGCGGCGGCGATGTCGGGACGCCCACCTGGCTCTGGATCTTTCATTGATCTAGGATGCACCGGCCGGCGTATTAGAAGCAGTAACAGAAGGAATCTGGGCCCTGGGCTGCTCGGGTCCTTTCGCCCTCACGGGGCCCACGCTGTTGCAAAGGAAAACAGGTTTAATGCCAGATCGAAGCACGGGTGGCGATCGACCACTCGAGGGAGAGCGGCTGGACACCGCAACCGGCGCCGATGCGCGGCACTGGATCAGCATCTACTCGGACCTGGTGAGCTTCAAGATCGGACTTCTCGACCGCGTTCGCCGTGATTTGCAGAAGCTCAACCCGATCGCCCAAAAAGCTGCCCGGGTCGACCTGGTCATGATCGAACAGCAACTCGCCGGGTACCACGGCCGCATCCGCCTCTGGTACCAGCGGCTGTGGGACCTCCAGGGCCTCTGGCTGGACTCGGACACCCGAATGGTCCGGCACGGCGAGAAGTATCTGACCCTGACGAAGCGCGAGTTTCAGCTGTTGTCGTTTCTGCTGGCCCATCCCAACCGTTTCTTCACCTCTGCGCAGATCGTGGGCCAGGCCTGGGCGGACCGGGCGCTTTCCCCGGAGGAAGTGCGCAATTACGTGCTCCGGCTGCGAAAGGTCCTGGTCGAGCTGGCAATTCCGTGTGACCTCGTCAATCGGCCCGGGCGAGGTTACTCGCTGATCTTCAGGCCCGAGGAAGACGAGGCGCCGTAGCCGTCGAATGCGGGGCTACCCGGCTCGAGGAAACCGCGCATCTTGACCAGGCCGGCCACCAGGTGGCGCGTGACCGTGCCCAGGGAAACATGCATCCGGGTGGCAATCTCACTACACGTGTAGCCCTCGAAGTACGCGAGCTCAAGCGTCGTCCGCTGGTCCAGCGGCAGCCGCGCCAACCGGCTACGCGTCTGCTCGCGCTGCGCAAGTTCCGCTGGATGGTGAGAGCCGTTGGCCGATCCCGTGATCGCGTCGACCCGGGTCTCCGTGCGGACCGCTGACGTCGCCCGCAGCCGGGCGATCGCCACGTGGCGGACGGTGGTCAGCAGCCAGCCTCCGAGACTGCCCCGCGAGGCGTCGAAGCTGCCCCGGTTTCGCCAGACGCTGAGGAACGCCTCCGCGACGACGTCCTCGGCAGCATTGTGGTCGGCGACGATCCTGAAGGCCAACCCGAAGGCCAGGTTGCCGTACTGGTCGTAGAGGCCCTCCATCGCGATGGGTTCGCCTCTTGTGAGGGAAAGCGCCAGGTCGCGCTCGCTACTGTCAGACGCTGCCATGCGGACACGCGACATTTCTTCCCTCCCGCCCAGGAATGGTCAATCCAGTTCCTCAATTTTTGATTTAGACACGGGTGCTGTAACAAATGCAGTAACTTCGGATCCGAGTTCGTCCCCCACACGTATGACGGATCGGGACATGAGCACTGGCAGGACATCCGTCGCGGGCGGTGAATGCTCTTAGCTACCTCGGCGGCCTGTCTCAAACCGAGATCGCAAAGAAGCTCGGGGCTCCACTCGGGCACGGTCAAGGGCGGCATGCGGTCGAGCCTCTGCAGGATGCGCCTGTTGCTGCAACCTGCCCAAGCGTGCTGATCGCGTCGAGGATCGGCGGGGTGCGCGGGCTGTCCGACAATTCTGGCTGACTTTCCGGCAAGATAGGGTGAATCGATGGAGTGTTCGGAAGTCGACGACCTTCTCATCGCATACGTTCTCGCAGCGCAGGCCGACCAGGAGCAGTCGGCAATCGATGGGCACCTTGCCGGTTGCGGTCGACACGAGCGCGCGATCCAGGAACTCGCCCGGTCCAGTTCGCTGCTCGCCTTTGCCGCCAAGGCAGTAGAACCTCGGCCAGAACTCCGCAGCAGGATCCTGGCCGCTATTCGGGCTGAAGCCGAGGCGACGACCGTCACGCTTGGCTGGAGTAGCGAGCGATTGCCTGTCGGTAGCCACGTCTGCGCCTTCCACTCCGATGTAAAACGCCTGAAGCAAACAATGGCGTTTCTTCGGGCAGGATTCGATCATCCGGCAGACTTTGGCGTGCTATTTGCGGACCGCAGCCGCTTCGAGACCCTGGTGGGGTGGCTCCAGGAAGGTTACGACGGTTCAATCCAATCCCTCGTCGATCGAGGCAAGCTGGCGTTGATCGACGGTGCGCCTCGAGTCGAACAACTGGAGGCGAGCATCCGTCAGCGGCTCGACCGGGCGATGCGCGACGGATACGGCATCATCCGGTTCCTCGGCTTCATCGGGTGGGATCAGCCGGGTTGGCCCGACGTCACTTCACTGCTCGAGTTCGAGAACCGGGTCAACGACATCGTCCGCGCCTACCCGGCCGTCGTCATTTGCACCTACGACGTGCTTCGATTGTCGGGACGCAACCTGATCCACGGTGGCCTCCGAGCGCACCCGGTGACGATCCTGGACGATCGGGTCATCCGAGACAATCCCTTCTACATGGCGGCCTAAGCACCAGGCTCGGTCCGCGCAGCCAGTTCGAGGTCGCCATGCCGCCCACCGTCTTAGACACGGGTAGCTCTAAGCTAGAGTCTCCGGAATCTGAACCAATGCCGCACCAACGGCTAACCCCCCATGGGCTCATCAAGCCCGCGAACTTCACCCAGGTCGTCGTGGCAACCGGGCGACGCGTGGTCTTTCTGTCCGGCCAGCTCTCAATGGACGCCGACGGCGAGCTGGTCGCAAATGGTGATTTCGACGGGCAGGCGCGGCAGGTTTATGCGAACTTGCGCGCTGCTCTTGCCGGCGCCGGCGCGTCGGCGGCCGATGTGGTGAAGCTGACCACCTACATCGTCGGCTACACACCGGCCCTGCTCCCGACGTTGGCCGAGGCCCGACTCACCGTCTTCAGCACGGCGGAGCTTCCGGCCTCGACCCTGATCGGGGTGCAGGCGCTTGCCGGGCCTGACTACCTGATCGAGGTCGAAGCGATCGCCGTCGTCGACTGATCAGGCGGACACGGACTCTTCCTCCATCGCAGGCTGAGCCTCGCGGACCGGTTGAGGCCTGATCACGGTGGCCGCCACGCCGATCGAGGCGAGGACCAGTCCCGCGCCGATGGCCCAGGCAAGGTGGTACCCACCGCTCAGCGCCGATACGGCGCTTTGACCCGCGGCAAGCAGTTGGCTCGTGCGATTGGCCGAGACGGTGGCGAGGGCCGCCAGACCGACGGCGCCACCGACCTGCGCCGTGGTGTTGAGGAGACCCGACGCGAGCCCTGAGTCGCTGGGCGTCGCATCAGCCATGGCAAGGATGGCCAGCGCTGGAAAGGCCAGGCCCGCGCCAACACCCAGCAGGACCATCGGCAGCAACCAATCCCGCACGTACTCGCTGGTCATGGGCCCGAAGGCCAGCTGCGCCAGCGAGACCGCAACCAAGACCTGGCCGCCCAGTAGCACGGAGCGGGTGCCGAATCGCGTGATCAGTCGGGCCGATACGCCCACGGAGAGACCTCCCATCGCCAGGGCATTCGGGAGGAAGGCGAGGCCAATACCCAGGGGCCCGTAATGAAGGACCCGCTGCAGGTCGAGGGATCCAAGGAAGAAGAACCCGAACATGCCCGCAATCATCCAGGCCTGGATGACGTTCGCTCCTGATAGGTTGCGTGAACGGAACAGCCGAAGGGGTAGGAGCGGATTGCGCGCGGTCGCCTGGCGGCCGATGAAGGCGGTGAGCAAGATGGCCGCAACGGCGCCCAGCCCGAGCGTGTGGGCCGAGACCACGCCGTAATGCACCGACTCGACAATGGCGTAGACGCTCAACATGAGCGACGCGGTGACGAGCACGGCGCCGATAACGTCGGCCCCTCCGGCAAACCCGATGCCCCGGTCTGGTTCGAGCAGCCGAGCCGCGAGGAGGGCCGTTGCCAGCCCGATCGGGAGATTGACGAAGAAGATCCAGTGCCAGCTGACCGCCTGGGTGATGACGCCGCCGGCGATCAGCCCGATCGAGGCGCCCGCCGAGGCGACGAAGGCGAAGACGCCGATCGCCTTGGCCCGCTCCGCCGGCTCCGGAAACATGGCGACGACCATCCCCAGGACCACGGCCGAGCTGACGGCGCCGCCCACACCCTGCAGGAATCGAGCCGCAATCAGGACCGGCTGGCTGAAGGACAGCCCACACAGCATCGACGCCACGGTGAACATGGCGAGCCCGATGAGGAAGATGCGTTTGCGACCGATCAGGTCGCCGAGCCGTCCTGCCAGGAGGAGGAGACCACCATAGGCGATCAGGTAGGCATTCACGACCCACGCCAGGTCGGCCTGCGAGAAGCCGAGGTCGCGCCGGATCGACGGCAGCGCCACATTCACGATGGTCATATCGACCACGATCATGAGAAAGCCGGAGCAGAGGACGAGCAGCGACAGCCACCGCCGGCGGGCGACGGTGGCGCCGGGAGTGGCTGCTCTTGCACTGGTGTGGCTTGCTGCCATGGCTTTCCTCCTCCTGGTAAACCTCAGGACGGGGTCGTCCATTCCGACAAGCGGGCCGTCAGCGGGTCAGGCGATCTGGATCGAGCGCTTCGAGAGGCCCATCCAGTAGCCCTCGATGATGCTCGGCAACCGTTCCCCGCTGCTGTCACCGGCGCCGAGGGTGACAAACAGGGGGGCGAGGTGCTCGGTCCGGGGATGCGCGTATCGCACCGCCGGGGCGCGATGGACGAAGTCGGACAATTGATCGACATCGCCCTGCTCGAGCGCCTCATTGGCCCAGGCGTCGAACTCGGTCGACCAGGCCGGGGGCGCCGCATCGACGCGAAAGTCGCGCAGGAAGGGTAAGCCGTGGGTGAGAAACCCGCTGCCGATCACGAGCACACCCTGGTCGCGGAGAGGGCGGAGGCGCCGTCCAATCTGGAAGAGCTGCTCCGGGTCAAGGCTGGGCATGGAGATCTGCAGCACCGGCACGTCAGCCGCCGGATACATGACCGTCAGAGGTACGTACGCGCCGTGGTCGAGCCCGCGGTCGGGCTCCTCGGCAACGTCCTCCTCCGAAAGGAGTTTGCGCAGCTCGGCGGCGAGCCGCGGGGCGCCCGGAGACCGGTACTGGGCGCGGTAGTACCGTTCGGGAAAACCGCCGAAGTCGTAGACGAGCGGCACCCCGGTGCGGGTCGCGCCGACGGTCAGCGGGGCGTTCTCCCAGTGCGCGGAGACGATCAGGATGGCGGTGGGCCGAGGCAGCGCGTTCGCCCAGGCCGCGAGCTGCGCCGTCCAGAGTTTGTCATCGACCAGTGGGGGCGCCCCGTGACCGATGTACAGGGCTGGCATCCGCCCCGGCGCGTGGGCGGCCCGGGCGCGCTCCGCCACGGTGCTCGACGTCGGACCTTCCGCACTCTCGGGTGTGCCGGGTGTCTGCGGCTTTAGCTCTTCGTCCATCCCAAGCCTTTTTCTAACCTTAGCGCCGCGCGTTCACCTGCTGCTCGAGGAAACCAACCAGGCGAGCCTCGGCGAGCGCCGGCTCTTCGAGGAATGCCCAGTGACCCGCCTTCGGAAGCCGCACGATCTCGATCGGGTCGAAGACCTCGCGCTGGCGCTCCGCGACCTCCACCGGAACGAATCCGTCTTGCTCCCCCCAGAAGACCAGGGCGGGCAACCGGTACGCCGTGAGCAGCGCGGCCTGGGTGTCGCCGACCGTCGCGGGATCGGCGACCGACCGGTACGCCTTCATGGCGGCGCGGCGCGTGGGTGGCGTGAAGTTGGCCCAGGCGCGATCGATGGCTCCCGCCGGGAGCGTGCCGCCGCCACGACGCATGATGCCCTCAAATGACTTCCGGGTCGTCGCCGCCATCAAGAATTCCCCGAGAACGGGCGTGCGCACAAGCTTCGCGGTCGAATGCCAGCGGTACCCGAGCGGCACCCCGACGTTGAAGAGCGCCAGGCTTCGAACGCTCGTGGGGTTCTCGGTCGCCCACGCCAATCCCCATGGTCCGCCGAAGTCATGGAGCACGAGATGGACCTGGTCGATCCCCAGCTGGCTGAGCAGCTTGGATAGGAAGCGTGCGTAGCCGGCTGGTGAATGGTCGAACTTCGCCGGTTTGTCGGCCTGTCCGAATCCCGGCATATCGACGGCCACGACGCGTCCGATGCGCGCCGCCGCGGTGGCCAGATCGCGCCAGTCCTCTGACGATCCGGGATTGCCGTGCACGAACACGATGGCCTCATGCGCACCGGACTCACCCCCCTGGAAACCGCGCGTGCGCACCACGTCGACCGTCAGGTCCAGTGGCCGCAGGGCCTCCGCCGAGTCCCTCATCGCTTCCGAGCCGATCGCCGGGGAGCGGGCCGGTCGCGCGCATTCGCCACCGCAAGGGCGTCGAGCTCGGCGCCGACCAGGAACGCGACCGACGCTATATAGAGATAGGTCATCACGACGATGAGCAAGGACAGGATGCCAAATGCCTGCTGGTAGGCGCGGTAAGCGAAATTCGCCAGGTACCAGCCGAACACCCATGAGGTCAGGAGCCAGATGGCGACCGCCGTCGCCGAGCCGAGCGTGACAAACCGGAACCCGATCCGCATCGGGGTCGTGTACCGCAGGAGGAGCGCGATCAGCCCAAGGAGGACGGCGGCGATGGCGATCACGCGCACAACGGTGAGGACCGCCGGCCCGCCGGAAAGGACCAGCGCGATGACCACGATCACGGCGATCGCCAGGCAGACCACGACGGCGAGGACGACCGACAGGCCCATCCGCTCCCAGAACGGCCGCCGATCCTTCACCTCGTAAATACTGTCGAGCGCGCCCATCAGGGCCCGCACGCCGCTGGAGACCTGCCAGAGGGTGAGCGCCAGCCCGACGGTCAGCCACCACCAGCGGCGGGTGGTGAGCACCTGGTCCACCGAGTGATCCAGCTCGTGATAGAAGTTGGGTGACACGACGCGCGAGACCCCCGGGCCGAGCTGGTGCCGCCAGATCGTTTCCAGATGGGCGACGCCGGCGAAGGCGAGACCCGTCAGGGAAAGGAAGGCGAAGGCGAAAAGGACCCGGAAGGCGATGGCCGTCGCATCAGTCAACACGCCGTGTTTATCCATGGCCGCCATGATCTCGCGGCCCAACTGGCGCAGGTCGCGCCGGCCGTGGCTCGCCAGGACCTGCCGGGCAACCGCCACCAGTTCGCGGTTGGATCCTTTGGACTGCGCCATCCCTCAACCCTAGCGGTTGCGATAGGCCAACCGTAAGCCGGTTGCTGTATCCCTATGGCGTGGGAGACCGTCGCGACGTTGAGGGCGTGAGCGGGGACCCGCGCAACCCATGGTGGGAGCTGCGGGTCATCTGGTTGCTCGC
Source organism: Candidatus Dormiibacterota bacterium (assembly GCA_036564925.1). Lineage (GTDB taxonomy): Bacteria > Chloroflexota > Dormibacteria > CF-121 > CF-121 > JALYYC01. The sequence continues at coordinate 12,894 of DATCOB010000060.1, read as the reverse complement.
CCAGCAGCGAGCGGACGATGATCCCCCCACCCGGTTGCTCGAGAAGGCCGCCTAACGCTCGGGGCCCGCACCAGCGCCCCCGGCGCGCCATACCTGGAGAATCGCGTCGGCAATCTCTCGCGCCTTGCCGCCTTTCACGATCGTGGCATGTGCCCCCAATTCCACGGCGCGCCTGACCATCGTGTCGTCGTATCCCGACGACACCAGCACCTTGCTGGCGGGAGCCACACGGCGGATCTCCGGCAAGGCTTCGAGCCCGTCCATGACCGGCATGGCGAGGTCCAGGAAGACGACGTCGGGTTGTGTCTCGCGAGCCACATCGATCGCTTCCCGGCCGTTCGCCGCCTCCCCGACGACCACAAACCCTGGACGGACCCGCAGCATCAGGCAGAGCATCTCCCGGACCTCCTTAGCGTCGTCGACGACGAGGACTCGACAGTCGTCCGAATCCGACACGCTGACGAGTCTAGCGCTGCTCCAGGAGCCGAATTGAGGAAACTATGGACGTGGCCAGGTCCTCCCCGGCGGTCGATCCGCTCCAGTACACGATGCGCTGGCCGGTGCGCGGCTACGAGCTCGACAGCAACGGTCACGTCAACAATGCCGTGTACCTGAGCTGGGTAGAGGAGATCGCGACCGCACACGCTGAGGCTGCCGGATATGGCCGCGAGTGGGCCGGGGCGCACGGGGGCGGCTGGGTTATCCGACGCAGCGAGATCACGTACCATCAGCCGGCCGTGTACGGCGACGAGGTCCAGATCACCGTGCGGGTCGAACTGGTCAGGGGAGCTCGCGGCGTTCGGCGCACCACGATCCGTCGGGGACGGGACGGCGAGATGTTCGCGGAGGTGAGCACCGAATGGGTGTGGATCCGCCTGAGCGACGGCCGGCCGGCGTCGGTCCCGCCCGAATTGGTGGAGATGGCGGCGCCGGTCACCGCGTCGACCCTGCGCAAGCGCCGGGGGAAGACGGCTTAGGCGGCGGGACGACCGACCCAGATGGTTCCGTCGGGAAGGCGGCCGGGCGCCGTCATCGTCAGGGCAGCGCGGCGATGGCCCGAGTACGCCTTGAGAAACGAGACCACCCTGCCGGCGACCTCGGCGGGGGCACACGCGTAGGGCCGCCAGCGGTCTTTCGACTTCGGATCCATGCTGGCAACGAAGTTGAAGTAAATGAGATCGTCCTTGCGACGGTGGACCGCCTCGGCGTGAACAACGTGCGAGGGCACCAGGAAGACGGGCTCGCGGAAGGCCATGGAGCGCAGGTCCATGAAGCCGAAGAAATACCAGAAGAACTCGTCCTCGATCAGGCGCTCGGCCTTCACGGTGAAGCTCTTCTGGAAGCGGGGAATCCGTCCTCGCCCGTAGAGCACGTGGCTGGCCTTCACCTGGAGCGCCAGGCTGAGCCGGAAGTGCTCTTTCAGGTGGGCCTCGATGTCGCGCCGCTCGTCGTCGGTGAGCGGCACCATCACCTCGAGGAGGCCGCCGCTACCGAAGGTGAGGAGCTTGGCCACCTCCGTCTCGGTAAAGCGGCTGAATTGCACGTCGCTGAGTGGGCTCACGACGGCGGTGTAACGGATCCAGGCGCGGGCCATTGCCCTTCTCGGAATAAAGCGGCGTCGATGCGGGATTGTCGTGATGTACCCGGCAGGAGGACCCCCCACATGACCAAGGCAATCTGGAAGGGCGTGACCCTCGCCGAGAGCGACAAGACCATCGTCGTCGAAGGCAACCATTACTTTCCGCCCGACGCCATCAAGAAGGACGCCTTTCAGCGCAGCGAAATGCATTCGACCTGCCTCTGGAAGGGCGAGGCCAGCTACCTCACGGTCGTGGCCGGCGGTCAAACCAACGAGGATGCGGCCTGGTTCTACCCGTCCCCTAAGCCTGCCGCGAGGGAGATCAAGGACTACGTGGCCTTCTGGAAAGGCGTGAAAGTCGCCGCGTAGTTAGGTCCGATATCCTTCGAGGATCGAAGGGGCGCAACCGACCGTCGTCTTCTTTCCTGAGGGCGCTTATGGGCCGACCAATAACTGCGTCGGCATCGGCGCCGAGCTGCTGAAGCGCGGGCTGCGCGTCGTCTTCGTGATCGAAGAGTCGTTCCGGGGCACGCTGGCGGCGATGGGTTTCGAGGAGCAGTTGATGCGGCTCAAGCCGGAGCCCGATGTCGAAGAGGCACCAGGGCAGTTCTGGAAGGACTTCATCCACGACACCGCGCCCGAGTTCCGCAAGTCCACCTTCGAGCAGATTGAAACCCTGATCCAGCCGATCTGGAGCGAGCTGATCAGCGGCTCCATCTACGCGACTGGCCGGCTCACCCAGATCTTCGGTGAAGTCCGCCCCGACGTGATCGTCCAGGACAACGTCGTGGCCTTCGCGCCGGTGGTGACGGCCGGCACGCCCTGGGTGCGGATCGTCTCCTGCAACCCCCTGGAGGTTTCCGACCCCGCCCTGCCGCCAGCCCTGTCCGGCTTGCCGGCCGGGGATCGGTCCGGCTGGGAGCGCTTCCGCGACGCGTACCGCGATGCGCATGCGGGCTTGCATCACGACTTCGACACGTTCTTGCGAGACCACGGCGCGCCAGCCCTGCCAGCCGGCCAGTTCATGTATGGGTCGCCGCACCTCAACCTCTATAACTTCCCGCAGGAGCTGGATTATCCGCGCAGCCGGCCGCTCGAGTCGACCTGGCGGCGACTCGTGTCCTGCGTTCGGTCAACGGACGGCGCCTACACGCTGCCGAATGACGTTGGCCGCGGGCAACATGTGATCTACCTCAGCCTGGGGAGCCTGGGCTCCGCCGACACGGAACTGATGGGCCGCCTGATCGAGGTCCTCGGTACGAGCGATCACCGCGTCATCGTCAGCATGGGGCCACAACATGAGGACCTCCGCCTCGCGGATAACATGACCGGCGCGGAATTCTTGCCGCAGACCTCGATCCTGCCCCTGGTCGACCTGGTGATCACCCATGGCGGCAACAACACGATGACCAAGAGCATGTACTTCGGAAAGCCGATGATCGTGCTGCCGCTCTTCTGGGACCAGCCCGACAACGCCCAGCGGGTCCAGGAGACCGGCTTCGGGATACGCCTCGATCCGTACCGACTCAGCGCTGACGATTTGCTCGGCTGCATCGCGCGACTGCTCGACGATCGCGCGGCGACTGCAGGAACGCCCCGGCACCGTCGAAGCGGCAGGCCTGATCGAACGGCTCGCCGGCCGTCCCGTTCGCGCGGCGCAACGCTGACCCGGCTCAGCGCCGGCTACGAGGAATCGCCATTCTGGTGGCGCGAGGCGGCGCCCTCACGGGTCCCAGACGCCCCGCTGGCGACGGATGCGGACGTCGTCATCATCGGCGGCGGCTATACCGGGCTGATGGCGGCGATCGGGCTCGCCAGGCGAGGCCGCGCGGTCACCCTGCTGGAGCAACACGAGCTGGGCTGGGGCGCAAGCAGCCGCAACGGCGGCATGGTGCACCCAGGATTCAAAACCGATCCGGCTACCCTGATCCACCGTTTCGGGGAGCGGGGACGTGCGCTCTATCGGGCCAGCCTGGACGCGTTTGACCTGGTCGAGGAAACGATCACGACGCACGGCATCCGCTGCGAATACGCGCGGACGGGACATCTCTACCTGGCCTCGCGACCGGGCCACGTTGTTCACCTCGAGCAGGAGGCCCGCCTCGTCTCGGAGGAATTTGGCGTCACCACGCGGGTCCTTCCCCGTGACGACCTGCGGGCGGAGATCGGTTCCTCTCTCTTCCACGGGGGCATTTACGTCGAGCGGAGCGGGGGCCTCCACCCGGCCAAATACGTCGCCGGGCTCGCCCGGGTCGCGCACGCAGCAGGGGCGCATCTGTACGATCACCTACCGGCCACGGCCATCGCCCGATCAAGGAATGGCTTCAAGGTGAGCACACGCCGGGGCGCGATCGCCTGCCGCGACATCTTCCTCGCCACGAACGGCTATAGCGATTCGCTCCTACCGGCCGTCAGGCGCCGCGTCATCCCGATCGGGAGTTACATGATCGCCACCGAGCCCATCGCGCCCGATCTCGCGGAGACGCTGATCCCCAACCGGCGAATGGTCTTCGACTCGAAGAACTTCCTCTATTACTGGCGACTCAGTCCTGATGGAGCGCGAATCCTGTTTGGCGGCCGGGCCAGCTTTGCGCCCACGTCCATCGCCAGAGCACGCGATTGGCTGAACGCGGCGATGATGCGCGTGCACCCTCAACTCGCGGGCGTCGCCATCGCGAATGCGTGGGGCGGTCAGCTCGGCTTCACCCTCGACCGTATGCCGCACATCGGCCGCTTCAATGGCATCACGTACGCGCTCGGGTATTGCGGTACCGGCGTCGCCATGTCGACGTATTTCGGACGGCTCGCGGCCGATTGGATCGCGGGCGGTGAGCTTCCCGAGTGCTGGCGCCGGCCCTTCCCGGCGGTTCCGCTCTACCGGGAGACGCCGTGGTTCCTGCCGGCGGTCGGTCTCTACTACCAGCTACGCGATCGGTTCTGAACCGGCCCTTGCCCGCAGCTTGAAGCGCTGCGTCTTGCCGGTCGCGGTCTTGGGCAGGGCGTCCACGAACTCGACCCACCGCGGTCGTTTGTAGTCCGCGATCTTGGCGCGGACGAAGTCCTGCAGCTCCCGCGCGAGCTCCGCGGATGGTTGATGGCCAGCCGCCAGGACCACATAGGCCAGCGGCTTTTCCAGGGCGTCGGCGTCCTTGCGACCCACCACGCCAGCCTCCTGCACAGCCGGGTGCTCGGCGAGGGTGTTCTCGATCTCGACCGGGCTGACCCAGATGCCGCCGACCTTGAGCATGTCGTCCGCGCGACCCGCATACCAGAAAAAGCCGTCCGCATCACGCCAGTACTTGTCGCCGGTCCGGATCCAGTGGCCTTGAATCGTCTCCATCGTCCGCTCGTGCTTGTTCCAGTAGAAGGCGCAGGTGCTGTCGCCCTTGATCAACAGGCTGCCGATGGTGCCGTCGGGCACGTCGTGTCCCGCCTCATCCACCACGCGCGCCTCATAGCCGGGCACCAGCTGCCCGGTTGAGCCCGGCCGCACCTGTCCCGAACGGTTCGAGATGAAGATGTGCAGGATCTCGGTGCTGCCGATGCCATCAAGAATCTCGACCCCAAACCGTCCCCGGAAGCGGTCGTAGAGCGCGTTGGGAAGGGCCTCACCGGCGGACACGGCCTGCCGGACGCTGGAGAGGTCGAAATCGGCTCCGTCGCGCCGGTGCGCGAGAAGCATGCCAAAGTTGGTGGGCACGGAGAAGAACAGGGTCGGCTTGTACCGTTCGATCTGCGCGTAGACGTTGGCCGGTGTGGGCGGCCCCGGCCACAACACGGTGGTCGCGCCTACCGCGAACGGAAACGTCAGCGCATTGCCCAGGCCATAGGCGAAGAAGAGCTTGGCGACCGAGAAGGTCCGGTCTTGCGCCGTCATGTTGAGGATGCCCTGCGCGTAGAGGACGACCGTGTGCACGACGTCGTGGTGAAGGTGGACCGCCCCCTTGGGAAACCCGGTGGTCCCGGACGAGTAGAGCCAGAAGGCGGCATCATCTTTCGAGGTCTCCTCCAACTCGAGTTCCGCGGCCTGCCGGAGGAGATCAGGAAACGGGATGAAGCCCGGGGCGGCGGCCTCACCATCGACCACGATGTGGCGGAGGTGCGGCAGCTCCTGCCGGGGGATGGCCTCGACCAACGGCAGCAAGGCCTGGCTCACGATCAGCACGGTCGCCCGCGAATCGTTCAGCAGGTACCCGTAGTCCTGGCTCTTGAGAAGGGTGTTCGTGGGAATCGGAACGGCGGCGATCTTCTGGGCCCCAAGGAAGCTATAGACGAACGCCTCGCCGTCCAGCAAAAGCAGGAGCACGCGCTCTTCACGCCGAACCCCGAGCGCGCGTAGACCGTTGCCGACACGGTTGGACCGCTCGCTGACCTGGCGATAGCTGACGGACTCGTCGCCACACACGATGGCGACCTGGTCACCCCGCCCTTCCCGGACGTGGCGATCGACCAGGTACTCGGCCAGATTGAAAATCTCGGGTACGACCACGTTCGGTGACGCCGGAGCGGCCCGCTCAGCGGTCGTTGCCACCACGCCAGTCTAGACGGCTAGCTTTCGCCTCCCTTCCGACCGATTTTCGCCATGTGGCCCCGATCGCGGCTGACGCGTTGGCCACCCTTCTGTCCGGCCACGCGCGCCTCCGCCGAGGAAAATTCGTGGGCCGTCCCCTGCCGATGCGCGGCGCGGCCGCCCTGACTGGCGATCTTTCGCTGTTTGTCGTCGCTCATCGAGGCGAAGCCCCGCCTGGAGGACGTTCGGGCCGGCCGGCGTGCGGCTTTCGTCGTGGCGGATTTACGCTTGGTGCTGGACTTGCCCGAACTGGCGTTCGACTTCCGGCTCGTCGCGCTCTTGCTCGACTTTGGTGACCTGGTCTCGCGCTTCTCCTTGCGGATCTTGCGTGGCGGCATCCGTCTCCTCCCTGTAAACTGCTAGCAAAACACTGCCATAATCTGATATTAGTACCGTAGCATGCAGGATGCCCTTCCCATCGGGCTTAAAGCGATCGCCGGCGGCGTCTTCGTCGTCCTGTTCGCGGTCATCGGCGGGGCGCTCCGGCCGAAACGGTTCGCCGGCCTGTTTGCGGCGGCACCGGCGGTGGCGCTGGCCAGCCTCCTGCTGACATCGGTGACCAGGGGCCCCTCGGCGACGCTGCCCCTGACCACCGCGATGGTTTTTGGCAGCGCCGGCATGATCACCTACTGCGCTGTTTCACTCTTCACGATCGAGCGGTACCAGGCGGCCGTTGGATCGATCAGCGCGTGGGCTGTGTGGATCGTCGTGACTGTCGGTCTCTACCGGGTCTTTGGACGATAGCCGTGCAGGAGGAGCGGCGCACCCTGATCGACGACGACGAAGAGTCTTTCGGGAAACGGGTCTGGCGAAGATGCAGGACCGCTTCCTGGCGAAATTGCGCCAGTCCCAGCCTGAGTCGTCTGGCGGCGCAGGATGCCGCGGAGGGGAGCGTTATTTCCAGCATCGCCGTGGCAGATTGGGCGAAAAGCCCGCCTCGCGCATGTAGCCGAGGACCTCGTCCTTCCAGCGCCGAGTATGCCCGGTGGTCTCGAGGACGTCGATGTCGTGCCTCGGCAGATACGTGCTCTCGAAGGCCCCAATGAATTCCATTCGCTTCCTTCCCTGTCGCGGATGTCAGTCTCAATAGCAAATAACGCTACAGCGACACTATAACAGCCTCAAAATAGGCTGGGGAATTTCACAGCAGGAAAAGCCGATCCGGCCGTCGCCGCCGATCGGGGGTCGGTAGAATGGAGCGCCGACGGGCAGATACCGAAGTGGTTAAACGGGACTGACTGTAGATCAGTTGGCCTTGCGCCTTCGGGGGTTCGAATCCTCCTCTGCCCATAGCGAGCCCACGTAGCTCAGGTGGTAGAGCGACGCCTTGGTAAGGCGTAGGTCACCGGTTCAACCCCGGTCGTGGGCTCTCCCCTCTGCAACAAAATTCTGAGGCAAGGATCGCGTTCCCCGACGGGCTACGCCAGACCGTCGACTGGTACCGGTCGGAGACGCCGCTGAGCTCCGCCGCCGCGTGAGTAGCTGGCGGCCAGGACCACGCCCAGCCAGGCCAGCAGGATGATCAGCAGCGCGGGACCGAGAAACCCGCCGAAAGGGCCGAAGTACGAGATCGCCACGAGAAGCAGGTAACCCGCCACCAACAGGTGGCGTGGCCAGCTCGTGACTCCGGCGCGCAGCGCCAGCGCACCCGCCACCAGCAGGGTCGCCTGGTCCTGCTGGTGGAGGTAGGGCGTGATGACGATGGAGCCCACCAGGGCCGCCGCGATCGGAATCGAGACCCCGGTCCGCCGGTAGCGGTAGGCGATGGCGATGGTCAGGCCGGCGACGGCGACCTCGACGGCGCGCGCCAGGAGGCCATGGCCGAGCGTGCCCTCCAGCGTCAGATACGTCGGCACGACGAATTCGGGTGGGACACCGGCGGCGCTCTGCAACCGGCTGGCATAGGCATGGATGCCGTCCGGGCCGGTGGTGAGCAGCGCGACGGCGGCGACGATGACCGAGCCGCCGAGCCAGCTGACGAAGGTCTTCCATCGACCGGTCGCCAGGAGCGCGACCGGGACCAGGAAGGCGACCTGCGGCTTGAAGACCAGCGCGACCAGCAGGAGCCCGGCGAGCACGTCACGCCGCCGCTGAAGACACCACCAGGCGCCCGCAACGGCGGCCAGCTCGACCAGCAGCACCTGCCCAAGAACGAGGGCGAACATCACCGGGTAGATGGCAAAGGCGGCGGCGAGCGCCGTCCAGCGGGTGAGGGCCGTGGCTGGCGAGATGAGGAGTTGCCAGGTCAGCAGGATCAGTCCGAACAGCAGCGCGGTCCAGATGGCATGGGCCACCGGCAGCGGCACGAGCGTGAAGGGCGCCGCCAGCCAGGCCAGCGGTGGCGGATAGATGATCGGCCACCACGGGATGACGGGCGCCCCACCCATGGCCACCCACTCCTGACGCTGGACGGCCAGGTCGTACAAGGCGCTCCATCCGTGGTGAAGTCCGACCCTTGCGTACAGGTAGTAGCTGCCAAAGTCACTGTAGCCGGGATGGCTGAGCAACCCGTCGAGTGAGTCGAACACCTGCTTGAGTGACAGGACGACCAGCACCAGGAGGGCCGCCAGCCGGTTCATCGCCTTGACCGGCGTGGCCCGCGGCGCCGACGGTCGGCCGGCGAGGGGCAGAATCATGCGGCCCGGGTGCCGCTCGCCACGGTCCGACGGCCGAGCCCAAACTGATTCACCTGCGGGACGTCCACGATGATCGCGCCCACGCCGGTCCGCGACACGATCCGGTTGACCAGGCGGCCAGACGGACCCAGGTAACGGGAGGCACGGTCCGTAAGAAACCCGAGCGTGCAGCTCCAGGCGACCGGTCGATGGACCATCAGCTCAAATCCAGCGGCGGCGAAGGTCGCCTGCAGCGTTCGCGAGGTAAAGAACTGCAGGTGCTCGCCGGCCGTCTTGTACCCGAACCAGCGACGGCCGCTCAGCCGGGCGGCGGCTGTCGCCGCATCCGGCACGGTGACCGCCACGACCCCCCGCGGCGAAAGCAGCGCGAGGGCATGGCGGAGGTCCGAAACGGGGTCCGCGACATGCTCCAGGACGTCCCAGAAGGTGATCAGGTCGACGCTCCCCGGTGCAACCGCCGCATCCTGGATCGTCTTTCCCACGATGGACAGGCCGGCCGCCGTCGCCTGCTCCCGGGCCGGGGAGGGGTCGACCCCCATCGGCTCCCAGCCGCGCTCCCGCGCGACGACCAGGAAGTCACCGGTGGCGCAGCCCACGTCGAGCACCCGGCCGCGGGCGACCGTCGCCTCGATCCGGTCCAGGTGGCGCTCGAACATGCGACGGCGCGCCGGGGCGAGCGCGTCGTAATCCACGAAGCCGAGCGACCCGTGGCCGCCGTCGTAATAATGGCGATCGTAGATCTGCGCCAGCGCCTCTGGCGAGGGCACCGGCCACACGTATCGCTGGCCGCAGTCCAGGCAGCGCACCACGCGAAGCCGGTTTCGCTCCGTGACGGGCCGGCGGCTCTCCCGCCCACAGACCGGGCAGCCGGCCTCCCGTGGCGACGGCCTCAGTTCCACCGGCTGGTCCACCGCGCGAGCTTGAACTTCCGGAAGGCGATCGCCGACATGGCGAGCAGTAGCAGGCCATGCCGAACCACCCGGACCTTGGTGACCCCCGCGCGGCGACGCCGGTACCGAACCGGCACTTCCACGATCTTCAGGTCCAGGCGCGCCGCGCCGAAGAGCAGGTCGAAGTCGCCGAACGGGTCGAATTCGCCGAAGTAGGCCCGGCCGGCTTTGATCCGGGCGTAGGCTCCGCGGTGGAGCGCCTTCGTCCCGCACAGGGTGTCGCGGACCCGCTGTCCCAGCAGCCAGGTGAAGAGGACGCTGAAGAATTTGTTACCCAGGTAATTGACAAACTTCATCGCGGCCTCCTCCATCGGGTAGACAAGCCGGCTCCCGTTGACGAACTCGCCTTTGCCGCTCGCGATACACGAGAAGAAGCGCGGCAGGTCCTCGGGCGGGACCGTGAGATCGGCGTCCAGGATCATCAAGACGTCTCCCGTCGCCGCCTCGAACCCCTTGCGCACGGCGTCCCCCTTACCCAGCTTCAACATGGCCACGGGTGCCTGCGGGTCCGCCGCGGGACGATTGGTCACCGGGCCCTCGACCTGCCGGATCAGCTTGATGTCCTTGATCCCGGCATAGCGCCGGCGCATCTCGTCGATGCGCGCCTCGGTTCCGTCGGTCGAGGCGCCGTCCACGAAGAGAAGTTCTGTGTGCGACCCCATCACCGGGGTGCGTAAGACGGCCGCCTCGATGTTCTCCACCTCGTTGCGGCACGGGATGACAACCGTGCACGTCATCGGGAACACGGCGGGACGGGGAACGCGGGGCCGGGCGACCAGCACGTTGACCACGTTGAAATAGCGGATCGCCGGCACCTGCGAGAGTCGACCATTGGCGAGGGTCGCAAGGCCCGGGATCCTGAACGGAACCAGGAGGCCGCCATGAATCGTTTCGACGGTGAAGTCCGCGAGCTCGAGCAACGTCTCGAGGTCGCGCGGGCCGATCCAGTTCTGCCGGGCCGGCGGCATGGCGAGGCCCAGGCGTTGGGCGACGCGCAATGCCGCCTCCAACGCGGGGTTGTGGAAGGTGAGGACCAGGCGGGTCTCCGGCGTGCTATGGGCGTGCACGCGGTCGAGCATGGTCGCGATGTCGACCAGTTCGCCCACCAGGTCTGATGCAACGATGAAGTCGAACCTTTCGTCCAGCTCGATGGTCTCGGCGTCGCCGGCCGCAAAGCGTAACGCGGGATATTTGCGGCGAGCGATCTCCACCATGGCGGGACTCAGGTCGATCCCAAGGTTCCGCCCGGGACGCAGCGCACGGAGCAAGTCGCCGGTGCCGGTGCCAAGTTCGAGGACGGCGCTGCCTGCGGGCACGATGGTTCGCAGCCGGTCTTCGATATAGGCGTGGTAGACCCGGTTGCGGGCGGACCAGCGGTCACGGGCGCCGGCGAGCCGGTCGTAGTGCGCTCGCACCTGATCCTTGAATTCCTGGTCGCCTGGGGACCCGGGAGCGGCGCGGCGGGCGTCCGCTCCTGACTGGAGCTCGCGCAGGGAATCCACAGCTAGTTCCAACTCGCTGAGCGCTCAAAGATTTCTCGCCACTCTGCGTGGCCTGCGCAGGCGCTAGCGGATCGCGGTCATGTTGTGGACGCCCTGCACGCCGGGGACGTGCGTAGCCACATATTCGATGCGTCGCGCGATGGTCGAATTTCCGGCCACGCCGGTGATGTCCACCTGGCCGAAGCGGGACTGGACGTCGACGCGGGTCGCGGCGGTCTGCGGGTCTTGACGGATCGCCTGGGTCACCGCCTCGGCAAGGTCCGAGTCGCTGACGATCGCTGAGTCGACGGCAACGACGCCCGGCACGGATCTGGCCGACTGCGCGGCTCGCTCCGCCTGGCCACGGGTGGTCACATACCCGCGCAGACGCACGCGCTGGTCCTCGACCTCCACCGTCAGCGAACGCTGGAACGGTCGTAGCGCAGCCTCGGCGTCCAGCCGGTCGATCACCGCTTGCCGGATCGTCTCGTCACTCCCAAAGACCTGTAGCTGTGACCACTCGGCGGCTCGGACGTCGGCGACGATCCCGCCCGGACCCGCCTGCTTGACCCGTTCGATGGGCAGCAGCCGCCCCCCGGATGCGCCTCGACCGCCCACCACCAGCGCGGTGACGGTACCGGAAGCGCGATCAAAACACACCACCCGCAACTTGCCCTGGGGTTTTGCATCAGCACTTCGCACCGGTGCGCCGCGTACCAGCTCGATCACGTTGCCGGGCGTTTCCGCCGGACCGGCGTCCGTCCAATGCTCCGCCAGCCGCACGACACGTCCATCCGCGAAGAGGATGGCGCCGGCAGGAACGCGGTCGCCTTCCGACAAGCCGAGCGGGCCGGAGAGCGTGACCTCTTCGAGTCGTCCGGTCAGGCGGCCCAGGTGCACGGCCTGAACGCGCCCGCGGTAGTTGCCGAGAACCTCGGCTTCGCCTCCCAGGAGAATCTCCTCGCGAGGCCCCGCGGCCGCGGCCCGCCGGGGCATCCCGGCCAGCAGGAGGCTGCCACCTCCCGGGCGGAGGGCCATGGCCAGCCCGGCGGCCACGATGGCGACCACGTATCCGCCCATGAAGATCACGGCGGCCAGGTTCAGGTCCATAACGCACGAATTATGGCGGAGACGGCCCCCAAGAAGGGTCGTTGCCGGGATTCGGCTAGGTGCCCAGGCCGCCGGAGATGTTGCAGAACACGTTCTGGATCTGGTTGCCGAGGACGATCAGGACCACGATGACGACGACGGCGATCAAGACCAGGATCAGGGCGTACTCAACCATGCCCTGGCCGCGGTCGCTCCGAAGCAGGCTCTTCAGTGAGGCGCGGACGGCGGCGAGGGCGGCGTTGATCATGGCTTCAATAGCTAGAACGCCCAGCCGAGCTCAGCCATACCGCTAATAGCATGGGTTCGGAAAGCCGTGTCGGGGTTGTTACCGGCGCCTTGCGACGCGCCTTGCAGCCGGCACCCGGTAGGCTGAGGCGCGGTGAAGAGCTTTCTGAGCGGTGTCGACGTCCTCGATCGCCGACTGTTCGATCTTCTCACGCGCCGGGAGCGACGCCTCCTCGACGTCAGCCTGAAACGGCTCAGCAATCGCGCCAACCGATCGATCCTCTGGCTACTCATCGCGAGCCTGCTGGCCATTGCCGGTGGCCCGAGAGGGCGGCGCGCGGCG
>DATCOB010000059.1:0-10930 GCA_036564925.1 Candidatus Dormiibacterota bacterium | reverse complement strand
CGCCCCCGCCGTGCCGCGCGTAGCCTCCGTAGCTGTCCACGATGATCTTGCGGCCGGTCACGCCGGCGTCCGCTCGCGGGCCGCCCAGCACGAAGCGGCCGGTGGGGTTGACGTGAATGGTCGAGTTCCGGTCGAGCATCTTCGCCGGCACGACGACGTCGAGCACCGTCTCGCGAAGATCGTCGCGAATCTGCTCCAGGCTGATCTCCTCGGCATGCTGCGCCGAGAGCACGACGGTGTCCACGCGGTGCGGCCGCCCGTCGACATACTCGATGGTGACCTGGGTCTTGCCGTCCGGCCCCAGGTAGGGCAGCGTCTTGTCCTTTCGCACCCGCGCCATCTGGCGGGCCAGCAGGTGCGCCAGGTGGATCGGCATCGGCATCAGCTCGGGGGTCTCGTCACAGGCGAAACCGAACATCATGCCCTGGTCACCGGCACCGCCCGAGTCGACGCCCTGCGCGATGTCGGGCGACTGCTTGTCGATCGACACGATCACGCCGCACGTCGCCGCGTCGAAGCCGAATCCGGGCCGGTCGTAGCCCGCCTGCTGGATGGTCTCGCGGATGATGTCGCGCATCTCGACGTAGGTGTCGGTCGTGATCTCCCCGATCACGAAGGCCAGGCCGGTGGTCACCGCGGTCTCACAGGCAACCCGGCCGAGCGGGTCCTTGGCCATGATGGCATCCAGGATCGCGTCGGAGATCTGGTCGGCGACCTTGTCCGGGTGGCCCTCGGTGACGGACTCCGAGGTGAAGAGGTGCGACGACCGCTTCACCGGGTCCCGGACTCCCAGCCGCTGAGATACCTGGCCTGCTCGTCGGTCAGGGTGTCGATCGCAATGTGCATGGCGGCCAATTTGAGGCGCGCGATATCGCGGTCGATGTTGTCGGGCACCGGGTAGACGCGTGACTGAAGCTCGCGCGCATGGGTCACGAGGTACTCGGCCGAGAGCGCCTGGTTGGCGAAGCTCATGTCCATGACCGCGGCAGGGTGGCCCTCCGCGGCGGCGAGGTTGACCAGGCGGCCCTCTCCCAACACGAAGAGGCGGCGCCCATCGCGAAGCCGGTACTCCTCCAACGAGGTGCGAATGGTGCGGACGCTTTCCGCCATGCCGTCGAGGGCGGTGAGATTGATCTCATCGTTGAAGTGGCCGGAGTTGGCCAGGATGGCGCCGCTCTTCATCCCCTGGAGGTGCGCCTCGTCGACCACGTTGATGTCGCCGGTGACGGTGACGAAGATGTCGCCTTCTTTGGCCGCGTCCTTCATCGGCATCACGCGGTAGCCGTCCATGACGGCCTCCAGCGCCCGTACCGGCTCGACCTCGGTGACGATAACGTGGGCACCCATGCCGCGCGCCCGCATGGCCAGTCCCCGGCCGCACCAGCCGTAGCCGGCGACCACGAACACCTTGCCGGCGAGCAACACGTTGGTCGCGCGGATGATGCCGTCGATGGTGCTCTGTCCGGTCCCATAGCGATTGTCGAAGAAGTGCTTGGTCATCGCCTCATTCACCGCGATGATCGGATAGCGCAGCACCTTGTGCTCCGCCATGCTCTTCAAGCGCACCACGCCCGTGGTGGTCTCCTCCGTCCCGCCGATCACGTCCCCGATGATGTCGGTCCGGTCCTTATGGAGCGCGGCGACCAGGTCGGCGCCGTCATCCATCGTCATGGTCGGGTGGTGCTCGAGGGCGGCCGCGATGTGCCGGTAGTAGGTCTCGTTGTCCTCGCCCTTCATCGCGTAGACGCTGATGCCGTGATCCTGGACCAGGGATGCGGCGGCGGCATCCGAGGTGGACAGGGGGTTGGACGCGCAGAGGACCAGGTCGGCGCCGCCCGCTTTCAGCGTGATGGCGAGGTTGGCGGTCTCGGTGGTGACGTGCAGGCAGGCGGAGAGGCGCTGGCCCTTGAGCGGCTGCTCCTTTTGGAACCGCTCCCGGATCTGCTGGAGCACGGGCATCTCCTGGGCGGCCCAGTCGATCATCCGGCCGCCGTCCTTCGCGAGCTTGACGTCCTTGACGTCGTACCGCTGGGCTGGGATGGTGGCCATGCTTATGAGGTTGCCCCGGACGGAGCGAGGGAAATCATATCGACAAGCGTACTCAACCGGCCCTGGATCTCGTCAGCGCCCGCCCTGAGGATCCCCTTCACGCTGAAGTCCTCGACCGCCAGCGAGCCCATCACGCTTCCGTAGAGCATGCCCTTGCGCAGCGCCGCGTCATCCGTCGACCCCGCCCGGGCGAGCGAGCCCATCAGCCCTCCCGCGAAGGCGTCGCCGGCGCCGGTTGGATCGCGGACCGTCTCGAGCGGCAGCGCCGGCGCCGCAAACATGTGGTCGCGGGTGAACAGCAGGGACCCGTTCTCGCCCCGTTTGATGATGACGGCCCGCGGCCCGTGGGCGAGGATGGCGCGGGCGGCGCTCGGTAGGAAGCGCTCACCGGAAAACTGGACCGCTTCTTCGTCGTTCATCAGCACGCAATGGACCTTCGTGAACAGGCGGTCCAGGGCTGGGCGGGCCGTGTCGAGCCAGAGCTTCATGGTGTCGCAGGCGATGAAGTCGGCGTGGCGGGCTTGCTCCAGCACCTCCAGTTGCAGCTCGGGCTGGATGTTGGCCAGAAAGACGAGCCGGGCGTCCGCGTAGCGGTCCGGGATCAGGGGATGGAAGTCGGCGAAGACGCCGAGCTGGGTGTCCGTCGTCAGGCGGTTCTCGAGGCGGTCGCCCCAGTACCGCGCCGTCCAGCGGAAGGTCTTGCCCGCCTTGACCTGCAGCCCGTCGAGATCGACGCCACGCTCGCGCAGCACGCGCCGGTGTTGCTCCGGGAAGTCGTCGCCGACGATGGCGACCAGCCGCACCGGGGCCAGGAGGGCCGCCGCCAGGCAGAAGTAGCTGGCCGCGCCTCCCAGCATCCCGCTGACCGTCTCTACGGGCGTCTCCACGCCATCGAGGGCGACCGAGCCGACCACCAGGATCGGGTTCGCTGCGGTTGGCACTAGAACTGGAGGTGGGAGACGACGTTGTATGCGGTCAGGTTCTCCGCCCCCTTCAGGAATTTGAGCTCGATCAGAAAGGAGATCCCGACGACGTTCCCGCCCAGTTGCTGGACCAGGCTGGCGGTCGTCTTCGCGGTGCCGCCGGTCGCCAGCAGGTCATCGACGATGACGACGGACTGGCCCGGCTTGATGGCGTCCTTGTGGATCTCCAGCACCGCCGAGCCGTACTCGAGCGCGTAGGCCTCCGAGATCTTTTGATGCGGCAGCTTGCCTTCCTTGCGAACCGGCACGAAGCCGGCATTCAGGAGGTAGGCGAGCGCGCCGCCGAAGATGAAGCCGCGCGATTCGACCCCGACCACCAGCTCGACCCGCTTATCGCGGTAGGTCGCCGCCATGACGTCCACCGCCTGGCGGAAGGCGACCGCGTCCTGCAAGAGCGTGGTGATGTCCTTGAAGAGGATGCCTTCCTTGGGGAAGTTGGGGACGTCGCGGATCTTCTCTTTCAGCTTGCGAAGGACGGCGCCGTCGTCAGGCACCCGTGTAGTTTAGGTTCCCGAGTCTTAACGCCGGCCGATTGGCCTGGGCCGCCAGCGACCGATCCCCTTGACAATCGTGGCGGCCGGAGCCGGAGCCACCAACGCCGCACCAGGCCACGGACCGCCGACCAGCCGGGCGAACCCGAACAGGGAGGTCGAGCCGCTGACGCGCTGACGGTCGAGCCACCACAGTTCTCCAGGTTGATGCCAGGCGCCCGGCATGGTGGACGCGGCCGACTCGAAGCCCATGGCCCGGGCCTGACCGGCGAGATACCCGTTGAAGCTGCCATACGGGTACGCGAACTCGATCACCGGATGGCCCACCATGCCTTCGAGCACCTGCTTGCTCTGCCGCATCTCCGCGATCGCCGAGGCCCGCGCGATTCGCGCGAGCGGCACGTGATGCATGGTATGGGCAGCGATCGTGAAGCCGAGTCGATCCGCGGAAACCACCTGGCTCCAACTCATGAACGAAGGCCGGCCGATCAGGCCGGGCACGACGTAGTCCGTCGCGGTGAAGCCGTATCGCCGCATCTCGGGGATCGCTTTCGTGAAGAAGTCGGCGTACCCGTCATCGAAGGTCAGGACGATGGAGCGTGGCGGAAGGGCCTGGTTGCTGCGGATCGCGTGGACGGCCGTCGCCAGGGGGATCACGTGGAAATGGTTGCGGGCCAGGTAGTCCATCTGCTCATGGAACACCGCTGGGGTCACGGAGAGCGCGTACCCCGTGCGATCGCGGGGCTCCGGGTTGACCCGGATGTAGTGGTACATGAGGACCGGCACGTAGGTGCGCGCCTGGTACGAGGAGGCCGATGCCGTCTGCGGCAGTAAGCCGGCGACGATGGACAGCGCCAGGCCCGCCAGCCAGCCAGCGTTCGGACGGCGCCAGAGGGCCATGCACACGGTGATACGCGCGAAGTGTTACGGAA
This sequence comes from Candidatus Dormiibacterota bacterium, assembly GCA_036564925.1. Lineage (GTDB taxonomy): Bacteria > Chloroflexota > Dormibacteria > CF-121 > CF-121 > JALYYC01. The sequence continues at coordinate 6,475 of DATCOB010000059.1, read as the reverse complement.
AGCCGCACGGCCAGGACACGAGGCGCTAACGCTTCAGCAGGCCGCCTCGGAGGATCGCCCACTCTTCGCCGTCGAGCGCACGTAAGAGCAGCAGCGCCGCCACATAGAGGATGATCGCCAGCGGGACGACCAGCAGCAAGGGCCAGTCCCGGATCAGGAAGACGGCCACACCCATCACCGCGGCGCTCAAAAGGACCCGGCTGATGCTGCCGAAGACCGGCAGCGCATGCAGGTGGCGGCGCAACAGCCACCAGCCGCCGGCAAAGAGCGCCAGCTCGGTAAGCGTCGCGGCCGCCGCCGCGCCGAGGTAGCCGTAGAGCGGGATCAGGGCAACGTTCAGGACGACGTTCACGATGAGCGTGACCAGGGCGAGCCGCGTGAAGTCCGCCTGGCGGTTCATCGCCGTGAGGGCGTAAATAAAGGCGTTGTTGACGAAGAGGAAGGCGATCGACGGAGCCAGTAGTTGCAGGGCCGGGATGGATTGCTCGAAGCCGCGGGTGAGATGCACGATGGACGGAGCCGTGATGCCGATACCGACCGCCAGCGGCAGCGCGATGATGGCCAGCATCTTGTAGGACTTCTCGTAGGCGAAGGCCAAGCGCTTGCGGTCGCCCCGCGACAGCAGGGCCAGCGCCGGAAAGACCGCGCTCATCGCCGACTGCGGCACCCAGGCGACGGCATCGACATATTTGTTGGCGGCGGAGTACCAGCCGACCATCTGAAAGCTCTTGAAGAGTTGCAGGAGCACCACATCGAGCTGGGCATAGATGGTGGTGATCGTGAAGCCCAGCGCCAGCGGCAGGCCAGCAACGAGCAGGCCACGCACGAACGCCGGCTCGAGGCGAAATCGCACGGGCTCCTTCCACCGCCATCGCAGAATGGCGAACGCGAACAGGCAGGTGAAGAGATAGCTGACCGCATAGACCCAGAGGAAGACATCCCAGGTCGCGCGGCGGCTGATGGCAAGGAGCGTCAGCGCCAGCAGGAGCGCGGCCTCGATCACGATCGCGATCGCTTCGTAGGTGAGCCGCCCCCGGATATAGAAGACGCCGCGCAGCAGGCTGGAGTAGCTGGTCGTCAACAACAGGGCGAACGCGGCCAGCGTGTACGGAAACAGGGGCGGGCTCAGCAGGCGCAGCGCGGCGGCGAGGAGGACCAGGGCGACCACCGCGAGGGCGAGCCGGGCGCTCAGCAGGTTGCCCAGGTAGCGGCTGAAGAGTTCGCGGTCGCGCGACACGTCGCGGATGAAGACGGTCTGCAGGCCGAGGTCGGCAACCACCCCGACCAGGGTGACGTAGACGACCATGGCGGCGAACCGGCCGTAGCGCTCGTCGCCGAGGTGGCGCCAGAGGAGGACCACCACCACGAAGACGCCGAGCTTGGCCAGCGCCCGCGCCCCCACGACCAGCACGCTGTTGCGGAGCGTGCGACTGGCGAGGCGCTGGCTCACGGCGCGGATTCTAGTCCCGGGAACTTTCTTTCGACGCCCATGGCGACTGGTCGATCAGCTGCCGGCCGGGCGACCGCCGACTCAGCTATACGATCCAGCTGCTGTAGTTAACATTCGGGGATGCCCGAGACGACCGGAAAACCCCGCGTCTTTTCCGGCATCCAGCCGAGTGGCGGCCTGCACCTTGGGAACTACCTGGGCGCGATCCGCAACTGGGTTCGCGACCAGGACCGCCACGACAACATCTTCTGCATCGTCGACCTGCATGCGATCACCGTGATGCAGGAGCCGGCCGCCTTGCGGGAGAACACCCTCGACCTCGCCGCGGTCTACCTGGCCAGTGGGATCAAGCCGGAGCAGGCGATGTTCGTGCAGTCGCACGTCGCTGCGCACTCGGAGCTCGCCTGGATCATCGAGTGCTTCAGCCCGATGGGCTGGCTGGACCGCATGACCCAGTTCAAGGAGAAGAGCGGCAAGGAGCGGGAGCGCTCCAGCGCGGGGCTCTACACGTACCCGGCACTGATGGCGGCGGACATCCTGCTCTATGACACGCGCTTTGTTCCGGTTGGCGAAGACCAGCGGCAGCACATCGAGCTGACCCGCGACGTGGCGCAGCGCATGAACCAGCGATTCGGGGACCTCTTTGTGCTGCCGGAACCGATGATCCGCGAGGTGGGCTGCCGGATCATGGGACTCGACGACCCGTTAAAGAAGATGAGCAAGAGCCTCGCCGTCACCGCGCCCGGTCACGCCATCTTCATGCTCGACGAGCCGGACGTGATCCGAAAGAAGGTGGCGCGGGCTCAGACCGATACCGAGCCCGCGGTGCGGTTTCCAGCCGGCGCCGGTGTGACCAACCTGTTGGAGATCTATCGGACGATCAAGGACGCCGACCGCGGGTCGATGGAAGCGGAGTTCCAGGGGAAGCCGTACAGCGTGTTGAAGAACGCGGTCGCGGAGTCGGTCATCGAGGTGTTGCGCCCCATCCAGGCGCGCTATCGGCAGATCCGCGAAGACGATGCCGCACTGCTGCAGCAGTTGCACCGCACGGCGGATCGGCTAACCCCCCTCGCCAACGCGACCCTCGCCCGCGTCCAGGAAGCGGTCGGCCTACGGTAAACGGGCGCCTCGCCGGTCTTCTCTGCCTGCGTGCCATCATCGGCGGCTGCGCGGGCGCACTGGTAGCCGTCGGCCGGGTCGAATGGAGTGTGCTGACGCGCGGGACATCCGGCCTCTTCAACGACTTCTATGACTACTGGGCCGCCGGGGTGCTCCTGAACCGAGGGCAGAGCCCGTATGACATCGAGGCGCTCACGGCGGTGCAGCGCGCGGCCGGCGTCCATGGCGAAACGGGAAGTGGGTACTCGTACCCGTTGTTTTTTGCCCACCTGATGCGCCCGCTGGCGCTGCTCGGCCTTCAACAGGCTGCCATCATCTTTTCCGTGCTCAGCACGATCGCGTTGCTGGTCGCGATCGCCCTGCTGCTGGGCGCGATCCCCCGGGTCACGTGGCTCGTTGCAGTGCTCGGTGGCGCAGCTGCCGGGCTCTTCCCGCCGGTGATCGGGTCGCTGTATTTCGGACAGGCCAACCTGATCGTGCTCCTGCTGCTGGCGGTCGCCTACCGGTGCGTCGTCCCCGGACCGATGCTCGGCATCGCCAGCGCCATCAAGCTTTACCCGGTCACGGGTTTTCTGGCCGTCCTCAATCAACGTCCACTTCCGTGGCGGCGGATCCGCAACGGCATCGGACTCCTTGTTGTGCTGTTGCTGTTGCAGCTTCCCGGTAAGAACGCCGTTTATGCGCGAACCGGTTACTTCCTCGGCCCGGACACCTACTGGAGCAACGAGTCGGTCAACGGCTGGCTCAGCCGGCTAGGCATGGACTCCACCTGGACGCACGCACCCTTCCCCGGGTTGCCGGTCGGGCCGATCATGCTCGTGCTGGTCGCCGTCTTGACGATCGCGACGATCGCCATTCTGCTGCGGGCCCCAAACCCCCCATGGGAGGGGGCGCTGGCGCTCAGCCTGTGGCTCGGCGTCGTGACCGCACCGAAGAACTCGCTCTGGAATTTCACGCCGCTCCTGCTCTGCGTCGTGTTTACCTGGACGCGACTGCGCGGGCGCTGGTGGATCTTTGCCGTCGGCCTGCTGGGCTGGTTGCTGCTGGAGCTCCAGGCCCAGCTCGACAGCGCCCGCGAGACCATCTACCAGAGCAGTCCGGCGCTTGCCTGGCTCTCGTCGGTGGGGCTGTACGGCGCCCTTATCGTCGGGGCGCTGACCGCCTACGTCCTGTTGCGGCCGGGGTCCCCTACGCCGTCCCTTCGGCGACCTTCTCCGTGACCTTGTACTCCAGGTACATGCCGAGCATCAACCGGCTCTGCGCCTCCAGCGCGGGCAGCACGCTGAAGAGCAGGCCCACGGGCGGATAACTGGCCAGCTGCAGGTAGGCCCACACCTTGCGCCAGTAACTCCACTTCCTGGGCATCGGCGGATTGATCCGGCGCTCGACCAGGATCAGGGCGGCCACGTTGAGGAAGGCGATGTTGATCAACACGAAGGCGATCGCGGCCAGACCTGCCGCGTGGTCCGCCAGGTTCCAGTCGACCTGGAGGAGGCGTGGAAGGGCCGCGCCGAATAACAACAGGATCGGCATCGTGGTCCAGGTCAGATGATTGAAGACCATGTAGCCGTACCGGCGGGCCCGCAGCCACAGCGGGATCTCTGGATGGTCGAGCAGGCGAAGGGTCACGTAGGGGATGTCGCTGACGCCCCAGGCCCAGCGCTTGATCTGGTTGTACTGGTTGGCGTGCGTCTTCGCCCGTTCCCAGGGCCAGAACCCCTGGTCGGAGGCCTCCGGCGCATCGCCGAACACGGGGAGGAAGACCGGCATCATCTTCAGGCGGCCCTTCGTCTGGAAGAACGATTTCCAGTAGAAGCGCGAGTCCTCAGGGATGACGTCGTCGTCCCAGTAGCCCACCTTCGCGACCAGGTCGAGGGACATCGAGTAGCTGCTGAAGGCGAGCATGCGGTCGGGGCGCGACTCGAGGAACATCTGCCACTGCGTGCAGGCGCTGGCCATCACCCGCACCACGGTGGGCACCCGCCACAGGTTGTTGTGGAACATCGGGATCGGCTGGAAGATGCACTCCAGCCGCATCGGCTCCAGCAAATAGTGGTACGTCACGTAGGCGAAATACTGCCGGTGCACGCGAAAGTCCGAGTCGAGGTCCATCAGGATGACGTTCTTTGGATCCAGCCCGAGCGCATCGAGCTCGCGTTTCAGGGCCGGCCCGCCGTACGCCATGGCGGCCGACTTGCCGACCACGATGCCGGGGAGGAGGGGGTCCTTGATGTGGAAGAAGGCACGCAGTTTCGGTCCGAATTCCTCCTGCAGCTTGCGCACGGTCTCCCAGCCCGCCCGATCAGTCTCGCGGGTGATGATGGCGACGATCTTGTTCTGTGTCGGGTAGTCGGCGTCGGCAATCGCCTTGACTGTCTCGCGCAGGATCGGGTAGGGCTCCGTGTAGGTCGGGATCAGGACCGCATGCACGATGTCCTGCGCCCTCGCCCGGCCCGGGTCGTCCGGGATCGCCAGGCACTTCGCCCACCAGTCCTCCTTGATGGCCGCCTTCATCCGCAGGTACGTGCGGCGGATGAACACCACGACGATGCCCGTGCGGAGCACCCAGTAGGTTTCGAGCGCGAAGATGGCGTAGGCGACGTACTGGGCGAAGATCAGCGAGGCGAGCACGGGCGCCAGGATGATCCCCCAGGTGAGGGCGCCGGGCGCGACCTCCAGCACGCGCTGGGCACGCTGCCGCCCCGGGGTCATTGTCGCTACTCCTGCCACCCGTTCCTCAAAAGAGCCTCCTGATTCTAGTCGGCAATTCGGCGGGCCACGGCCACCCGCTTTTTGGCCGCCAAAACCCTGCAGTTGGCGAGCGGGCCAATTCGCGGTATACTGGGGCCGGGTTCAGACAGGCTCAGCAGTTCGGCCTGTCCGACGCTCCGCCGAAGGGGTGGCTAGACGTCGGCCCACCTGTGCAAGCCAGGCCCAATCTATGCGCCACAAGGAGCGCCTTTGACCTTACGGTTACCGCCTGTTGTTACGGGGTCGCCGTTCGCCCACCGAGCCCCCGATATCACGGCCGTGCAGCTCAACGTCTGTGCCGCCGCGGGGAGCCAGGCCGAGACCCTGCTGGCCCACCTGGAGGAGGATGCCCTGGTCCAGCTGCTCAGGGGCGCCACCGAAGGTGACGGCTACGTCGACATCCGGCACGCCCCCGTCCGCTTCACGCTGAACCTGCAGAAGCGGACCGAGACCAGCATCGAGCGGTTCGGGCTGGTCGGCCAGCTCTACGGGCTCCGCGGCCGCGACCTCGCCTTCGTGGTGGAACGGGTCCAGCCGGACCCGGATCCGACCCGGGATGCCGGCGACGTCCTGACCATCGAGGTTTCCGAGGTGGCGGCCGGGACCGCCCCCTATGTTCCCGAGGACGACTGGGCCCGCCGACAGCTGACCGCCCTGGACGAGGCCGCGCAACTGGCGCTGGTGCTGGCGGGGCAGGCCTTTGCCAACCACGAGCGCCAGTGGCTCGCCTGGCAGGCCGAGCAGGACGCGCGGCCCTTCGAGGTGGAGACGGAGGGGACGGTCTGCAGCAAATGCGACAGCCTCCAGGTCAACGGCGCGAAGTGCACCGTCTGCGGGTCGACCAATGGCGATCGAGCGGCCGGCGCGCTGATCGTGCTCGCCCGGCGGGGCAGCTTCAAAGAGGGCGATCGGGTCGTGATCAAGGCGGGGCACGGCGCCGAACGCGAAGGCACCTTGTTGCACGGCGAAGGGGGAGGGCGGCGCTGGCTCGTCAAGCTGCGCGAAGAAGGCATCCTGGGCCCGGGCACCATGCGTCCCCAACCGATCACGGCGGTGGTGGAGGTGCAGCAACGGACCCTGAATGGATTCCCCGCGGGCGACATCAGCCTGCGGCGGGTCGCCGCCCTGCTGATCGCACCGGACGAGGTGCTACCC
>DATCOB010000058.1:0-44942 GCA_036564925.1 Candidatus Dormiibacterota bacterium | reverse complement strand
GGCTCCCGCCGCCACAAGGAGGAGGGCCGGTAGCAGCACCAGGAGAGCGAGTTGGAGGCTGTGGAGCGCTTCCGACAGCTTGCCAATGGCGAGCGGCGCGTACGAATCACCAAAGAGATGCTCGATCAGCAGCGCAAGCGTCACGGCACTGGCGCGTACGGTCGGCAGGACCACGTTCTGCTTGATGGCGGTGTAGGGACCGCTGTAGAGATAGAGGGCCGCCACCCCGAGCAGGAACATGGGAAGGAAGAGCGGCACGCTCGGCGCGAGCAGAGCGAGCGCAACGAAGACCGCGCCACCGAGGAAGCCCGCGATGCCGATCGGCAGGTTCATGGCGCGACCCCGCCGCCGCGTCCACCGGTCGGCGAGCACCCCTCCCGCCAGCGTGCCCACCAACCCGCCCAGCACCAGCACGCCACCTGCGAGTGTCCCGGCGCCTGCCGTGCCAAGCGCAAACCGCCGATGAAGGTATTCGGGAAGCCAGAAGGCGGCCCCACCGAGGACGAAGAAGAGCACCGTCTCAGCGGCGATCGTGGCGCGCAGGCTGGGAATGGCGAGCAGGCCGAGAAATCGCCGGACCGTGATGCGGGCAACCGTGTCCGTGGCGGGTCCCCGCTCCTCGGCCGCCCCCCGGATCGGTTCGCGGAGGCTGAACGCCAGCGCGGCGAAGATCAGCCCCGGGATCGCCGTCAGGTAAAAGGCCGCGCGCCACCCAAAGCGACTGGCCACGATGCCGCCGCCGGCAAACCCGACGGCAATGCCGACCGCCGTTCCGGCGCCCCAGATCGACATGGCGCGACCGCGCCGGTCCTTTCCGAAATAGTCTCCAAGGAGCGACGTCCCGGCCGGGTAGTAGCTCGCCTCGCCGATGCCGAGCACGGCGCGAGCCGCGAAGAGCTGGGCGTAGTTGCGCGCGAGCCCGGTGAACAGGGTTGCGACGCTCCAGATGGTCACCCCGACCCCGACGACGGTGCGGCGAACCCCGCGATCGGCCCACAGGCCGAACGGCAGCGCGGCCAGCGCATAGACGAGGAGGAATGCGGTGCCCAGGCCGCCGATTGCGCTGTCGCTGAGATGAAACTCATCCTGGATCTTGCTGGCGACCACGGGAAGGATGTAGCGGTCCAGGTAATTGAGAAAGTTGATCCCGACCATCACGCCAAGCACATAGCGGGCGTAGCCGGACGGCATGGATGCATTATCCGGAATCGCCCCGTTTGTTTCGGCGCCGGGCTCCGGCGGTCCCTACCGTGATGGGATGCCTGTCGCGATTCACTGGTTTCGCCGCGATCTTCGGCTGACCGATAACACGGCGCTCAGTACGGCAGGCAAGCTCGGCCCCGTTCTGCCGGTGTTCATCCTCGATCCGGAAATCCTCCAACGACCCGATACGGGCCCCGCCAGGTTCGCGTTTCTCTGCGCGGGCTTGCGGGCGCTGGAGGGGGACCTCCTGGCACGTGGATCGAAGCTTTTGGTACGCCGGGGCGAGCCCGCCACGGTGTTGAGAGAGATCGCCCGCCGCCACCGAGCCGCGGGACTGTTCTTCAACCGCGACTACGAGCCCTACGCGATAGCCCGCGATGCCAGGGTCACCTCCGTCTTGCAGTCGGAAGGGGTCTTCGTGAACAGCTGCAAGGATGACGTGATCGCGGAGCTGGGCGAGCTGCCCGGACCGCGCCCGTTCCGGGTCTTCACACCCTTCCACCGCGCATGGGTCGCCGGGCTCACGACGGAGCGCCGGGCGGAGCGGGCCGGCCGAGGCGACTTCGTCCCCGGCGGCGAGATCGAAAGCGATCCGCTCCCACGGCCGGCGGAGCTCCCCGGGGCCCGCGCCGCGACGATCCCGGAGGCGGGACCGCGGGCCGGCACCGTAAGTCTGGAGCGGTTTACCCGGCACGGACTCGCCTCCTACGCCGACGATCGGGATCGGCTCGACCGCGAAGACACGTCACGGCTGTCCTACTTCCTTCGATTCGGGATGGTCTAGGTTCGAGCATGCCTTCGAGTAGCCCGTCGGCACCCAGGACCGGGAAGCGAGGCCTGGCAGCGGCAGCTCGCGTGGCGAGATTTCTACCGACAGCTGCTGGCGGCGATGCCCCGCCTGGAGAGCGAGCCTCTGGATCGGCGGATGGCCGGACTCGCCTGGAACGACAGTTCATCGGCCCTCCTCGCCTGGCGCGACGGCCGGACCGGCTACCCGGTCGTCGACGCCGCCATGCGCCAACTGGCGGAGGAGGCCTGGCTGCCAAACCGCTCGCGGTTGATCGTCGCATGCTTCCTTACCAAGGACCTCGGACTCAACTGGCAGACGGGGGAGCGGATCTTCATCGATCGCCTCCTGGATGGCGACCTCGCCAACAATAACGGCGGCTGGCAATGGGTGGCGGGTACGGGCGCGGATGCGCAACCGTTCTTCCGCGTGTTCAATCCCATCCTGCAGGGGCGCCGCTTTGACCCTGATGGCGCCCACGTGCGCCGCTGGTGCCCTGAGCTTGCCAGTGTCCCCCCTCGGCAGATCCATGAGCCGTGGAAGATGAGCGCGATCGCTCAGCGGCGGTCGGGCTGCGTGATCGGGCGGAACTACCCTGCGCCGATCGTCGATCACCAGGAGGCTCGTCAAGGCGCGCTGGCCCGCGTCGCCCTGCTTTTGGCTACAGCTGGAGCTTCAGCAGCCGCGCCGCGTTCTCGCGAAGGATCTTCACCTTTGCCTCCGGCTTGAGGTCGAGCGCGTCGAGCTCCTCCAGAACGCGCACCGGCTTGATAAACGGATAGTCGCTCCCGAAGAGGGTCCGGTCCTGGAGCCGGCCCGCGATCTCGCGCACGAGCTCGGCAGGATAATACCGCGGAGACCATCCGGAGAGTTCGATGAAGATGTTCGTCTTGTGCAGCGCCATGGCGATCAACTCGAGATGCCAGGGCCAGCCGAAATGGGCCGCGATCAGCTGCAACGTTGGGAAGCGGGCAGCGACGATATCAAGGTGGATCGGCCGCGACGGATCCAGCTTGATCCCCTGGCCGCCCGGTTGGCCGGCCCCGATCCCGCTGGTGCCGGTGTGGAAGAGGCAGGGAATCTTCAACTCGGCGGCCTTCTCCCATATCGCAAAGTGCCGCTCGTCACTTGGATAGAAGTCCTGCATGGAGGGATGAAACTTTGCGCCGATGGCCCCCAGCTCGGTCACCGCGCGTTCGAGCTCTGACACGGCATTCGCCTTCCAGGGGTCAACGCTGGCAAAGAACGCAAATCGCTTTGGATGCCGTTGGACGATGGCACTGACGAGGTCGTTCGAAAGCGGGGGCCGATGGGTGGCCGTCTCCGCGTCCCAGGCCAGCAGGATGCCGAACAATTGCTCCTGGGCGTACTCGACGGCCAGTTCGTCGACCGTGCGCTCCTGCACCTCGCCGCGGAAGAAACGGGCCGCCCCTTCCCGGTAGGGGCCCATGCTGCCTTCGAGCCATGCCGGGAGAGGAAGGTGGACGTGGAGATCGACGGCGCGGATCAAACCGTTACACGGCGCGAGGCTCAACCGTCGTGATCAGATCGCCGACCCGGATCGGTCCACCTGCGATGACAACGCTGTTCATCCCACGGCGGCCCTCCAGGTCCGTCTTCAAGCCCTGGCGGATCTCGTCCATCCGAAAGCAGGGCTCGCAGACCGAGGTGATCTCGAGCATGGCGGTCGCGCCGAGCCGGATTCTCGTTCCTGGGGTCAGGGACATGGCGTCCAGCCCCTCCACGGTGAGGTTCTCCTTGATCGTCCCCGGCCGGAGATCGAGGGCATCCAACGCCTCCCTGTCCGCGATCAGGACCTGCCGCTTGGAGGCGGCACTGGCGTGCTTGTCGCCATCCAGGCCGACCCCGGTGGTGAGCGTGGCGGAGGGCACAGGTTGCATCGGCTCCCGATGGCGAAGACAGCACTGAATGGCGGCAATCCGTGCTGGCATCGCTACAGATTACGAGATTTCGGCCGGTTGCTACGATGAATTCGATGGGCCAGGAGGGAACCCGAATCGAACGTGATTCGATGGGTGAGCTGGCCGTCCCGGATTCCGCCTACTACGGCGCCAGCACGGAGCGCGCGCGCCAGAACTTCCCGATCAGCGAGCTCCGGCTTCCACGCCGGTTCATCCGGGCACTGGCGCAGATCAAGGGAGGGGCGGCACTCGTGAACGCCGAACTCGGCTTGCTGGATGCCGGGCTCGCTAACGCGATCGAACGGGCGGCCCAGGACGTCGAAGGCGGCCGCTTCGACAAGGACTTCGTGGTCGACGTCTTCCAGACCGGCTCCGGTACGTCGACGAACACGAATGCGAACGAAGTTATTGCGAACCGGGCGAACGAGATCCTTGGTAGCCCACTCGGGTCTCGCAAGCCCGTTCATCCGAACGACCATGTCAATCGATGCCAATCGAGCAACGACGTCATTCCGTCGGCGATGCAGTTGGCCGCGTTGGTGGCGATTCACGAGGAGTTACTGCCCACGCTGTCGTACTTGACGGGCGCCCTCGAGCGAAAAGCGAAGGAATTCATGCCCGTGATCAAGACCGGCCGCACCCATCTGCAGGACGCGACGCCGATCCGCCTCGGCCAGGAGTTCACCGGCTACGCGGGCCAGGTCGCGCGGGCCACCCGGCGGCTGCAGTCTGCCATGGAAGACCTCGGCGAACTCCCCCTGGGAGGCACGGCCGTGGGCACCGGGATCAATGCCCATCCCGAGTTCGCCGGCCGGGTCTGTGGTCACCTCAGCCGGCGTGCCGGGGTGCCCGTGCGAGAAACCGACAACCACTTCCAGGCGCAGGCCACGCTCGACGCGGTCCTGTCGGCCGCAGGGGCGATCCGGACCGTCGCCGTCAGCCTCTGGAAGATCAGCAATGATCTCCGCTGGTTTGCCTCCGGACCGCGTGCCGGGCTTGGCGAGATTTCATTGCCGGAAGTGCAGCCGGGCAGTTCCATCATGCCGGGCAAGGTGAACCCCGTGATCATCGAATCGCTGACGATGGTGGTCGCCCAGGTGCTCGGCAATGACCATACGATCGCGATCGCCGCGCAGTCGGGCAGCATCTTCGAACTCAACTTGATGATGCCGGTGGCGGCCTTCAACCTCCTGCAGTCGATCGCCATCCTCGCGGCATCGGCTCAGAACCTGGCGAAGCAATGCATCGACGGCATCAAGGCGACCGATCAGGGCCCGCGTTTGGTCGAGCAAGGACTGATGCTGGCCACCGCGCTCGCCCCCGCCATCGGATACGACGCGGCCGCGAAGATCGCCAAGGAGGCGCTGGCGTCGGGAAAGACGATCCGCGAGGTCGCCCGGGCACAGACGCAACTTTCGCAGCAGGAGCTCGACCGCCTGCTGAACCCGGCGCGGATGACGGAGCCCGGTGTCGAGGCGAGCCCGGCTGCCGGCTAGACAGCCTCGCGCGGGCCGGATCGCATGAGACGGGTCGTCGCGTGGTGCCTGGAAAACCGGCCGGTCGTGCTCCTCTTCGGGTTGGTGCTGATGGCGGCCGGGGTCGTCAGTATCTTCAGGCTCAACCAGGAACTCCTACCGTCGATCGACTTTCCCAGCGTTTTTGTCGTCACGAGTGACCCGGGCGCAAACCCGGCGGTGGTCGACCGCGACATCGGCCTTCCCCTGTCGAATGCGCTGAACGGCCTGCCGTCCGCCCAGCACATTTTTGCATCGTCCAGCCAGAGCTTTTCCACGATCCAGGTCCAGTTCTCGATCGACTCCAGGGTCAAGGACGACCTGGACGCCGTCAACCAGCGCCTGGCACAGGTGCAGTTACCGGCCGGGGCCGGGAAGCCCCTCGCCCAGACGTTTTCCTTCAGTGCGGCACCCAGCATCACCTATTCCCTAGCGGCCCAGGACGGTGACCTCAGCCGCGCGACCGCGGAAGCAAGGGCGGTGATCGCCCCCACCCTGCAGGGCGCGCAGGGTGCCGCCCAGGTCAAGGTCGTCGGCGGCGAACAGGCGGCCATCACCATCACGCTCGATCCGATCCGGCTTGCCCAGCACCGCCTGTCCGCGTTCCAGGTCGCGCAGGCCCTGGAAGGGGCCCAGGTGGACCTGCCCGCCGGGGAGTCCCTCAGTGGCAGCAAGGTCGTCCCGGTGGAGGTCCGGAGTGCGCTTCACACACCGGACGATCTCCGGGGTCTTCCGATCGGCGTCAGCGCGGCCCAGCCCCCGGTCGGATCCCCATCCGTGGTGAACCTTGGCGACGTCGCGACGGTGGTGGCCGCGCCGGCGCCGGTCAACGGCATCTCGCGCACCAACTCGCTGCCCTCCCTCAGTATCCAGGTGATTCGCGAGCCAGGTGGGAACGCCATCAGCCTGTCGAATGACGTGCGCGCGCGAATCGCCAGGCTCCAACTCAACAGCAATGATCGCCTTTCGCTGATCCAGGACAGCGCTTCAGGAATCCGCGCCTCGCTCAACGACCTGCTCCTTGAAGGCGTGTTGGGGGCCCTCTTCGCGATCTTCGCGATCTTCCTCTTCCTGCGGAGTCTCCGGGCGACGCTCGTCACGGCAGTCTCTTTGCCGACCAGCGTCCTCGTCGCCTTGCTCGGCACCGCAGTGGGCGGATTCTCGCTCAACGTCCTCACGCTCGCCGGCCTGACGATTGCAGTCGGTCGGATCATCGACGATGCCATTGTGGTGCTGGAAAATAGCTATCGGCACCTGCAGCGGGGCGAGCCACCGCGCCTCGCGGCCCTCAACGGCGCAAGCGAGGTTTCCAAGGCCGTCGTGTCGAGCACCTTGACCACCGTGGCCGTGTTCCTCCCCATCGCGCTGGTCGGCGGCATCGTCAGCAAATTCTTCGTCCCCTTCTCGGTCACGGTCACGATCTCGCTGCTGGCGTCGCTGCTCGTGGCGCTCACCCTCATCCCGGTGCTCGTCAGCTTCTTCCTGCAACGTCGGAACGCCCGGGACGAGAACCGACGAGACCTTTCGCACCGGGTCTACGAGCCGATCCTGGGTTGGGCGCTGTCGTCCAGGCTGACCAAGGCGATTGTGGTGGTCGCCGCGCTCCTGACCTTCGCGCTGGCCGTGGGCTTCGTCGCCTCGCCGTTGATCGCCAAGAACTTTTTTGACTTCGGGAATACCGATCAGCTCACCGGAGCCGTGCGGCTGCCGCCGGGGACCACGACCCAACAGACGAGCGAACAATTGAAGTCGTTCGAAAGCCTGGCCATGGCAGACGGGGACGTCAAATTGGTCCAGGTCACCGTCGCCAGCAGCGACTTCGGCGGGTTCTCGGCCGGCTTCGAGACAAACCAGGCCCGTCTCCTCCTCCTGATCAACGATAAGAAGAAGGCCGCCGCCGTGGTCGACCGCCTGCAACAGAAGCTGAACGACATGTATGGCGCCGGAAATGCTCGGCTCGCGATCGCCTCGTTCGGTCCGCCCACGAACGGGTTCGAGGCGCGCGCCAGCGGGCTGGATACCCAGGCACTACGGCAGGCGTCCGACCTGATCGTCGCCAGGCTGCAGCAGGACTCCGAACTGACCAACGTGCAGTCGGATCTGTCGGCGGCCAAGCCTCAGCTGTCGGTCGACGTCGATCCGGGCAAGGCCGCCGCCCACGGCTTGAGCCCCCGCCTGGTGGCGCAGGTCGTGGCCCAGGCGTTGTCGGCGCAGCCCCTCGGCAACCTCGGGGGGAGCGGTCCGCCCGTCGCCCTGCAGTTGGACCCGGCGGCAGTCACGGTCGGCCGCCTGGCCGACCTGCCGGTCGCGCCCGGGGTCGCGCTCAAGGATGTCGCCGCCCTCAGCGACCAGGTCGCGCCGGATACCATCAACCGGCGCGATGGCACCCGCCTGGTGGCGGTCAGCGCGGCGATCATGGGCACCGATACCAGCGGCATCTCCAAGCGCGCCACCGACCTGGTCAAATCGGTGTCCCTGCCGAGCGGTGTCAGCCTTGATACGGGCGGCGCCAGCGAGGACATCAACCAATCGTTTCAATCCATGTTCCTGGCCATCGGGATCGCCATCGCGCTCGTCTTCATCATCCTGGTCATCTTCTTCCGCTCCCTGATCACGCCCTTTACGATCCTGGTCAGCATGCCGCTGGCGCTGATCGGGGGGATCGCAGCCCTCCTGCTGACCCACAGCGCGCTCGGCCTTCCCTCGCTCCTCGGCGTCCTGATGGTATTCGGCATCGTGGTCAGCAACGCCATCCTGTTGATCGACTTCGCGGAACGAGGCCGCCAGGCCCACGGCGTAAATGCCGCCCTGCTGATGGCCGGCGCCACCCGCCTTCGGCCGATCCTGATGACGGCCGTTGCCACCGTGGTCGCCCTGCTGCCCGTCGCCCTCGGGCTCAGCACCAGTGGCGGCGGCGGGCTGATCTCACAGTCGCTCGCCGTGGTGGTCGTTGGCGGACTCATCTCGTCGACGGTCTTTACGCTGGTGGTCGTCCCGGTCGTCTACAGCCTCCTCGTCAGACGATCAGGGCGTCTGAAAGCGGTGGCCGCGCGACAGGAGCTCGAGACGCTGGCTTAGCTGTCGGCCTCGATCAACCCCTTGCGGATCGCGTACTTGACCAGCTCCGTCCGGTCGTGCATGCGCAGCTTCTTCATGATGTGGTCGCGGTGCGTTTGCACGGTCTTGATGCTGAGAAAGAGGGTGTCGGCGATCTGCCTGTTCGTCTTTCCCTCGGCCACCAATCGCAGCACTTCGCGCTCCCGGTCGCTGAGTGGCTCGAATGTCTCGCGCTCGGGGGCCCGCTGCAGATAGTCGGAGACCAGTAACCGCGCGACCGACGGATACAGATAGGGCTCACCCTTGCTGGCCGCCTCGATCGCGGCAATCAAGTCGGACGCAGCCGCCTTCTTGAGGACGTAGCCGACCGCGCCGGCTTTCAACGTTTGAAAAAAATATTCCTCGTTGTCATGGGCGGTCAAAATCAGCACCTGGGTCTGCGGGCACATTCGGCGGATCTCTCTTGTGACTTCGATCCCGGACATCGCCGGCATCGCCACGTCGACGACGGCGACGTCAGGGCAGTTGCTGCGCGCCAGGCGGATGGCCTCCCGCCCGTCGGTGGCTTCGGCAATCACCTGGATATCGCTCTGGCCGTCGATCACTGCCCGGATCCCAGCCCGCACCAGGTTGTGGTCTTCAACGAGCATCACCCGGATCGGTCTCCGTTCAACTTGCATTTGGATCCTCCAACGGTAACTGGGCGATGATCTCGGTACCGCGCGACGGCGCCGAATGGACTTCGAGCGTGCCGCGCAAGAGGGTGGCGCGCTCGCGCATACCGAAGAGCCCGAGGCCCGCCCGTCCGGGCCCTTCGGTTTCGGGAATGCTGTCGGGGTCAAACCCCACGCCGTCATCGCGCACCCGGAGCCTGACTCCGCTGCCGTCCAGACTCTGGACGTCGATATCGATGTGCGATGCGCGCGCGTATTTGTTGGCATTGGTCAGCGCCTCCTGGGCGATCCGATACAGCGCCGTTTCGATGGGCGCGGGCAACCGGTCCCGCAGCCCCTCGACATGCACCGACACTTTCGAACCGGAACGCTGGCGCGCCAGCGTTCGCAACGCCGGCACCAACCCAAGGTCATCGAGCACCGAGGGCCGCAGATCCTGCGACATGCGATGGACCTCTTCGAGCGTTTCTTCGAGCGTCCGCTTCACCGCCTCCAGTTGTTCCCGAGACTTCGGCTCCGAGGTGCGCTCCAGCAAGAGGTCCAGGCTGATGATTTCGTGCGTGAGCGCCTGGCCGGTCTGGTCGTGCAGTTCCCGCGCCACCCGTTGGCGCTCGCGTTCCTGAGCCTGCAGAACCCGTTCCGCGCTGAGGTGACGCTCGTGTTCGAGCCGGTCCAACATCGAATTGAAGACGGTCGCGATCCGCCGCACATCAGGATCCGCGTAGCTGGAATGCACCCGGGGTTCGTGGACGTCGGGCTGGACGGCCCCCATCATCGACTCCAGCTCGCGGAGCGGCCGAAAGGCCAGCCGAAGGATCAGGAAGTTGACCACCAGGATGGCAACGAAGCCGACCGCGAGCAGGATGAGCAGGAACGGCAGACGCGAACGCCCCGAAAAGTTCAAGGCGATCAGCGGACCGCTCAACGCGCCGATCGCGATGATCGCGCTGTTCGCGATCGCAACCTTCTGAAAGGTTGTGAGGTTGCGGTGCCACGTACGCGGGCTGAGCGAGGCTCTCACAGCTCATTGTAGGCCGGGTCGTCCACGCCTTATCAGTTCTGATTTGCGCTGATTTTCTATCAGTCGATCCGGCGGTCCAATCAGGTGGGTGCCTGATGCCCATGGCCCTATCGCGCCCCGCAGACTGGGTACAGATACCAATGAACAGGATGAAAGGGTTATCGCGACGGTCGTTCATGGACAAGGCTGTGAAAGGCGTCGGCCTCGCCATTGCGGCGATCATCGGCCTTCCCGCGGTCGGGCTCGGGATCGCGTCGGCGACCGGGGGGGCGATGAAGACGCTCGTCAAGGTCGGCCGCACCTCGCAGCTCGGCGCGGAACCCGTCGCGGTCCCGATCAGCTACGTCGCCAAAGATGCCTGGCGCGAGAGCCGGCAACAGGGCGTGGTCTATCTTCGCGACCCGGGCAAGGGGCAGGTCCAGGCGCTGAGCGCCCGGTGCACGCATCTTGGCTGCACCGTCCACTGGGTTCCGGCCGACAACCGCTTCCGCTGTCCCTGCCACGGCAGCCAGTTTGCCGCCGACGGCACCGTCTTGCACGGCCCCGCCCAGCGCCCGCTCGACCGGTTGCCGGTGCGCAAGCGCGGTGAGGACGTGTACGTCGAGATATGAAAGCCAGGGTTTCGCGTTTCGTCGATGAGCGAACCGGATTGGGCCCGGTCCTTCGCTACGTCCTGGACCGGCGGATTCCGAAGGGGATCTCCTGGCTGCACACCTTTGGCAGCGCCAGCCTCACGCTCTTCATCCTGATGGTCGTCACCGGCATGTTTCTGGCGCTGAACTACGCGCCGTCGATCGGGGATGCGCACGCCAGCACCGCGTACATTCAGCACCAGGTGCCACTCGGCGGGTTCGTGCTCGGACTGCACTACTGGGGTGCCAGCGCCATGGTCGTGCTGGTGACCGTGCACCTACTGCGGGTCTTCTTCATGGGCGCCTACAGGTTCCCCAGGGAGCTCAACTGGATGATCGGCGTGATCATCTTCGGATTGGTCCTGGTCTTCGCCTTCACCGGCTATCTACTGCCCTGGGACAACACCGCGTTCTTTGCAACCAGGGTCGGGGTGAACATCGTGGCATCCGTCCCCCTGATCGGGAATGCCATGGCCGCCCTGCTGCGAGGCGGCTCCGACATTGGCGCCGCCTCGCTGACGCACTTCTACGCCATCCATGTCCTCTTCTTGCCGGCGCTCGTCAGCCTGTTGATCGGGAGCCACCTTTTCCTCGTCATCCGAAACGGGATCGCGCCGCTCCCGCGCCGCACCCGTACCGCCGAGACGGGACGTCCCGTCGTCCTCGGCGATGGCCCGGGTGCCATGCGGGCGCCCAAAACCGGACTGTCGCAAGCCGATCGGGCGCCGGTCCAGATGGGGGACTCCTTTTATCCGCAGCATGTGCTCATGGACGCGATCACCTCCCTGGTCGTCCTCCTGGTCGTCGTCGCGCTGGCCATGCTCTTCCAGGTACCGGATAGTGGCAATGCGAACCCGGGGAACGCCGCCTTCGTGCCACGACCGGCCTGGTACTTCCTTGCACCATTCCAGCTCCTCAAGTACGTGCCCGGACCGCTGGAAGCGCTGGCAACCGCCCTGCTTCCGGCGGTCGCCGGCGCCACACTCTTCCTGCTCCCGCTCATCGACCGCCGCCGCGGACGCCACCCCTTTGACCGGCCCGTCATCATCGCGATCGGTGTTGCGAGCCTGGTAGCGGTCGTGGCGTTGACGATCGCCGGAGCAATCTCCCGCTAGTCCCCTCCCCTCCTTTCGCGGGCCACTTCCCCGGTGGCCCGCTTTTTTTCTGCCCGCGAACGGCCGTGAAGCCATCCGGGGCATTCGCGGCGGTGGTACGGGATGAAGCGCTGCGACAATAGGGGCGATGGCGTCGGAGAGTTTCGATTATGAAACCGTCCTCAGGGTCACGGCCGGCGCGGTGGGCGAGCCAGGTAAGCGGGCGTTCTTCCTCCAGGTTCGCGCTGGAGCCGAGCTGATCAGCCTCGCCGTCGAGAAGGAGCAGCTGCGGGTCTTAGCCGAGCGGCTCGATGAGGTGTTTGCGACCATCGCGGTCCCGGCCGCGGGAGCGCTGCCCGATATGGCGCTCGAGGAGCCGATCCGGCCTGCCTGGCGCGTGGGACTGATAACGCTCGCCTATGACGAGGCCCGCAAGGACTTCGAGGTGTCGTTGGTCGAACTCGTCGAAGAAGGCGCCGAGCCGGCAACCGGGAGTTTCCAGGCGACCGTCACCCAGATGCAGGCCCTCGCGAGGCACGCCGCGGCGCTAGTGGCCGCGGGCCGGCCACCGTGCCCGATGTGCGGGGGCCCGGTCGACCACGACGGCGGGGTCTGTCCGCGATTGAACGGGCACCACTAGCGGATGGCGGAGGCAGTCCCGTCCCTTGAGGGGGAGCGCCATCCCCACCTGCTCCGAGAAGGCGCGATCAAGCCTCGCGGATTGATGCCGGACTGCTCTAACTACACCTACCTGGCCCAGGTGCGCGGAAAATCGGGCGGCGAGACGCTCGCCATCTACAAGCCCGCACGAGGCGAGACGCCGCTCGACGACTTTCCGCACGGCACGCTGGGCAAACGCGAGGTGGCGGCGCACCTGGTGAGCGCCGCGCTCGGCTGGCAGATCGTGCCCCTTACCGTGTACCGGAACGCCGCGCCCCTCGGACCTGGCTCCCTGCAGCAGTTCATCGCGGCTGACATGAGCGAGCACTATTTCACGCTCATGCCGCAGCGTGCGCCGGATTTCCGGGTGATGGCGGCCTTCGATGTCATCGTGAACAATGCGGATCGCAAGAGCGGGCACTGCCTGCTCGACCAGGAGGGGCATATCTGGGGCGTGGACAACGGGCTGACGTTTCACCCCATACCCAAGCTGCGCACGGTGATCTGGGAGTTCGCCGGCGAGGCGGTCGCGGACCCGTTGCGCGCCGATGCGGCGCGCCTCGCCACCGAACTGATGGCCGGCGAGCGGTGGGTCAAAGGGTTACAACAGCTCATCTCCGCGGCCGAGATTCGTGCCCTGGCCCAGCGCGCCGGACGGATCGCCGACCAGGGCCGGTACCCGGAGCCGGTCTCCCGCTGGGCCTATCCCTGGCCGTTGATCTAGCGGCCGATCGGCAGCGGCTCGCGCTCCCGGACCGGCTCGCCAACCAGGATGTCGTCGAGACGGGCGAACCAGGCTGGTGCCGGGTCAGGGCCCCCTCGCGTGCTGCGGCCAGGATCGTCGTCGTCGGCGGGCTCCGCCGTCGGCGTCAAAAGTCGCCAGAGGATGACGAACGTGCCGGTCACAAGTGCAAGCTTGGCCGTGGCGAAGAGCACAAGGCCGGCAAGCTGCTGGTCTTCCAGCGACCGATAGGCGGGATAGAAGAGGTGATGCGAAAAGGCGAGGACGATCCCGGGGATCGTGGGCGGGACGCTGGCCACGATCAGGTACCCAATCTTCGCGATGGAACTGAGGCCTCTCTTCCCGTTCCCTGGCCGAATGATCGGCCACCAGAACAGGAAGGCCGCGACCATGAAGAGCGCCTGGGCCGCGAGACGCAGCAGCACATGCTGCGTGACCACGTCGAACACCGCCGGCAGCTGCGCTCCGAATAAGGCGATGTTGAGCGCGAAGATGCCGGTCAGTGGCTCGGCCGGCCAGCTAAGGCGGGCCGCCCACGGCCCAATTCCATAGGCGATGAGCGGAACGACGATGGCGAGCAGCAGCATCTGCTGGAGCATGTGGAGCGTCAGCCGGCGGTCGACAACCGCGATCAATGGCGGCAGGAGGCCGATGATGGCGAGGACCACCCCAACGCCGAGCGCCACGCAATGACGGCGCGCCATCGCTCTATTGTGGCGTAGTGGCCGGGACCGGCGCGTAGCGGGCGTACAGCCGGTCGACGAAGTCGGCAAACAGGTCGGCGAGCGGCGTACTGACGAGCTCGAGCAGGTTCTCCGCGTTCTCCTCGCCGCTGTGGGAGAGGTTGTAGCTGCCGGTCAGCACCGTGTCATCGACCACGGTGATCTTCGCATGCATGAAATCGTGCACGCTGGTCGGCGAGTATGGCGTCGTGACCTTGGACGCAAATGGCAGCGAGGATGCGACCGTCGTGAAGGCGGGGACTTTCCAGCCGGCGTGGGGGTCAATCCGCCATTGTGCCAGCACTTCCCGCATCTGCGTCCGGTCGTAAAGTCCCTTGAAGTCGACGCGTGGCCTGGCGGCCAGTTCCGCCAGCGTGCCCAGGATCGGTCCCGCCGTGATCACCGGCGAGCACACCCGGATTCGGCGCGACGCGTGACCGATCCGGTCGGCGACCAGGTGCGCCATCTTCTGGCCGCGACCGGGGGAGAACAACACCTGCGTGCGCACGCTGGCCTCACCGTACGGAACGTTGACGGCACTGAGGTCGTACTTGCCCGACGTCTCGACGCGCGCGGTTGCCCAAAGCTCCTGGAAGTTGCGAGCGTACTCCGCCGCCAGCGGCGGCGACGGCAAACGCAGAATGACGTTCTCCTCGCGGGTCCAGGAGTCATTCGTCCAGTTCATCGAGCCGGTCCACACCGTGGCCGCGTCCGTGCCCGCGTCCCGAATGACGTACTTGTGATGCATCAGCGACGGTACGCCTGGCACCGGTCTGGTGGGCACCTGGAGGCTCGCGATCAGCGCCGTATCAGGCTGGGCGGGCGGCGGAACGGGGATCGGGCCGGGAGAGTCCACGTTGTAGAGCAACCGGATCGCGACGCCGCGTCCGACCGCGGCTCTCACGGCGCCGCGCAAGAGCTCCGCCGGGTCGCCGACCAGGTTGAGGTCATAGATCGCGATGTCCAGGCTGCGCTGCGCGCCTTCGATGAACGCCGCCAACTCCTGCCCTGTCCTTTCAGCCGGCTGGCCGCCGTCCTCCAGAAAGGAGACCTCAAGCGAGGGGGCAATCACTGGGCATCGGCCTTGTGTGGGTGCGCGCGCTTCCTCGCCCGTTCCGCTTCCAGCTTCTTCTGGACGAAATGCTCGACCACCTCGGCCGCATGAGCGATCTCGTCCGTGACGACCATCAGGTCCAGGTCCTCAGCGGAGATCTTCCCTTCGGCCAGCATCCGGTCGCGGATCCACTGCGTCAGCCCCGCCCAGTAGTCCGTCCCGAACATGATCACGGGGAAGTGGACGATCTTGCCGGTCTGGATCAGGGTGAGGGCCTCGAACAGCTCGTCCAGCGTGCCGAAGCCGCCCGGGAAGATGACGAAGGCCTCGGCATACTTGACGAACATCGTCTTGCGGATGAAGAAATAGCGGAACTCGATCCCGAGATCCACGTATTGGTTGAGACCCTGCTCGAAGGGCAATTCGATGTTGCAGCCTACCGAGAGGCTGCCGCCCTCCCGGGCCCCCCGGTTGGCGGCCTCCATGATGCCGGGACCTCCGCCCGTGATGATGGCAAAGCCGCGCCGAGCCAGTTCGGCGGCGAGGCGGCGCGCCGCATCGTACATGGGGTCAGGCGGACGCACCCTCGCCGATCCGAAGAAGGTGACCGCCGGGCCGACCGCGGCCAGCGCATCGAACCCCTCGACGAACTCTGACTGGATGCGCAGCACCCGCCAGGGGTCACTGTCGATGAAGGCGGGCTCGAGCGGTCGGCGCTCGAGGAGCTTTCGGTCGTCCGTCTGCCGGTCCATCCCGCGACGGACGATCCCACCGGTCCGCTGCTCGCCAGGCTCCTGCCCCATCGACCGCTTACTCTAATCGAGCGCCGTTCCCTCAAACTAATCCGGTGCAGATCGAGCGGGGACAACCGGCGCCGCGCCACGACGGGCAGGCTCCCGAGTGGCTTCGACGTAATAGGTCGGGCTCGAGGTCAGCGTGCTGTTGGGCCGCCCGAACATCCGTCGCAACGTGAGCCCGGCGGCCGATAACCACCGCTCCATTTCGTCTGGCCAGACCAGGGGGATTTCGGCGACCTGCGTGTAGGTCTGGCCATCCGCAAGGATGTAATCGACCTCGATGCGGGCCTCGTTGCCATCCAGGGCGATGACCCGAACCCCGCCTCCCGCCCCCGAAGTGAGCCAGTGAGGATTCGCGAGCTCGAACGCGAGACAGCCGTTCGCCGCCAGGTGCGCGGCCGCGCCCCGCAAGCGGTCCACCGTGTAGAGGATGCTCGACGGCACGATGACCAACTCGAATTGGCGTCGGAGGTCGAGACCCTCGATACGTCCAAGGATGAGCTCGGTGGAGCGCAGGCGCCGGCCTGCGCCCTCGAGCATCCGGGGATTGGCGTCGACCCCAACGAAACGAATTCCGGCTTCCTCGAGCGGCCGGGCCAGTCGCCCGGTGCCAATCCCGAGATACAGGACGGGCGCCGCGGCGGCCTGGGCCAGCTCGAGCCACGGCCAGAGGTCGATTGCATCCGGGAGTTGCGCGTAGAGCTCCGCGAAGGCCGCCTCGGGGCGGGCCGGGTCATCGCGAACGACGCGTCCGGCTATGCCGCGGCCTGGTCGCCGATCTCGAGCGCTTTGTCGATGATGGCGAAACCCTCGGCAAGCTCATCGTTGCTGATGCAGAGCGGGGGGTTCGTCATGACGGTGTGCCATCGCAGGAAGGTGTAGAGGCCATGGTCGCGGAAGTATTTCCCGATCGCCTTCATCTCGCGTGATGTGCCGTTGAAGGGCGCCAGCGGCTCCATCGTTTTGCGATCGCGCACCAGCTCGAGGATTCCGAACAGACCGATGTTCCTGGTCAGCCCCACGCATGGGTGGCGGCTCTTCAGGGCCTCATGATGTTGCGCCATCACCGCACCCATGCGTCGCGCATTGCCGATCATGTCATCGTCCTCGTACGCCTTGATGGTGCCAAGGGCGGCCGCGCACGCCAGCGGATGACTGTTGTAGGTCAACCCACCGAAAAAGACCTTGTCTTCGAAATGCTGGGCGACATTCGGCCGCATACCAACCGCCCCGAGTGGCACGTAGCTGCTGGTCAAGCCCTTGGCCATCGTCATGATGTCCGGGACCACGTTCCAGTGATTGACGGCGAACCACTCGCCCGTTCGACCGAACCCTGACATGATCTCGTCACACACCATCAGAATGCCGTAGCGATCGCAGAGCTCGCGAACCCCTTGCAGGTACCCATCCGGCGGGATCAGCACGCCATTGGTCCCGGTGACCGTTTCGAGGAAGAACGCGGCGATGGTCGCGGGGCCCTCCAGCTCGATCGTCTCCTGCAGGTAGCGGAGCGAGGTTTCCGCGGAGTCCACCGCGCGCTGCGGACCATGGTAGGGGTCGAGGACATGCACGACCCCGGCCGTTCCCTGGTCATTCGGCCAGCGACGCGGGTCGCCCGTCATCGCCATGGCCGTGCCGGTCGCGCCATGGTACGAGCGGTAGCGCGCGATGATCTTATGCCGCCCGGTTACCGCGCGAGCCAGTTTCACCGCGTTCTCGTTGGCCTCTGCACCGCCCAGGGTAAAGAACACTTTGTTCATGTCGCCGGGCATCAGTTCCGCGAGTTTCTTCCCCAGCAGGGCGCGGGGCTCCGTCGCCATGAATGGGTTGACGTAGGCGAGCTTCTCCACCTGCCGCTTGATCGCGTCGATGATGCGGTGGTCTGAGTACCCCGCGTTGACGCTCATCAGCTGACTGTTGAAGTCGATGTAGCGCTTGCCGTCGGTCGTGTAGAAGTAGACGCCACTGGCGTGATCGATGGCCATGGGGTCCGCCGCCGACTGGGCCATCCAGTCGTAGAGCGTGTACTGGCGGCAGAGCGCCACGATCTCCTCCGCGCTGAGGACGTGCGCCGGCGCCGTTTCTACAGCCATCGCGTCGTGATCACCTTGTGTCGGGTGTAGAAACGAATACTGTCCTGACCCGTGGCATGCAGGTCCCCAAAAAAGGAATTCTTCCAGCCCGTGAAGGGCAGGAACGCCATCGGGGCGGCGACCCCGATGTTCACCCCGAGCATGCCGGCCTGGGCACGGCGCTTGAACTCCCGTGCGTACTTGCCGGAGTTCGTGAAGATCGACGCCATGTTGCCATAGGTGCTCGAGTTCAACAGGTTGAGCGCGTCGTCGATGTCGGAGGCGCGCATGACCGACAGGACCGGACCGAACAGTTCTTCTTTCCAGATCTTCATCGTCGGGGTCACCTTGTCGAAAATGGTGGGACCGAGGAAGAACCCGTCCTCTTGATCGACGTGCCGCCCATCCGACACGAGATGGGCCCCCTCCGATTGGGCGCCGTCAATGTATTCGATCAGCTTCGTCTTGCGCTCGCCCCGGATCACCGGGCCCATCGTGGTCGCGGCGTCGGTGCCCGGGCCGACCTTTAATTTCGCGGCATCGGCGGCCAGTTCTCGCACCAGGGCATCGCCGATCTTACCCACGCCGACAGCCACGCTTCCTGCCAGGCAGCGCTGGCCTGCATTGCCGAACGCGGAGGAGATGACATGCGGAGCGGATAGCTCGAGATCCGCGTCGTCCATGACGAGAATGTGGTTCTTCGCGCCGCCCAGCGCCTGCACGCGCTTACCGTTCGCCGCGGCGGTCGCGTAGATGTAGGCGGCGACTGACGCAGAACCCACGAACGAGATTGCCGCAACATCGGGGTGCGTCAGCAGTTGATTCACGGAATCGTTGGCACCATGGACGACGTTGAAGACGCCTTCCGGAAGCCCCGCCTCCTGCAGCAGTTCAGCAATGCGGATGGCCGACAGCGGGGTGAGCTGTGACGGTTTGAGCACGAAGGTATTCCCGGTCACGAGCGCGACCGGGATCATCCACAGCGGCACCATGTTGGGAAAATTGAACGGGGTGATCCCCGCGACGACGCCGACCGGAAAGCGCGTGAGCTCTTCGTCGATGCCCCGGGCGACCTGATCGAGGTTGGTCCCCATCATCAGGGTCGGCGCACCGCAGGCGAAGTCGATCACCTCGACCGCGCGTTTCACTTCGCCCCTGGACTCGTCGAGCGTTTTTCCGTTCTCCTGGGTGACGATGGCAGCGAGCTCCTCCGCGTGCTCGTCGAAGAGCGCCTTGAACCGGAACATCACCTGGGCCCGGTCGGGCACCGGCGTCTCGCTCCATCCGGCAAAGGCGTGCTTGGCCGCCGCGACCGCCTCATTGATCTCGGCGTGACTGGAGTACGGCAGGCTCGCGATCATCTGCCCGGTTGCCGGATTTGGGATCGGATCCGCCTTCTGCGCACTCGACTCGCGGAACCGACCGCCGATGAAACTGGCAACCGTTTTGGTGGCAATCATGCTCTGGCTCCTACCGGGTTCGGCTCACTGGCCGGCACCCCATGAAACGGGCTGCGCTTCAGGAACTGGCCGGCGCCCTTTTTTCCGTGGAACCTACCGTCCTGGACGAGGATATTCCCCCGCTGCATCACGACCTCGGGCAGACCCTTGACCTTCATGCCCTCGTAGCAACTGTAGTCCACCCTCATGTGGTGCGTCGTCACCGACAGCGTGCGCTCGATATTCGGGTTGAAGATGACGATATCGGCATCGCTGCCGGGCGCGATCGTTCCTTTTCTTGGAAAGAGGCCGAACATCTTCGCCGGCGCGGTCGCGACGAGCTCGACAAACCGGTTGATGGTGATGCGGCCGCGGTTCACGCCGCCATGAAAGATCAGGGTAAAACGATCCTCGACGCCGGGGAGACCGTTCGGAATCTTCGAGAAATCGCCGCGACCCAGCGCCTTCTGCTCCTTGTAGTCGAACGGACAGTGATCCGTGGCGACCAGCTGGAGGTCGTCCTGCAGCAGGCCCTTCCAGAGCTCGTCCTGGTGCGGCACCTTGTCGCGCAACGGGGGCGAGCAGACGTACTTGGCGCCTTCGAAGCCGGGACGGGCAAGATCGTCCATGCTGAGAAACAGGTATTGCGGGCATGTTTCCGCGAAGGCCGGGGCGCCGTCATCGCGGGCGGCCCGTACCGCATCGAGCGCTTCCTTGGCGCTGAGGTGCACGATGTAGACGGCGACGTCCGCCAGCCGCGCCAGGGCGATCGCGCGGTGGGTCGCCTCCCCTTCCATCGTGGCCGGCCGGGTCAGCCCGTGGTTGACCGGGTCGCTCTTGCCTTCAGCGAGATACCGCTTGACCAGCACATCGATCGCGCCGCCGTTCTCCGCGTGCATCATGATCAGGCCGCCGTTCTCGGCAGTCCGGCTCATCGCGCGGAAGATCGAGGCATCGTCCAACTGGAAAACGCCCGGGTAGGCCATGAAGAGCTTGAAGGACGGCACCCCCTCTTTGACAAGGGCATCCATCTCCGTGAGCACGGCGTCGTTGATCTCGCGAACGATCATATGGAAGCCGTAGTCGATGTGCGCCTTGCCCTCGGCCTTCTTGTGCCACTCGTCCAGGCCCTGACGCAACGTCTGCCCGTAACTCTGCACGGCGAAATCCACGATGGTCGTCGTGCCACCCCAGGCGGCCGCCGCGGTGCCGCTGGCAAAGTCGTCGGACGCGAACGTGCCGCCGAAGGGCAGCTCCATGTGAGTGTGCACGTCGAGCGCCCCGGGCATCACATACCGATTCTCCGCGTCGATGACTCGATCGGCGTGGCCGGCAAGCCCGCTACCGATGGCGGCGACCTTCTCGTTTTCGATCAATACGTCTGTCCTCGACGTGTCCGTCGCCGTGACCACGGTACCGTTCTTGATCAGCGTCTTCATGGCAGCTGCTCGGCCAGCTGCCCATACGTCTCCGGCCGCCGGTCTCGAAGAAACTGCCAGGTGTTGCGGACCTCACGGATCATGTCGAGGTCGAGGTCGCAAACGAGCACTTCGTCCTCCGTTTCCGAGGCCTTGCCGACGATTCGCCCGCGCGGATCGCAGAAGTAGCTCGAGCCGTAGAACTGGGCGTCATTGAGCGGCTTCTCCACGCCGACCCGATTGATGGCGCCGATCCAGAACCCGTTCGCCACGGCATGCGCCGGCTGCTCGAGCTCCCAGAGGTAGCGGGAGAGCGACCTCACCGTCGCGGAGGGGTTGAAGACCAGCTCCGCGCCCTTCAGCCCGAGCAGACGGGCCGGCTCGGGGAAGTGGCGGTCGTAGCAGATCATGATGCCGACGCGGCCGACCGAGGTGTCCCAGACGGGGTACCCGAGGTTGCCCGGTTTGAAATAAAACTTCTCCCAGAAGCACGGCCCGACATGCGGGATGTGAGTCTTGCGATATTTGCCGATCACGGTCCCGTCGTTCTCAATGACCACGGCCGTGTTGTAGTAGACGCCGGTCTGCGCCTCCTCGTAAAAGGGAATCACGAGCACCATCTTGTGGCGCTTGGCGAGCGCCTGCATCCGCTTGACGGTCGGGCCGTCGTCCCGCTCAGCTGTGTCGTACCACTTCGTGTCTTGCTCGGCAGGGAAATAGGGACCGTAAAAGATCTCCTGGAGGCATGCGATCCTGGCGCCCTTGGCCGCCGCCTCGTCGATCAGTTTTTCGTGTTTTGCGATGGCTTCTTCCTTCGGCATGTTGGCATAGGCCTGGATGAGCGCCGCGCGAACCGTCGCCATTACCTCTTCGCCTCCTTGGTAAACAGGGGGATGATTTCCTCGCCGTACGTCTTGATGACCGCCTCCGGCTTATCGACCATCAGGTACAGGTTGAACTGGTCGACGCCGACCTCGATCAATTCCTCGATCCGCGAGCGGCTTTGCTCGACCGTTCCGATCACGCAGAAGCGATCGACAATGTCGTCGGGCACGAAGTCGGCGTGCGCCGCCCCACGCTTGGCATGCTCGGCATAGTCGTAGTGGTCCCGGGCCTTGATGTACTCGGTCAGGGGCCTGGGGAGATCCTGGACGTCGTAGCGCTTCAGCAGGTCGACGACGTGGTTCGAGACCAGGGCGGGGAACCAGCGGACCTGCTCGCGGGCCTTGTCGAGGTCATCCGCGATGTACGCGGGCGCCGCCGCCTGGACCTGAATGTCGTCGAATGACCGGCCGGCTTCCTCGGCGCCTTCCCTGACGAACTTCAGGCACCACTTGATGATCGCGGGATCGGCCAGCTGGATGATCACACCGTCCGCGACCCGGCCGGCAGCACGCAGCGCCTTGGGTCCGTAGCCGGCCACCCAGATGGGCAGCTCGTGCTTCGCCCATTTCAGCTGGACCTTCGCGCCGTCGTAACTGACCTCGCGGCCCGCGGCAAGCTCGCGGATCAGCCGGCAGTCGTTCTCCATCTGCTCCACGGTCACCGGCTTTTGGCCGAGTACGCGGCGGGCGCTGTCACCGCGGCCGATCCCCATGACCATCCGGCCGCCGGAGATCTCGTTCAGCGTCGCCAGCGCGCTGGCGGTGACACTGGGGTCCCGCGTGCCCGGGTTCGTGACGCATGGACCGATCTTGATGTGCTTGGTATTGGCCGCCATCAGGGTGAAGATCGGGTAGACCTCCTGCCACAGGACGTGCGAATCGAAGAGCCAAGCGTATTCGAAACCGTTCGTTTCGGCAAGCCTGGCCAGATCCGCCCAGCGACCGGGGGGCGGATCAGGAGCGAAGCAGACGCCAAAACTGAGCCTGGACATTTTCTTGGAAGAAAAGGGAAGAGCTTCCGCCGCGAGGAAGGAGCTCTTCCCTTGGTCTATCGCGTCGTTAGGTGGCGGGCGCGGCCTGCCGCGGCCGGTCGCCCTGCGTCCGTGTCGCCGGGAAGACCGACGACAGCAGCCAGTAAGAGAGGAAGGCGGCCAGCAGGCCGACCACCCAGCTGTAGTCGTACATGTGGAAGGGGAACCACGAGTAGAGCGGATTGATGATCCCGGTCGCCGGGAAGGGACCGGTTCCGGCGGCAGAATAGGCGCCGCCGACGGCGAGCAGGCCGCCGATCAGGAGACTGACCAGGCCTCGCCAGTTGAAGCCGCCCGAATATCGATACTCGCCCTCGGTGCGGTACAGGTCACCCAGCTTGAGGTTCGTACTGCGCATCACCCAGTAGTCGGCGATCAGCACCCCCGCGATGGCGCCCAGGGCGCCGCCATAAAAGCCGAGCCAGGTGAAGATGTAGACGTGGGGATCGGCGAGCAGCCGCCACGGCTGGATCAGGATCCCGAGCACTCCGGTGATCAGGCCGCCGGTGCGGAAGCTGATCAGCTTCGGGATGGCGTTCGAGAAGTCATACGAGGGGCTGACGACGTTGGCCGCGACGTTGACCGACAGGGTGGCCACCGCCAGCGCGAACAGGGCGAAGACGACCACCAGGGGGTTGCTGAACTGGCCGGCGAGTTGCACCGGGTCCCAGATCGCCTTGCCGTATACGACCACGGTCGCGGAGGTGATCAGGACCGCGACGAGCGGGAAGAGTGTCATGGTAGTCGGCAGGCCGATCACCTGGCCCAGCGCCTGGGCGCGCTGGCTCTTGCCGAAGCGCGTGAAGTCCGGCATGTTCAATGAGAGCGTCGACCAGAAGGCGATCATGCCCATCAGCGATGGCGGGAACAACTTGAGCCAGAAGTCAGTGCCCCAGCCGACCTTTCCGCCCTGGTTCACGATCGGCCCGAAGCCGCCTGCCCTGGAAACCATCCAGGCCAGCAAGGCCAGGGCCACGATCAGCACGAAGGGCGCGGCCCAGTTCTCGAACCGGCGGACGGCGTCCATCCCCCGCACGATGATGAAGATGTTGATCAGCCAGAAAACCCCGAAGCTGAGCCACATCGTCCAGTGCTGGCCCGCGATCGCCGTCGAATTCGTCCAGCCGTCCCCGAAGAGCTTGCCCGCCAGCACGTACAGGGCGCCTCCGCCGATCCAGGTCTGGATGCCGAACCAGCCGCAGGCCACGCCCGCCCGCAGCAGGGCCGCCACGTTGGCCCCGAAGACACCGAAGGAGGCGCGGGCAAAGACCGGGTAAGGGATCCCGTACTTGGTCCCCGCGTGGCTATTGAGGAGCATCGGCCCCAGCACGATGATGTTCGCCAGCGCGATGGTCAGGATCGCCTGGTACCAGGCCATGCCCAGGGCCACCAGGCCTGACGCCAGCAGGTAGGTCGGGATGTTGTGGGCCATTCCGATCCACAGCGCCGTGTAGTTATAGGTTGTCCAGGTCCGATTCTTGATCTTGACCGGCGCGAGGTCCTCGTTGTAGAGCGGGCTTTCCTTGATCGCTCGATCGTCGGCAAGCTCGTGCCGGCCGTCGGGGTATACCACCTCATCCCCCACGCGGCTCGCCGGAGGCGTATAGGTCGCGACGCCCATGCTTCCCCTCCTTCCCTTTACGGGAACCCTATTGCGTGCTAAATGTACGGTCGCGAATTCGCGAAGTCAATGGCCCAGGCCCAGGCCGGCTAAGCCGGGGCCCAGGGCACTAGAGGTCCCGCTTCGCGAAGCTCCAGTTGGCCAGGGTCAGCACGCCCGCAACCCAGGCGACGCACCAGGCGAGGTACGGAACCGGCAGCGGCTCCTCGGCAAGGAAGGGGTTGCCGGCCCGAGCTCGGCCGGCCGCCCTGGCGAGGTTGATGACCTCGGCCGGCTCCAGGTTGAAGATCGCACCATGCCAGAGACCGTCGGTAGGGATCAGCAACCGGCTGCCGATGCCGATGTTGATGATGGTGTCGTTACTGAAAGCCTGGCCGACCGCAAGGGCAATGCCACCCATCCAGGCGACGAAGAACAGCACCAGCGCAACGACGCCGCCCGTCATGGGCGACATCCGTGTACTCAGCAACAGCGCCAGCGACATGAGAACGAGGCCTTCGGCCGCGACGAAGGTCAGCGTGAGGATGGGGTTCGGCGGCAAATAGTTGGTGGCCAGCCAGATGCCGAGCAGTTCCAGCAGTCCGCTGCCGGCAGCGTACAGGACGACGAGGATCGCGAGCCCGAGCCACTTTCCCATCAGCATCTCGCTTCGTCGGATGGGCCGCGGGAGGATCGCCAGCGCGATGCCCGACTCGATGTCGCTGGCCACGCTGGGCGCCGCGACAAGGGTCGAGCCGAGTGCAAGGACCCCACTGAACATGAACGCCACCAGGATCGTCAACTGGGAGGCCGCCAGCCGGACCTCCGCCGGGGTGACGCCCTTTATGCCGGGCAACCGGCTGAAGCCCCAACTCGTCAGCGCGATGACGACGACGGTGAGCACGCCGAGGGCCAGCAGCAGGCGACGGCGGGACGCCTCGAGAATAGTGAGCCGCGCGATGGTGAGGGCTGGCGGCACTACTGGCCGGCCTCCTTGAGCAGCTGCAGGAAGCGATCTTCCAGGGTCTCGTGACGCGGCTCGACCGCGTAAACGCGCCCGCCTTCTCGCACGATCGCATCGACCAGGTCGGGGACGCGTTCCGGCTTCAGTCCCCGGAACGTCAACCATTCGCCTTCGTCGTCCGCCGTTCCAAACTCTCGTAGCCCCGCGCGACGCGAGGGATCGAGACCGGTGACGCGGACCCGTACAGCGCCGTCCTGACCGAGGATCTCGGCCATCGTGCCGGTGGCGATGACGCGCCCATGGTCGACCACCGCAAGGCGATCGCAGATCTGCTCGACCTCGGAGAGGAGGTGCGAGTTGAGGAAAACCGCGGTGCCCCTCGCCTTGAGCTCGCGGATGATCTCCCGAACATCGTGGCGGCCGACCGGGTCCAGAGCCGACGTCGGTTCATCGAGCAAGACCAGCTCGGGGCGGCCCAACAGCGCAACGCCCAATCCCAGCCGCTGCTGCATCCCCTTGGAGAAGCCCTCGACGCGGTCATCGGATCGTTCGTGCAAACCGACAAGCTTGAGCGCACTGTCGATCTCCTCATTCCATTGCGAGCGCGGCATCCGAGCGAGCTGGCAATGTAACGCCAGCACCTCGCGGGCCTTCATCCAACCCTGGTAGCGGAAGAGTTCGGGCAGGTATCCGAGACGGCGTCGTGTTGGCAGATCGCCGATCGGGGCTCCGAGCACCCATCCTTGCCCGGCGGTTGGGAGCGCGAGGCCGATCAGCAACTTGACGGCGGTGGTCTTACCCGCGCCGTTCGGCCCAAGGAAGCCAAAGACCTCCGCCCGGCGCACGCTCATCGTCAATCCGCTGAGCGCCATGGTCTTCCCATAGCGTTTCGCCAGGTCCTGGGTATGGATCGCAAGCGAGGCGGCATCGGCCACCTCGGCCTGGTTCAGGTCGCGATCATTAGCGGAGCGAACTTGCAAGGGCAATGACCTGGTCAGGGGTCAGCTGGCCGCCGACCGCGTAGATTACGTTACCCTTCTCCCACACCACGCCGGCGGCGACGCCGGCATCGATCAGCAGTCCCTTGACACCATTGATGTCGACCGTCCTGGTCGTGGCGAGACCCGGTGGGATCGGGATTGGAAGCGTCGTCGACGGATCCTTGATCGCCTTGATCTGGGCAGCGAGGTCTGGCGGGACACCCGGCTGCGAGAGCAGGTAGTCTTCCAGCTGCTTGACCGAGGCGCCGGTGGATTCCGCCGTGGGGATTCTGGTCTGCGCGATCACGAGCGTCGGGGGCTGACCCTGGCCGCCGGCTGAAGCGGAACCGCCCCAGAGCTCGACCAGCGCGGGACCCGCGTTCACATAGAGCGTCGTGTGGTCGATGGTGGGGGGCATCGGCGCCACCCTCACGCCCTGCTTTGCCGCCGACGCGCGCAGCCGCGCGGCGTCGAACGTCAGCGACCCCGTCGCGTGCGCGATGACGCCGTACGAGACCGGGCCTGATACGCCCCCGGGAAGCGTCGCGGGCATCAGCGCCGGCAGGCCAGACAGTGTCGTCGCCGCCCCCACATCAGGGACCGCCTGGACCGTCGGCGGAGCCGGGGTCCAGCGGACGGCACCGTAGTCGAGTGGCGTCGTCATGCCGCGAAAATCCGAGGGTGCCACCGAAATGGGCGTCACCGAATGCGGCTCGAAAATCCTGGCTGCCGTCTGCGCGATGCCCGTCGCCGTGAGCCCCGCAAGCAAGGCGCCTGCGACGAGAACGGCGACCGCAGGGACGGTCGCGCGCCGCCATCTGGGCGACGTCCGGTCCACCCATCGCTCATACCACCGGACCGGGCGGCTCCGCTCAGCGGCCTCCATCCGGGAGGTGAGCGCCGCAAACGCGACCCGCGGCAGCGTCTCGAATGACGGCAGGCTCAGCAGCGCGCCGGTCGCCCGAACATCGTTGGCGATCGCTTCGAATCGCCCCTTGCACTCGTCGCAGGAGCCATAGTGCGCCTGGTCGGCCGCCGTCAGCGCCAGCGGCTCATCGTAAATTCGTCGCAGCGTCCCTTCATTCAGATGTCGCACGCGTGACCTCCTTGCGCAGCGCCGCTTCGGCCCTCCGCAGCATCGTTCCCACATTTCCAACCTTGATCCGAAGCGCCGTGGCAACCTCGGCGTAGCTCAAACCGCTGTAACGCAACACCAGGATGGCGGCCGCCTTCTCCGGAAGGCGGCTCAGCGCGTGCCGCACTTCGCGACGGCCCTCCGCTTCCACGACCAGCCGCTCCGGGTTGTCCGCGCGAGTGCCGACCTCGTCGACGGCGTGCGCCGCATCCCGCTGCAACCGGCGCCGGTTGCCCCGAATCACGTTGAGGGCCGAATGGACGGCGGCGGAGTGCAGCCACCCGGAGGCGTACGCGGAGTTGGGGGACTGGCTCCGGTGGAACTGGAGAAAGACCTCCTGGGCGACATCCTCGGCCGCCGACCGATCGGCGAGAACCCGGTAGGCGATCGCGACGACCTTGGGATACTCCTCGAGGAAGAGACGCTCGAACGGGTCGGGCAGCCGCGGGTAGACGCCGCTCAGCGGAGCCAGGGCCACGACGGGGCGGAAGGCTTCGGCGTGGAGCATCCATCATGTATGCACCGCCGGCGGCCCGGATGTGACAGGCCGGGCCCTATCCCGCCGTCTGAACCGTCCAGCGTTCGGCGACCTGTTGCCAGATGTAGTGACTCCAGGCTTCGTATTGTCCGTCCCCGGGATGCAGACCGTCGTCGGCGATCCAGCCGGCTCGCCCGGCGCCGGATCGGCTGAGCTCGGTCACGTCGACGTAGTCGAATCCATGGGTCCCCGCCTCCTCCCTGGCAACGCGGTTGAAGGCGTCGACCCGCTTGCGGAGCTCGGGCGGGGAGCCGAAGTTGGTGGCGGCCGGCCCCACCGAGAAATCGGGGATGGAGATCGCCACCACCCGGCCCGACGGTAGCTTAAGCCGCCCGACCCGCTCATAGATTTCCCGTAGTCGCAATCGATACGACGCTTCGTCAGAGCCCCGCACCAGGTCGTTCACCCCGATCAAGACGGTGACCAGGTCCGGCTCGAACGGCTCGAGTTCGGGCAACTCCGCCCGGATCAGATCGTTCGTGGTGTAGCCGTCGACGGCCGGGTTCCTGAGCTCGACCCTGACCCCGGTCACCTCCTCCAGCGTGGTTGCCAGCCGGCTGGGGAAGTTCCGAGACTCACGGCTGGCGCCCGTGCCGATGGTGTAGGAGTCGCCAAGCGCCAGGTAGCGGATCCGCATCGCCGCCATTATGAAGGTGTGCTCAAGGGGTTAAGGAAAAGTGGAGAACGGTGTATACAATGATGTGGGATGGGTGAGCGGCCACCCTCTGGGTGGCGCGGGGAACGCTCGGCGAGGGTCGCGTTGTGATCGGGCGCCTCCAGCGCTCGGTGACCAACGTTGGTGAGCTCAGCCTGCTCTTCTGGTCGGCGCTCCGCGGCTCGGCCCGCCGCCCCTTTTACTGGAAGGAGTTCTTCGACCAGTGCCGGTTCATCCTGACCGCGAACTTCGTCCCCCTCCTGCTCACCGGTGTCGGGTGGGGCGTCATCGTCTCCTTGGAGGCCGGCCACTTTTTCAAGGCGGCCAGCGCCGAGTACCGGCTCGGCGGCTTCACCGTCATGGCCAACATCCGCGAGTTTTCACCGGTGGCGACCGGCCTCATGATCGCGGCGGTCAGCGGGACGGCGATCGTCGCCGACCTCGGCGCCCGGCAGGTCCGCCAGGAACTCGAGGCTTTGAGCGTGATGGGGCTGTCGAACGTCCTCTTCATCGTGGTGCCACGCGCCCTGGCATTGATGGCCATGACCGCTCTTTACAACGTGCCGATGATGTTGTTCACCACGCTGTCCGGGTTCTTCATCGCCGTCGCCGTGGTCGGCGTCAACCCGGGCGCGTTCCTCGCCAGCTTCTTCACGCAGGGCACCCTGGTCGACCTCTTCGGCGGGGAGATCAAATGCATCCTCTTCGGCGCGCTGGTGGCCTCGATCTGCATCTACAAGGGGATCAGCGCCAAAGGAGGCGCCGAGGGGGTGGCCCGGGCCGTCCACTCCGGTGTGGTCTGGTGCTTCGTCGGCATCCAGGCCTTTGAATACCTGTACACCCCCACGGTCCTCGCCCTCTTCCACAACCAGAACGTGCTGCGCTGATGGCGACCACAGCGGTCAGGCCGCCCACCGAACACATCGCCCCGACTCCCAAACGTTTCTGGGCCCCCGGCCTGGGATTGTTCGACGTGCTCGGCGAGATCGTCCTCTTCGCGGCGCGAGCCCTTGGATACGTCCCGATGGTCCTTGCCTCGCCACGCTTTCGCAAAGAAGTTTGGTGGTATGCCGCGTTTCTCGCCATCGGGTCCACGCCCGTCGCCTTGACGATGACGTACTTCAGTGGATCCGAGTGCTCGGTAGAAGGCTTCTACAACCTCCGGCAGCTGGGTGGCGCGGAGAGTCTCGTCGGCATCTTCAACGCCTTGTGTGACATGCGCGAGATCACGCCCTTGTTCTTCGGGTTTGCGATCGGCGCCAAGGTTGGCTGCGGCCTCGTGGCCGAGCTGGGCACCATGCGGATCAATGAGGAGATCGACGCATTGGAGACGATGGGCGTGCCGTCAGTGCCATTCCTGGTCACCACCCGGATGATCGCCGCACTGATGGTCCTTCCGTTGATGTACGTGCTGTCACTTGCCACGAGCTTCTTTGCGAGCTGGGTGGTGCAGCGTTTCCAGATCGGGATCGTGTCCAACGGTGTGTATTTCGCCTACTTCTGGCGATTCACGAACCTGACCGACTTCGCCGACTCCATGATCAAGGCGATGGTCTTCGCCTTCCTGGTCATCTGCGTGGGCGTCTACTACGGCTATCACGTCACGGGGGGCGCCGTGGGCATCGGTCGCGCCGTCGCCAAGACGATGGCGGTCAGCCTGGTGATGATCGTCGTGGTGAACGCCATCCTGACCCAGATCTTCTGGGGGCAGAATCCCAACCTGCCGATCCCCTCATGAGCACCCAGAAGAACGGCGCAGCCAAAAACGGCGAGAACATGATCGAGATCGATGACGTCCACAAGGCCTTCGAAGGCAACCGGGTGCTGGACGGCGTCACCTGCCAGATCCCGGCCGGAAAGATCTCGGTGGTGATGGGCCCGTCCGGCACCGGCAAGAGCGTGCTGCTGCGGCATGTCGTCGGGCTTCTCTTTCCGGACAAGGGCGACGTCCGCGTGGCCGGCAAGAGCGTCCCAAGCCTCAGCGAGGATCAACTCCTCGAGCTCCGCCGCAACGTCGGCATGCTCTTCCAGGATGGCGCCCTGTTCAGCTCGATGACCCTGTATGACAACGTTGCCTTTCCGCTGCGCCAGCACACGAAAAATTCCGAGACGGAGATCAAGGAGATCGTGATGGCGCGGCTGGACGAGGTGGGCCTCAAAGAGTCGGTCGACAAGATGCCGAACGAGCTTTCGGGCGGGATGCGCAAGCGCGCCGGGTTCGCCCGGGCCCTCGTGCTCGAGCCGGAGATCCTGCTCTTCGACGAGCCGGACTCGGGCCTAGACCCGGTGCGCACCGCCCTCCTTTGCGAGCTCATCAAGGAGATTCAGCAGAAGTACAAGTCGACCGGGGTCGTCATCAGCCACGACATCAAGTCCTGCTTCAACATTGCGGATCACGTCATCCTGCTGCATGGCGGCAAGGTGGTCGACCAGGGCTCCAAGGACGAGATGCAGCACTCGACAAACCCCTTCACGCAACAATTCATCAAGGGAGCCATCGACGGGCCGCTCGGGATGGAGTAGATGAGCGCCGTGACCGCGTGGGCGTCCCGGTATCGGATCCCGTTGGTCGTGGCCGCCGTCATCGTGCTGGCCATCGCATCGTCGCGGATCGTCGGCGGTCTCACGGAATACCGGCTCATGGTTCCGCTCGACTCGGCCGATGGCCTGTACCCGGGCAGTGACGTGCTGATCGCCGGCGCGAAGGCGGGCAGTGTGTCGGACATCACGCTGGAGGGCGGGCAGACCCTGGTGACGCTGACCCTCGGCGATGCCTACGCGCCCGTCCACAGCGACGCCAAGGTGACCGTCCGCCCGAAAAGCCTGCTCGGAGAGAAGTACGTCGCCCTCGATCCGGGAACGAGGGACGTTCTCCAATCCGGCTCCCGCCTTCCCGAGGAACAGGTGGCCCGCTCGGTTGAGCTTCAGGACGTCGTCAACACCCTCGATCAGCCGACCCGCGAGAAGCTCCGGACCCTCGTCATCGAGCTCGGGGGTGGGCTGGCCGGCCAGGGTCCGAATACCAACCAGACGATCGCCTACGGGCGACAGGACATGGATCATCTGGCGGCGATCAGCGATACCCTGGCCGCCCGGGACGCCGACCTCGAGCAGGTGATCCAGGGTCTCGACCAGGTCACGGCCGAGCTTGCCCGGAGCGACCGACGCCAGCAGCTGGGCGCGCTGATCCAGAACACCCAGACCCTCCTTCATTCGCTCTCGCTGCAGGACGCCCAGATCAAGCAGACCCTGGTGCAGGCGAATGCGGCACTCGGGCGCACCGACACCTCCCTGACCGGGACCGCCTCCCAGCTGAACCATATTTTTCAGCAGGCGCCTCGCACGGTCGATCTGCTCAACGGCTTGAGCGCGGACCTGGGCAGCGGCATGGACCAGATCCTCAAGGGAAACAATCTGCGCACGTTCGACGCGGGGATGAAGTACAGCAGCAACGTCTTCGGCGGCAGCGCCAGCGACGGGTCCGGATACGCGACCCGGATCACCGTGACGGTTGGCGGATGTAGCCTGGGCATTCCCTGCACCGTTCCCGTCGACACCGGCTTCAAGCCGCTGCGCCCCGTCCCCGACGCCTTCGATGCCGCGATCGGCGTGTTGCTGGGAGTCCCGAAGTGAGGAGCCGCACCAACCTCCCGGTCTTTCTTTGCTATGCCGTTGTCAGCCTGCTCGTGATCGCGTTCCTCGCCGCCCAGATGGGCGGGGAATTTGTCCTGGGCGGCTACCGCGTCAAGGCGATCTTCAAGACCGGCGCCGAGCTGGTCGCCGGCGACGACGTCACCATGGCAGGCCTCCGAGTCGGCAAGGTCGAGTCGTTGACCCCGATGTCGGGATCCACGGAGGTCACGCTTCTGCTGCACCAGGGATTTGCCCCGCTCTTCAGGGACGCGCGTGCCGTCGTTCGACAGAAGAACCTGCTCGGCGAGGCGTACGTCGAGGTGAGCCGCGGCACGGCCTCCACGAGCGGAATCGCGGATGGTGGGACCATCCAGGAAGACCACACATTGACCCCGGTCGAGATCGACCAGGTGCTGAACGCGCTCGACCCGCAGGTGCGGGATCGGCTCGACATGGTGATCAACAGCCTCGGACAGGCGACCGCCGGGAGGGGGCCCGACATGAACGCCACGGCCGCCGATCTCTCGTCGGTCGCGGCCGATCTGGCGACGCTGGCCCATACCCTCGCCAGCAACTCTGATCACCTGGACGCCTTGATCGCCGACCTGCGGAAGGTGATGGACACCCTGGCAACCTGGCACGCCGATTTTCGTGCCATGATCGCCGATTGGGACCACGTGATGGCCACGCTCGCCTCCCGTGAGAAGAATCTTCAGGGGACCATCGTCGAGCAGGACCACGTGATGGGGATCCTCGACCAGGCGCTCGCAGGCGGGGCCGCGCAGCAGCTGCACGGAGCGATCACGGAAGCTCCCAGCGCCATCGATCGCACGGACCACTACCTCGCCGATTCGATGAAGGTCTTCGCTGTGGTCCAGAGCGATACACCGGGGATCGCTCAACTGTTCAACGAGCTGGCATCCGTCATGAGCGGGGTCGGTCATCCCGACGAGCCGGGCCAGAACCCAAATGACACGGTCCACATGTGGCGCGTGTACTGCCCGGGTCCCTGCTTCCAACCGAGCACGAAATGACGAAAGGGAAAACCCGGTTCAACGTGGTCCTTACGGTCGCCTTCGCGGCGCTCTGCCTTGGCGGCCTGGGCTACATCTCGCTGAACATGGGACTCAACGGACCGTGGAACAACGACTTCAGGCTGGAAGCGCAGTTCGATTCCGCCAACGGCCTGGTTCCCCAGGCCGAGGTTCGCGTCTCCGGGGTGCACGTCGGAACCGTGGTCAGCATCGGCGACTCGAGCGACGGCGGCGCGACGGTGCGGATGAACCTGCAGCCGGGGATCCAACTGCGCCAGGACACGCGTGCGGTGATTCGTCCGAAGACCCTCCTGGGCGAAAAGTTCGTGGAGCTGGTTCGACAACAGGGCAGCAGCCTGGCGTACCTGCCGAGCGGCGCCTCCATCCCGAAGTCGCAGACCGGACAGGCGGTTGAGATCGACGACATCCTGAACGCCATGGATGCGCCCACCCGCAAGGCGATGTCCGAATCCTTCCGCGAGCTCGGCATCGCGCTCGACGGCCGTCAGCAGGACGTGAGCCAGGCGCTGGGGCCGCTGGACACCACCCTGGCTAATTTTCGGCCGCTCGCGCGAGTCGGTGAGAACCGGCAGAAGGAGTTGGACCGGATCCTCACCAATCTCAACACCATCATGCAGGCGCTCGCGGACGAACAGGACCAACTCGGCCATGTCGTGGACAGCGGCGACACGGTGATGGCGGCGATCGCGTCGCGGGACCAGGCGCTGGCGGGGACCGTCCGCAACGGCGCCGCCCTCTTTGGTTCCCTGGACCAGGCGTTTGCGGGCCTGACTCCGGCGGACCGCGCCTCGCTGCAAAAAAGCCCGCCGACCATCGCGGCCGGACGCCGGATGCTCAGCCTGACGAACCCGCAGGTCGACCAACTGCTGCCGGAACTCCTGCTGGCCCAGATCAGCTACCCGAATGACCAGCTGAACATCACCGACGCGGAATCGCTGACCCTGGCGTCCGAATGGATCTCCGCGTTCTCGCAGCAGGACCCGGTCAGCGGATATCACTCGCTACGCATCACCGGCCTCACACCGTCAACGGTGAAGCCGTCCGCAGGGGCGCAGGGGAGCCGGGGCGCGGCGCCCGGCGTGCCAACCGCCCCCCTGGACCTGAGCCAGCTGCTGCTGCAGACGCTGGAGGCCGGCCGGTGATCAAGCTCCTGGTCGCACTGCTGGCGAGTGGCGGGCTGATGGTCGGGCTGGCCAACACGGTGCTGGGCAACCATCCCTATACCGTCACCGCCTACTTCATCAGCGCCGAGGGTTTGACCCAGGAAAACGACGTCGTCATCAACGGCGCGCGCGTGGGCCGCGTCGTGTCCGTCGGCGTCGCG
Source organism: Candidatus Dormiibacterota bacterium (assembly GCA_036564925.1). Classification (GTDB taxonomy): domain Bacteria; phylum Chloroflexota; class Dormibacteria; order CF-121; family CF-121; genus JALYYC01. The sequence continues at coordinate 10,335 of DATCOB010000058.1, read as the reverse complement.
CCGGACAACGGTCCCAGCCAGGGGGGCGCGCAGGTCGTGATGCAGATCGAGGGCGGCGCCGCACCGTTGCATCGCGGCACTCGCGCCACGATCCGGCCCAAGGGACTGCTCGGCAACATGTTCGTCGAGCTCACGCCCGGAGCCGCAAGCGGCGAGGCGATCGCGTCCGGCGGGACGCTGCCGCAGCAGGACACCGCCTCGCCGGTCGACCTGGACCAGGTGATGGATCTCTTCGATCCGCAGACACGCGCCCGCATCCAGACGCTGACGAGGCAAGGTGGCGCGGCGCTCAACGGTCGCGGCAGTGACTTGAACCTGTTCCTGCGGGCCCTTCCGGGGATCATGCAGGACACCGCGGCCGTCACCGGCAAGATCGATGAGCAGGATCGGCAGCTCGACGCGCTCAACGTGGAGTTCGACCGCATCGCGCAAATGATGGCGAGGGAGGATCAAGCGTTCCGCCGCGACATCGCAAACGGGGCGAGCCTGCTCGACGTCACGGCCGCCCACGAGGCACAGCTCAAGGCTGAACTCGTCTACGCGGACCGGGCGCTCGGCGAGCTGGCCGGCGGGCTGCGAGGCCACGAGCGGGACCTCCATGACATGCTCCAGGCACTGCCGGGGGTCCTCGACGAGCTGCAAGCCCTCTCGCTCCATTCGGCGACCTCGCTTGCCATCATCGATCCATGCATGGCCGACATCGTGCAGACGATCGGCTACATGCAGAGCGCCGACGCGTACAAAGATGCGAACGGCAATTTGCTACGGGTGCATCCCTACGTGGGCTCGACGGCGTCAAATCCGGCCCACCTTGCCTGTCAGGGAGGTCGCTGATGTCGCGGCATCGCGGCAATCCATTCCGCGTCGGCCTCGCCTCCATCGCCGCGCTGGTCATCCTCGTCCTGCTTGCCCTGACGATCAACGTCAGCTTCGGGCTGCCCTTCAACCTGAGCCTCTTTCCGCCCGGGCAGGATTACTCCGTCAGCGCGGCGTTCTCGGATGCCAATGGCGTGAACCGTGGCGCGGACGTTGTCATCGCCGGGCACACGGTGGGCCAGGTGACGGCGGTCGAGGTGCAGGGCCGCCAGGCGCTCGTGACGATGCGCGTGGCGCGCCACTACGCTCCGCTTCACCGGTTCACAACCGCCCGCATCCGTTACTCAACGCTTCTCGCGCAGAAGTACGTGGAGATCACGCCGGTCAGCGGTGGGCCGGAGCTTCGGGGCGGCGGCCAGATCTCCAGCGACAACACCCTGAGTCCGGTCGATTTCGATCAATTCCTCAGCGCCCTGGACCCGGAGACGCGGTCCCGCCTCCAGGTTCTCGTCCAACAAGCGGGCGGTGGCGTCGAGGGACGCCAGCAGGTCATCAATGATCTGCTGACGCAGCTCAACGGGCTGTCCCAGGAATCGCTCCCTCCGCTGAGCACGTTCCACCAACACGACCCGGACCTGGACCGCATCGTCGCCAACCTCGCGGTCGTGAGCAAACGGCTGGCCCAGAGTCATCAGCAATTGGGCGACCTGGTGGGCAGCATGAGTGATGTCACCGGGACGCTGGCGCAAAATGACCGGGCCCTGGCATCCTTGATCCGGAACCTCGGCAACGTCATGGGTGACTTCAATGCCACGCTGGCGGGGAACGAGCAGAATCTGCATACGACCGTCGTCCAGCTCGATCCCCTCCTCGCGCAGCTGAATGGCACGCTGGGGATCGTCTACACCGATCTTCATGGCAGCCTGGCCGCCATCAACACGAATACCAACGTGCTGACCCCCGAATCGGTCAGCGCGGTATCGGAACCGGGCTTTGATGGCCAGGGCAACGTGCTGCGCCAGTACTACGTGGTCAACCCGGCCTGCGACCAGGTGAGCGCCCAGCCGAATCCCGACTGCAAGAGTGGCACGAGCGCCACACAGCAGCCGGGCGCCGCTCCGCCGGCATTGACCGTGCCGTCGCTGCCCAACCTTCCCCTTTGCATCCCGACGCCAAGCCCCCCCAAGCTCACCACCCCGTCGATCCTGCCCTTGCCCTGCCCGTCCGTGTCGGCGCCGGTTCTGCCGACGCCATCCTGCATGCCGGCCACGCCGAAACTGCCACAGCTACCGACGCCGACGCCATCGTTGTGCCCGTCGCTGCCAGGCCTCCCTCTTCCATCGCTGCCCTTGGGCGCGATCCCCGACTGGCTGGGAATTCTCCTGGGGGCACGATGAGGAGGCCCAACGGCGTGCTGAAACCCCGACTCCTCGGCCTGGCCGTCGCGGTCGCCGCCCTGTTCTTCGCCGTGGCGGTGTTCATCCCATTCGCCTTCCCATGGAATCGCGCGATCCACCTCCAGGTTCAGGCCGGCGCGTTTGGCGAGATGAACCCCGGTGCCTGGGTGGAGCTCAGTGGCTCCAAAGTGGGTAGCGTCGACAACGTCGAGTATCGGAACGGCTATGCCTTCATTCACATGTCGATCGACTCCCAATTTGCCGAACAGCTGCATGCCGATACCCGCGCAGCGATCCGGCCCCATGGACTGCTCGGTCCCAAGTACGTCGCGCTGTCGGGTGGTACCAGAGGACGCCTGGCCGACGGCGCGACCATCCAACTGGGAAGCACCAGCGTCGGGACCGATTTTGACCAGGTCCTCAATTCGCTTCAGCCGGACGTGCGCGCGAACCTGAAGACGATCTTTGTCGAGTTGGGTCGCGCGGCTGACGGACGTGGCGCGCAAATGAACGCCGCCTTCCTGGCACTGGGACAGTCGTCGGGCGACGTGTCGACGACCACGACGATCCTTCACAATCGCGACGCTGACCTGGCTGCGCTCATCGCGTCCAGCGAGCAGCTCGATCGAGATCTGCAGAATGCGCCGATCGACCGCCAGATCGTCGACACGGACCTGGTTCTCAGCGGGCTTGTCCAGGTGGAGGACTCGCTTGGCTCGGGCATCGACCACACCGCCGCCGTTGCGCAGGATCTCGACACCGCCATGACTGGCAACGCAGGGAACCTGGCCCATGTCCTCGCCAGGGGGCCGGCCACCGTTAACCAGCTGCGGGCTGTCGCTAGCGAGATCGACGCCATCGTTGTCGGCATAAACCCGGCGCTTCCGAACCTGATGCAGGCGGTCCTGGAGACCAGGTCCGCCTTCGGTAGTGCAGACGGGAACGGTCATTATGTCCGGGTGCAGGTCATCCCGACCGGCGGCGGACCCGGACCCGCGCCGGCCCCATGCTGTGGCCCGGGATCGTCGCAATCCCTCACCCCGCCGCTTCACGATCAAGACCTGGTCTCACTCTTCCTTGGAAATTAGGCGAGCCGCGCCAGCGGCTTCGCCATGGTTCCGATTTCCGGCGCGCAGGCCCCTCTTTCTCCTGGTGGTCGCGTTGCTGCTCAGCGCCGCCAGCGCCATCGGGCTCACGCGGCTACGGCCAGACGCCCGCGTCGACCTCCTGATCGATCCCCAGTCGAACGCCTTTCGAGACCAGGCCCTGTTTGCCGATACCTTCGGCGCCGACCCCGTGGTCATCATGGCCGAGCCCGCTGCCGGGAAGGCGTTGATCACCCCCGACCACATGGTCGGCCTGTCACACCTCGAGGGCAAGCTCCACACTGCGGGGGGTGTCAAACGCGTGTACGGTCCGGGAACGCTGGTGAATACGCTCGCGATCAGCACCACGACGGTCCTCCTGAACGTCTGCGCACAGGAGGGCAAGAATGCCGAGACTGGCGCGCGAGCCCAGGCCGCCGCCGCGGGTAAGTCGCAGGCCGACCAGGATCAGGCCGCGCAGCAGGCGTTTCAACAGGCGGTCGCCGCCTGTGCCCAGCGGTACGCCCAGGCCTTCCCATCGCTCGGAGTACCGGCGGTCAACAATCCGACCTTTCTGGCCGGCGTCCTCCTGGAGCCGGATGGTCAACACGTGCGGCCGTTCTGGACCTGGGCATTACCCGACTTGACGCACGCTATCCTGACCGTCCGCCTGAACCGCGACGCATCCCTCTCCCAGGTTGTTCACCTGATCGACATCGTCAACGGTGCCACGACGAGCAACGACCTGAAGGAGTTGCACGACCTGCGCTTCACCGTGACGGGCTCCCCGGCCCTCACCCTTTCCGTCGCGGATTCGGTGTTCAACTCCTTGAGGTTCTTGTTGCCGCTTGCCTTGCTCGCCATGTTGATCGTCGGTCTGCTGGCGTTGCGCCTACCGATGCTCCTGACATTGCCTGTCGCTACGCTGGCCGCGCTCTGGACCGCGGGTGTCGCAGGATTCGTCGGCCTCCCCATCACCCCGGCCACGCTGGCCGTGCTTCCCGTGGTCCTCGGGCTCGCCACGGATTACTTCATCCAGTCGGTCAACCGGGTGATGGAAAGCGAGGCGTCCATCGAGGAGCGGGTCGCGACGGCCGCGCGCCGGACGCTCCCCTCCATCGGGCTGGCCGCCGTCGCGACCGGCGCCGGGATGCTGGCATTCGTCTCCTCCCCCATCCCCCTCGTCAAGCAGTTCGGCTTCTTCATGGCCCTTGGGGTCGCCATGGCGTACCTCGCGAACTACCTGGTCGGCCTGCCGTCGATGCTGCTGCTCGGACGTTTTTGGCCGGCGGCCCTTTCAGGGACGGGGATCCGGCAGAGCGCCGCGGCCAGGATCACCTCGATCGGCAGGCTGCCATTCCCTGCCGCCGTCGCGGTCGTGATCCTCGGGCTTGGCGGGCTCCTGACGCTTCCCGGGCAGCGGATCGAGACCGATCCCGCGCAACTCGTCGGAAGCGGAGATCCGGCCCTTGCCCAGGCGGAGGCGGTCAAAAACCAGGTCGGGCTCGCCGGCGAGATCGACCTGGTGCTGCAGGGCGACGACCCGACGACAACCGAGGCGCTGACGTGGCTCGACCAGCAAACGAGATCGAGTGCCGGCCAATCGGCCGGGGATCTGAAGGCGCTCGAAAGCCTGCCCGCTTTCCTTAAGGGGTTCAACCAGGGAGCGTTGCCCGACGCGGCACGCACCAAATTGATCCTGGACCGCATCCCCTCGTACTTCAGCGGCGCGGTCTTTGACAGGTCGCGCGGGCTGGCGATTTCGATCTTCGGGCTGACCCGCGTGACGTCAGTCGATCGCGATCATGCTCTCGTCTCCCAACTCCAGGCGGCCGCACCCGCGCCTTCCGGCTACCGGTCCTTTCCCGCCGGGCTGGCAGTGATCGCCGACCAGGCGCTCACGGAACTGCAGGGCGATCAGCTCAAACTGACGGCTCTCGCTATCATCCTCATCTTGTTGGTGCTGTTGATCGCCTACCGGCGCCCGGTTCCCGCCCTGCTCGCGGTTCTTCCTACCGTTGTGGCCGCCGGGGCGGCGAGCGCCCTGTTGTTCGCCACCGGCCGCGTCTTCGACCACCGATCGAGCCCCATCACCATCCTGCTGGCCGGGGTGGTGGTCGCCTTCGCGACGGAGTTCGGTGTTTTGTGGTTGGCTCGGTATCGGGTTGAGCGGGCGCTGGGCGCGGATCCGGCGACGGCCGCGACGACAGCCTCGAGCCGCGTCGGGCCGGCCATCGTCGCCTCGGCGCTGGCCCTGGTGGCGGGATTCGCGGTGCTCGGCCTGAGTCCGGTCCCCACCGTCCGAGACTTCGGCCTCTGGAGCGCGTTCGATATGGCCCTGGCCACGGTGGCGGTGCTGACCCTGATGCCCCCGATGGTGCGCACCTGGCTCAGATAAGGCGCAGGGGGCGCCGAGCCGCCATCCTCCTGCCCGCACTGCTGTTTCTCTTGCTCGAGGCGTGCAGCGGCTCGCCCAGCCACGCTCTCACTCTGGAGGTCGACCATTCGTCCGCCTTGATCGACCTGCCGCTGAAAATCAACGTGACCGGCCTCGATGCCGGTCAGCAGGCCACTGTCAGGGTTGATACCGTCGACCGCCTCGGGGCGCAGTGGTCATCCTCGGCTCGTTTCACCGCCGACAACCAGGGTGAGATCCGACTTGCGGACCAGGCGCCCGTCTCCGGCGACTACTCCGGGACCGAACCGATGGGATTGTTCTCCAGCCTGCACACGGATTCCAGCACAGCCCGTCCCTTTTACCTACCGCCCGCCCCGACTCAGACCGCAACCCTGACCGTCAGTGCCGGATCGGCCTCCGCGACTCGGACCATCGTGCGTGAACTGACCCACACCGGTCTCACGGTGATCGATACGAGGGTCGACCAGGAAGGCTTTTACGGCGAGTACTACAGCCAGCGGGGCATGACGAGCTTCATGCCCTCGGTGGTGGTTATCGGCGGCGGCGAGGGGGGCCTGTATTTCAGCGCCCTCACCGCGCGGATGCTCGCCGCACACGGCTACCCGAGTCTGGCGGTCGCCTACTTCCAGGCTCCCGGCTTGCCCTCGACCCTCAGCGGAATACCGCTCGAGTACTTCGTCAAGGCGCTCACCTGGATCCGCCAGCAGCCTGGCGTTGACTCGAGCCACGTGCTCGCCTACGGCATCTCGAGAGGCAGCGAGGCGGCGCTCCTGCTCGGGGCAAACTTTCCAGATCTAGTCAACGGCGTGGTCGCCCTGGTCCCGAGCGATGCGGCCACGAGCGCCGCCTGGACGCTGGCCGGCAAGCCAGTCCCATTTACCGCGCAGTTGAACCAGGTGCACCCGACCGATGACCCGTCCGCCTTGATCCCGGTGCAGAAAATCAAAGGGCCGGTCTTTATGGTCTGCGGCGGCGCGGATCGTATCTGGTCGTCCTGCCCCTACGCCCGGGCCATCGGCACCGAGCTGGACGCCGCGCGCGGCGGCTATCCCTACCGCCTGCTTGCCTATCCGCAGGCAGGTCACGGCGTCGGCAACCTGGTGCCCTACATGCTGGCGGGTCGGACCGGCACGCTCGACGGCGCGTCGCCGATCGCGAATGACCTGGCGCGTGCCCAGGCCTGGCCGCGCCTACTCGAATTTCTCGGTGCCCAGCACTGACACGTCACCGGCGCTAGGTTTTCAGTTACCGGAGATCGTCAGGTCGGTCGCCTCGCGGGTGGGCAACCGCAGCTGCGCCCCTGGGAAGGTGATCAGCGCACTCGTCGAGTTGCTGGGCTGGAATGTTGGGTAGTCGACCTGCGTCAGGTCGAGCCGAACCCTGTGGCCGGCCTCTAGCGTCCACTGGTTCCCGAACAGCGGCAGGTCCAGGGTCCCCGTGGGGATGGCGTCAAAGCCCGCGGGGGTGAAATTGCCATCGATGCGGTAGGTGCCGCGCGTGAGGAGGAGGGCCGTACCGTCCGGCGCCACGTCCCAGACGCGGGCGTTCAGCGTCGCGGTATTCCCGCCCGCCAGCGTGTAGTCAACGTGGACAACGCCGAGGCCGACAACGATGCGGGGCCGATCGAGGGAGGCCGAGTAGCCGGTGTAGCGGGCGGTCGGCGGCGCCGTCGGGGCGATGGATGAGCGGCAGTTCGGCAGATTCAGCAACGCTGACCCGAAAGCGGGATCGGTCTGGAGGTTGTCCGGATCCGCGGGGTCGGGCAACGGAAACGCCGGCGGCTTGCGATTCGTCAGGCTTCCCGGCGACGCGTAGTTGACGGTCAGCGTGCCGTGCGCGAGATCTTCCGGCGTTCGACCGGTCAGTTCCTGGATAGAGCCGGTTTCAGATTGCGGGTTGGCTGGACCGGGGCAGATGGTCGGCAGGCTGGAGACGGTCGTCTGCCGGCGGTGGCTGCCGTGGATCTGTTCCTTGAGGAATCCCCACGCCTGATCATTGAGATGGTGCCATTCTGAAACCGGATTCTGTGCCCGCGGATGCCCGACGTCGGCGACCGCCAGCTCCACCGGCCAGAGGCGATCGAGCGACTTCAGGTATTTGAATTGGCGGAACGCTTCCACCGCTGGAAACAGGTCGTCGGTCCAGCCGGAGATGGAGAAGATGGCCACCTCGCGGTTGGCGCGTTCCTGCGCCCAGAATTCGTCCTGGTAGTAGGAGCCACGCAGCTCCGTGAGTCCCCGCCGGAGCTCACGCATGACCGGATCGGTGTCGGTCCCGGGGGACCCGGCGTCATACGGGTCGCCGACGCCCACCGCGCGGCCAAACCACGCCGGAATATCCTCCGGCAGGGTCTCGAAGAAGCCATTGGCCAGGCCCTCGCCAAAGAAGCCGGTGGCGTAGCTGGACTTGATGACGCCGATGGGATTTCCATCACCGGTATCCGACGTCGGACTTCCCGTCGATGAGGAGTAGATCGAGGCATCGACGGGGCCTTGATGGCCATTCGGCGCCAGGCTGTATCCCAGGTCCGTCCACGGGTACTTCGGCACCGCGACCTGCAACTGAAGGATCGGCAGCGCTGGGTCCAGGTCATGGGCCGAGTGCCAGACCGCCTGGCTAGCTTGCGTCCACGATTCGCCCCCGCCGTATGAGCCGCCGGTTACGGCGACCTGGTTTTGGTCGAGATCGGGATAGGCGGCGGCTGTAAGGGCGGCCAGCCACTGCGTGTCCTTGACCTCGAAGTCGCGACTCTTGAGATGGACTGTGCCGTTTGTTCCCGGGCCGGTGTAGGAACCGAACGGGGCGCCCGGAGGCGTGCTGGGCTCATCGCCGCGTGTCTTGCCCGGGTCGAGAAATCCGCGGGCAGTGTAGGTGAGCACGTAAAAGCCGTGCTCGGCGAACCAGTGGTTGTTCCAGTGCCACTTGTCGGCGTTGTCGCCCTCGTCGGTCACCGATTCCCATTCGTGCTTGTTGTTCCCGAAGCCATGTAGCATCACGATCAGGGGATGGTGGTCACCCGGGGTCGTGGGCAGCGTCAGGTCGACGTCGAGAGGCGAGCCGTCGAAGCTCGGGATTTCGCCTGAGCAGATGTGAACGTCGCCGTAAGCCGGGCAGGAGCCGGCGCTCGGGAATGTCAAGGCGGCATGAGCTGGGAGCGACGGGATGGTCGCTGCGGCGCACAGCAGCGCGGCGGGCACAATGACCTTCAGGCGCATCGGCCCTCCTTCCCCAGGGCAAGTCGGCGACGGTCGGCTCCAACGCTAACTTAGTCCTATCGATAATCGTTCGTCAAGGACCCAGGATCGAGGTTGGGGCGCGACGAACTGCACGAATTTCGGGGTGACGACAGACAGCTGTCGTAACCATGCTTCAGGATGGGAGCATGGCCGTACTGGGGAAGAAAGTTGAGACTCCACTCGACCTGATTAGGCGGGGAATCGAGAGCTTGCCGGCGTGGCTGGCCCGGCAGCGCGACGAAAACCTAGGACCCATCGCGATCGAGCTGCGAGAGTTCGTTGATCGCTTGGAGGGACTTTCGGCCGAGGTGCTCCGCCGCTTCGAGAAATCAGGCGCCTGGGGGCAGGACGGCGCTCTCAGCATGGTCAGCTGGCTCAAGTCCAACGGCAAACTCTCGGGTGGTGCGGCGATGGAGCGCGTGGCGATGGCCCGCCAGCTGGAGAAGCTGCCGGAGACCGCGCAGGCCTTTCAGCGCGGCGACCTCGGTTACCAGCACGTGGCGATCATGACACGGACGGCGGACAAAGTTGGCACGGGCGCCCTGAAGAAGGAAGAGGCCAGCCTGCTGCAGGCGGCCCAAAGCATGGACCCAGGACAGTTCGCAAGCGTGGCGAAGGCGTTCGAGTTCCGGGTGGACCAGGCGGCTGCTCTGACTGAAACCAACCGGGCATCCAGCCGGCGCTACATGCACCTGAGCGAACCCAAAGACGGCCTGGTCCACCTGGAAGGGCTGCTCGATGCCGAGGGGGGCGCCTTCGTGAAGACGGCTTTAGATGCACTGATGCCGCCACCCCATCACGATGACGAGCGGACGGCGGGGCAGCGGCGCGCCGATGCGCTGGTGGACCTCGCCCGGCGGCCACTCGGCGGAGGCAAGCTGGGTAGCACCGCTGGGCAGCGGCCGCACCTGGTGATCACCGCCAGCGTCCAGACCCTGGCTGGTGTCAAAGCCACCCCGCCGCCGCAACTCGCCGGTATCGGGCCGATCGCCCCGGAGACGGCGCAGCGGCAGGCCTGCGAGGCGACCGTCAGCTGGCTCCTGGGACAGGCCGAACTGGAGACGGAGACCAGCCACGAGCATCGCACGATTCCGCCGGCGACCCGGCGGGCGCTGGTGGCGAGGGATCAAGACTGCGTCTTTCGCGGCTGTCACCGGCCGTCTAACTGGTGCGACGGGCATCACGTCAAGTGGTGGACCTGGGGCGGCGAGACGAAGCTCGAGAACTTGGCCCTGGTCTGCGGCCGGCATCACCGGATGCTCCATGAAGAGGGTTGGACCATCGAACGCAGCGGCGGACGCTGGGTCACGAAACCGCCGGGGCAACGCGTCCCAGCTCAGAGCAGGTCGGCGTGACGCCCTGGTACGGCTCGTGGGGCGGCG
>DATCOB010000057.1:0-24899 GCA_036564925.1 Candidatus Dormiibacterota bacterium | reverse complement strand
CGGGTTGCATCGGCTATGGGATGGGGATTGCAACCATCATCGAGCGGCTTCCCGCCTAAGCAAGGCTAGTCGCGATCGCGGCGGTCCGGGAAGTCGATCGGCTGGCTCTGCCGGCGGCGTTCGACGACACCCGAGAGCACGAACAGAAAGATGACCTGGATCAAGAAGTACAGGGCGACCAGGAGGTCGATGACCGCCGTCAGTGTTCCACCGGTTTGCTTGACATCCGCGACCGCGAGGCCAAAAAAGAGGAAGGAACACAGGTAGCTGAGGAGGGCGATCGAGTAGATGGCCTGCTTCCAGACCTGTCGGTTGGCCAGCACGCGGTTGAGACCGCGCGGTTTCCGGGTCTGTGGTAGGTCAATCGGAGCGGGCGTTAGTCCTACCTGCATTTCCACTTGTGTCCTCTGAGCTGTGCGGTGGTGCCCGCCGGGCACGATGCGGTCGCGCCGGGGCTCAGCGTCGTGACCCCATCCGGGGCGAGTGTCGAGGTGTCGGTGATATGGCCCAACTCGTAGCTCGCATCATTGAACGTCGCCTGGAGCTGATTCCCGGCGAGCACGAGCACGGCGACGCCGATGGTCGCCAACAGCACCATCAGGAAGGCGTATTCGATGACCGCCTGACCGCGCTGGCGGCGCCGGCCGCGTTGTCGAGTGCCCATCTCCAGGCACGACGTTAGCACCGATTTGCGGTCGGCCCTATCCGCCATTGGGATCAATCTTGCGCGCCTGGAAATTACGGGACGCCTTACGCTGAGTGGTCGAAGCCCTCTCTGATCGCCTTGTAACTCGCGGAAAGGTGTTCGTTGAGCACCTTGACGGATCCGAGTACCGGCATGAAGTTCGTGTCGCCCTCCCAGCGGGGAACGACGTGCTGGTGGACGTGGTCCGCTACGCCGGCGCCGGCCGCCTTGCCCATGTTGATGCCAATGTTGAAGGCCTGCGGCTTGAGGACGTCGCGGAGGACCCGTAGAGCCCGTTGCGTGAGCACGGTGATGTCGATGGCCGTCTCCTGATCGAGTTGATCGAGCGTGGCCAGGTGCGGTGTGGGTGCCACCAGCAGGTGGCCGTTGTTGTATGGGTAGCGGTTCAGGATCGCCAGGCATCGTGCCGTCCGGGCGACGACCAGGTGTTCCTGATCGCTGGACGGCGGCGCGGCCGCCGCCTCGCAGAAGAAACAACCCGCCGGCTTTGGGCCGCCGATGAATTCCGCCCTCCAGGGCGCCCACAGCCGCTCCATTCCGGCTCATCATAGGGGCCCTCCCCGTGTTGTTGGTCTTGACAGTTACACAAATTAGTCTATGATAGGGTGGTGGCCGGCTCATCAGGGGCGTCGTCGAGCACTTGCTAAACTTGACCCTCGATCCGCTCGTGTGGGGCCGTGGCGCAGCTGGGAGCGCGATTGCATGGCATGCAATAGGTCACGAGTTCGAATCTCGTCGGCTCCACCATTCCTTCACTGATATGGCCAGGACTATCGCACCCGCCTACGATCCGCAGTTGATCGAGCCGAAATGGCGCGCGGCCTGGAAGCAGGCCGGCCTCTTTCGGGTCGTCGAGGATCCGGCCAAGCCCAAGTTCTACAACCTCGTCATGTTCCCCTACCCGTCAGGGCCACTGCACATGGGTCACTTCCGCAACTACGTCATCGGCGACGCGCTCGCCCGCTACAAGCTGATGCGCGGTTTCAACGTCCTCAACCCCTTTGGTTGGGATGCGTTCGGCCTCCCGGCCGAGAACGCGGCGATCAAGAGTGGGATTCCGCCACGGGTGTCGATCGAGGGCAACATCGCCATCTCCAAACACGAACTGGAGATCATGGGGGTGCTCTACGCCTGGGATCGAGAGGTCACCACCTGCAACGACGATTACTATCGCTGGACCCAGTGGCTCTTTCTCAAGTTCTACGAGATGGGCCTGGCCTACAAGCGCACCGCCGCGGTCAACTGGTGTCCGAAAGACAACACCGTGCTGGCGAACGAGCAGATCGTCAACGGGGTCTGCTGGCGTTGTGGCACCAAGCCGACCAAGAAAGAACTGGACCAGTGGTTCTTTCGGATCACGGCCTACGCGCAGCGGCTCCTCGATGACCTGCGCAAACTCGACCGCTGGCCCGAACGCGTTCGGGTCATGCAGGCGAACTGGATCGGCCGGAGCGAGGGCGCCGAGCTCGATTTCGCCGTCGAGGGCCAGGACACCGCCTTACGCGTGTTCACGACGCGTCCCGACACCATCTTCGGTGTGACGTTCATGGTGATCGCGCCCGAGCATCCGCTGGTCGCGACGCTCGCCACGCCAGACCAGCGCAAAGACGTCGACGCCTACATCGAGCGCACCAGGGCTGCGACCGAGATCGAGCGGCTCTCGACCGAGCACGAAAAGACGGGCGTCTTCACCGGCGCCTACGCCATCAACCCCTACACGCAGGAGCGCATCCCCGTGTGGGTCGCCGACTACGTGCTGGCGACCTATGGCACGGGCGCCATCATGGGGGTCCCCGGTCACGACGCGAGGGACTTTGCCTTCGCGACCACATACAGGATCCCGAACCGCGAGGTGATCAGTGCCACCGGCGAAGCGCAGGCCACGCCGCTAACGGCGGCCTTCGAGTCATACGACGGCCGGCTGGTCAACTCGGGCCCGTATAACGGACTCAGCTGCAAGGACGGATTCGAGCGAATCGCGGCCGATGCCGAGCGGCGCGGGATCGGCAAGCGCACCATCACCTACCGGCTGCGGGACTGGCTCATCTCTCGGCAGCGGTACTGGGGGGTCCCGATCCCGATGATCTACTGCCCGGACGACGGGATCGTGCCGGTGCCCGTGACGCAACTGCCCGTCTTGCTACCGGCCGAGGTCAAGTTTCGCTCCGACGGTCAGAATCCCCTGGTCCACACGGACGCCTTCGTCAATACGACCTGTCCGCGCTGTGGCACGCCGGCCCGACGCGAGACGGACACCATGGACACCTTCGTGGACTCGTCCTGGTACTACCTTCGATACACGAGCCCCCACGATGGCACCGCCCCCTTCGACAAGGCGAAGGCTGACTTCTGGATGCCGATCGACCAGTACATCGGTGGCATCGAGCACGCCATCCTTCACCTCCTGTATTCGCGGTTCTTCATGAAGGTGCTGTTCGACGCCGGTATGGTGTCTGTCGATGAGCCCTTTGGCGCGCTCTTTTCGCAGGGCATGATCCAGCGCAAGGGCGCCGTGATGGCCAAGTCGAAAGGTAACGGCGTCGCCCCGGACGACATGGTGGCGCGCTACGGCGCCGACACCGCCCGGGTTTACGAGCTCTTCATCGGACCGCCGGAGCTGGACGCGGAGTGGAACGACCGCGGCGTCGATGGCGTCGCCCGCTTCCTCAACCGCGCCTGGCGGCTGGTGGTCGGGGAAGAGGAGGCGCCGGCAAGCGGCGAAGGGCAACTGACCGGCGCCGACCTTCGCCGCAAGCTTCACGAAACCATCGACAAGGTGACGAGGGACATCGACGCGTTCCGGTTCAACACCGCCGTGTCCGCGCTGATGGAGTTGACCAACCTGATGCAGGACTACATCCAGGGGGGTGGGGCTCGCGATGAGGCGTGGGATGCCGTGTGCCGTGACCTGGCAAGGCTGCTCGCACCCTTTGCGCCGCACCTTGCCGAGGAACTCTGGGAGCGCCTGGGCGGCGCGCCGCTCTGCGCCCTCGCCAGCTGGCCGGTCGTGGATCAATCCGAGCTGCGGCGATCCACGGTGACCGTCGTCGTGCAGGTCGACGGCCGGCTGCGCGACCGGATCGAGATCCCGGCGGGCGCCGGGGAGGCCGACGCCCTGGCGCTGGCACGCCGGAGTGCCAACGTCGAGCGCGTTCTCGAGGGGCGCCCGGTTACGCGGACGATCTTCGTCGCTGATCGCCTGATCAATCTGGTCACGCGCTAGGGCGGACCGGCCATGCACGCTCTCGGTCGCCCGCGCCCGTGAGGTTAGGCGGAAACAACATGACGGAAACGTGGTCATCGCTTCGACAGGGGCTGCACGCCGTCCTCTACCGCCACGCCTGGCGACTGGCCGGGCTGCTCGCCGTCGGGATCCTGGCCGCCGCGGGGTTTGCCCTCTGGCCCCGTCCCGCTCCCCCTGCGCCCCCGGCGACCATCACCGCGGCGGACATCGAAACGGCGCAGGACCGCACCGTGATCGTCTACGTCAACGGCGCGGTCGCGCAACCCGGCCTCTACACGCTGTCGTCGGGGCTTCGCGTGGTGGACGCCATCGTGGCGGCGGGGGGACTGTCTGACCAGGCGGACCCCACCTGCCTTCCGAACCTCGCGGCCCACGTCAAGGACGCCAAGCAGATCACGGTGCCCTTCCTCGGACGGTGCGCTAAGGGAGCAAAAAAGACCAAGCTCGACATCAACAGCGCGACTCGCGACCAGCTGCTGGCTGTCCCCGGCATGGATCCCAGCCTGGCCGACGCCGTGATCGCCTACCGCGAGGCGTACGGGCCCTTCCAGTCGCTCAACGAGCTGAAGAGTGCGCTGGGCATTGACGCCGCGCTCGAAAAGCAGCTCGCGAAATCCCTGACCGTGTCGTGAGGCGGCTGCCGTGGTGGACCGCGGCGGTCCTGCTGGTGGCGTGGAGTGTCGGGATCATCGCGGCCGTCCTGTTGAGCTCGCCGACCGCAGTCGTGGTGCTCGCGGCCGCGGCCGCCGCCGCGGTCACCCAATTCGACCGCCGCCTGGCTGTCATCGCCGGGCTCGCGGTCGCGGCGCTGCTGCTGGGTGTCGCGCGCGCCTCGCTGGCTCCGGTCGTTAGCCTTCCGCCCGGGACCGATGGTGCCGTCGTCGCGGTCTCGGGCACGGTGGACGACGACCCGGCCCTCCGGCGGAGCGGCACACGGCTCACCATCAGGCTGGATCACATCCTCGTCCAGGGCCGCCAGGTCCGCTCCCACCTGCGAGTCCAGGCTACGCTCTATGGCGGCGTGCCGGTCCACTACGGAGATTTGGTCCTCCTGAGCGGCCGGCTGGAAACGCCGCCCTCGTTCGAGCAGTTCGACTACCGCACCTACCTCAGCGAGCAGGGCATCGCCGCGGTGATGCAAGCCGCCGTGCTGGTTCGCGATACGCCCCACCCTGGCGACCCTCTGCACACCGCGCTCTTCTCGATCCGCCACGGGCTGACGGCGTCGGTCGATCGTGCCCTACCCGAGCCGCAGGCGGCCCTCTTGTTGGGCGTGGTCTTCGGCTACCGTGCCGCGCTCCCGCTCGCCCTGGAACAGCAGATGATTGCGAGCGGGCTCATCCATATCGTGGTCATCTCGGGCCTGAAGGTCTCGCTGCTGGCCCGCGTCATTCACCAGGGACTTGGCCGTGCGTGGCCGGCGGCGGCGCCCGGGGTGGCGCTGGTCGCGATGGTGACGTACGCCCTGCTGGCCGGCGCTTCGGCGGCGGCCTTGCGGGCGGCGGCGATGGGCGCGCTGGTGGTGATCGCCGGCCGGTTGCGCCGGGACACCCACGTGTACGTTTCGCTGGCGCTGACGGCGGCCATCATGCTGGGCCTGAAGCCCGCCCTCGCCCGTGACGTGAGCTTTCAGCTCTCCTTTGCGGGGACGCTGGGGATCGCCAGCATGACCGACGGCATCGCCGCCCGCCTGACATGGATGCCGGGCGTATTGCGTGATCCCTTCGCCGCGACGGTGGCGGCCGAAGCGGCGACCTGGCCCTTGATGCTGGCGAACTTCCACCAGCTCTCCCTTGTGGCGCCGGCCGCCAACGCGCTGGTCCTGCCGCTGTTGCCGGTGACCATGGTGATCGGCGGCGGCGGCGCCATCCTCGCCACGGTGGTCGCCGCGGCCGGATGGCCCGCCCTGCAAGTCGCGGGCGCGATTGCCGCGTGGTTTGTCTCGGTGATCCAGGTGGGCGGCTCCCTGCCGGCGGCGGCGATCGTCACCCCGTACTTTCCGGGCGGCTGGCTGGCCGCCGCCCTCGTGCTAAACGGCAGCGCGCTGGCCGGCTTCAGGCTACGGACCTTCTTCTGGCAGCGTCGGGTATGGGCGGCACTGGGTACGCTGACGGTGCTCAGCATTGCGGCAATCCTGATCCGCCCGGATGGCCGGGTGCACGTCTACGCGCTGGATGTCGGATCCGGGTCCGCGGTGGTGGTGCGGACCGGCAGCGGCAAGCAGGTGCTGATCGACGGCGGTCCCGACGGGGACAAATTCGCGCAGGCGATCGGCCGCGCGCTTCCCCCAACGGCCCGGGCGCTGGAGGCGTGGGTGATCACCGGGGGCCGGCGGTTGCAGATCGGCGCCGGGGCGGCCGTGCTCCAGCGATTCCGGGTGGCGCGGGTCATCGTCGGCGACCCCGACCCGTGGACACCGACGCTCCGGAATGTGGTGCAGCAGGCCGGTGCCGCGGGCATCCCGATCATGCCCGCCGCCAGGCCGCTGCTGGTTGACGGTGTCCGCCTGACCCCGCTGGCGGGCGGTCGAATCTGGCTCATCCAGGCCGGGACGGCGCTGCTTGCCGTCATCCCGCCGGAAAGTCCCTGGCATCAGTATCCGGCTCCGCTAACGACGGCCATCTTCACCGCCGGCGGTCCACCGACATGGGATGGGAGTGGCGGAGTGCCCTGCCTCGCCGTCATCCAGGTCGGCGCGCACCGCCTGGACGGGCTGCCCGCTCGAGCGTTCCTCAGCGGGCTTCGAGGCTGCCAGACCCTCCGTCCGGACGCGGTCGGTACGGTCGAACTGACCGCGGAACACGGCGCCTTCATTCCGGGGGGCTGAGAAAGAAAAACGGCCGGCGCGGTGCCGGCCGCTGATCGAATGACGGTGCGGGCTAGCCGACTGTTTCCCGCGCCTCCACCTTGTTTGCCGCGGGCGTCCCCGGCACATGCAGCAAGTTCTCGACGCCGTGGACGCCGGGAACCTTCAAGACGGCCTTCTCGATCGACGCGATCTGATGCGCGCTGCTGATCTCGCCGCGGATGGTCACGATCGCCGACTCTACGTCGAGATTGATGCGGCCCTTGGGCAGGTTCGGATCGCGGAAGATCTCGCTCTCCACCCGATCGCGCAGCGTCAGGTCGTCGACCGGCGCGCCACCCGAGCGCAGGTGGATCATCTTCTGCGAGAAGCCGCCGGCATTTGCCCCGGCCCGTCCACCAAGCCGCGCGATGTTCTCGCTCGCGCGATGGACCATCGCGGTCAACTGTTCCCTTGCCTGGGCCCGTCGCCCGGCGCCGCGTTCGGGGTCCATGAAGTAGAAGAGCAGCGCCCCTCCAACGGCGCCGGCCAGCACCGAAACGGGCCGCCCGCGCCGCGCGTTCGGCAAGCGGCGCTGAACGTTCCGCTGCGCGCGGCCGCCGTTCACCTTGAACTCAGGCAGTTTGAGGTCCGACATCTTGATGTCGGGGATTTTGATGTCCGGCATCTTGCGAGTGATCCCGGTCACCCGATCGTTCTTGACCGCCGATGTGATGGTCTTCGCCATCGTTTCCCGTACCTTCATTTTGCTACCTCCTAGCAACTCGATCCCATAATGTAAGTCACCAAATATACTATAATTTGATAGTTAAGTACACAACGGAGGTGCTGCGCATGGGCCGAACCGACTGGATCGTCGATCGTCGATCGTCGGTGGTGAGACCCCGGAGGCGCCCGAGGGCCCCGAGGACATCAGTTAGAAGCTCAAAGGCGAGATGAAAGACCATTCCGTGCCCAAGAAGGGGAAGGACCTGCTCACCGAGCTGGACCGCGAGGTGTCGGGCGAGTACGAGGCGAAGCAGGAGCGGGACGCGACCCGCTGATGAGACCGCCTAGCTGAAGAGCGTCTTCAGCTCGACGGAGGCCTCAGCCTTCAGTTGCCCCAGCGTGCACGCCCTGGGCGGCTTGTCTTCACGCCAGCGGACGAAGCCGACCCCATGGCGGAAGCGATCGTTTTCCAACCGGTCGAAGGCGACCTCGCAGACCAGTTCCGGTCGCAGGGATACCCAGTCCATGTCGCGCCCCTGGGACCAGCGGCTCGGTCCGCCGGGCGTCCGACCTTCGCCGAAGCTCGAGCCGCCGATCAGCGGCTCCAGCCGTCGCACCAGCGCCGTCCGCTCCGCGTCATCGAAGCCGGATGTGTGGCCGACGTACTCCAGCGTCGTGCCCCGGTAGACGCCGAGCAACAGGGAGCCGACCCGTTTTCGGTCGTTGCCCCAGCGGAATCCGCCCACCACGCAGTCGGCGGTCCGCTGTTCCTTGACCTTGATCATGGCTCGCTTCCCCGAGTGGTAGACATCGCCGAGCCGCTTGGCGACGATGCCGTCGAGACCGGTTCCCCGATATTCCTTGAGCCATCCGATCGCCACGTCACGATCTCGCGTCGTGGGGCTGAGAAAGATCGAGCCGGGCCGTGGTCCGATCAGTTTCTCGAGAAGCCGGCGTCGCTCCTCGAGCGGGCGGTCGAGCAGGCTCTCG
The DNA here is from genome assembly GCA_036564925.1 of Candidatus Dormiibacterota bacterium. Classification (GTDB taxonomy): domain Bacteria; phylum Chloroflexota; class Dormibacteria; order CF-121; family CF-121; genus JALYYC01. Next base: position 16,445 of record DATCOB010000057.1, on the reverse strand, counting down.
TCCCCGTCGGCCAGGACATCGAAGGCGATATAGGTGGCCGGTTGCTGCTCGGCGAGCATCTTGACCCGGGAGGCCGCCGGGTGAATACGCAACGTCATGGCGTCGAAGTCCGTTCCGGCGCCCGTGAAGACCACGATCTCGCCGTCGAGCACCACGCGGTGCGGCTTGATCTTCTGCAACGCCGGCACCAGCTCGGGGAAGTAGCGGGTGAGTGGCTTCTGGTTGCGGCTGTGCACGATCACCTCATCGCCGTCCTTGAAGGCGACCGCCCGAAAGCCGTCCCATTTCGGCTCGTATTGCCACCCGTCGCCAAAAGGAAGCTCCGATTGGACCTTGGCCTCCATCGGCGTGAACGGTGGCAGGACGCCCAACTTCACGCTCCATATACTAGGTTGAGATGCCCGCTCCACAACCGTTAGTCGTGCTGCGCGACACGTTCGGCCGGGTGGCCGACGACCTGCGGATCTCGGTCACGGACCGCTGCAATTTCCGCTGTATCTACTGTATGCCCGCGGCGGGATTGCCCTGGATCGCGCGGGACGAGGTGCTCTCCTTCGAGGAGATCGCGCGGGTTACGCGCGTGCTGGTCGAACATTGCGGCGTCCGCACGATCCGGCTCACAGGCGGCGAGCCACTGGTGCGCAAGGGGATCGAGGATCTCACCCGGATGATCGCGGCCATCGATCCGACGCTCGACATTGCCATGACGACCAACGGCATCCTGCTCACGGAGAAGGCGCAGATCCTGAAAGATGCCGGCCTCAAGCGGATCAACGTCAGCCTCGACACCCTGCATCGGGATCGTTTTCGCAGCCTCGCCCGCCGCGACGCGCTCGACCGCGTGCTCGCGGGTCTGCGGGCTGCGCGGGACGCCGGCTTCGCCCGCCTGAAGCTGAACATGGTCGTGATGCGCGGGCAAAACGACGACGAGATCCTGGATTTTGCCCGGTTGGCGCGCAGCGACGGCTACGAGGTCCGGTTCATCGAGTTCATGCCGCTCGATGCGGACGGCATCTGGACGCCGGAAACCGTCGTCGCGAGCCGCGAGATCATCGAGGCCATCGACCGGGAGTTTCCCATCGAGCCGGTCACGGACGAGCGCCCCGCGCCCGCGACCCGCTTTCGCTTCAAGGACGGCGCGCCGGGCGGCATCGGGGTCATCCCCTCGGTCAGCGACGCGTTCTGCAAAGTCTGCAACCGGATCCGGCTGACCGCCGAGGGCCATCTGCGGACCTGCCTGTTCTCGTTGCGCGAGCACGACGTCAAGGCGCTCCTTCGCGGCGGCGCCACCGACGAGGCGATCACGCGCTTCGTGGCCGACGCGGTCTGGGGCAAGGAAGAGGGCCACAAGATCGGCCAGGCCGACTTCGTGAAGCCGGGCAAGACGATGAGCCAGATCGGCGGGTAGCCATCGTGGGCCTGGCTGACAATCCCTGCGTCGCGTGTCGAGGCGGGACACCGCCGCTGACGCATGAGGAGATCGGGCCGCTGCAGGCGCAGCTCGACGGATGGCAGGTCGAGGCCGACCGTAAATTGCACAAGGCCTACCGCTTCAAGAACTGGACGCAGGCTGTGGATTTCGTCAACCGGATCACGCCGGTCGCCGAAGCTGAAAACCATCACCCGGACCTGCTGGTCCGCTGGGGCGAGGTGCGCGCGGAGCTTTACACGCACAAGATCAACGGGTTGACGGTGAGCGACTTCTATATGGCGGCCAAGATCGACCGCGTCGCTACGCCGACGCCGGCATGATCACGCTCCTCCACGGGGCGGAGGGATACCTTACCGATCGGGCCGCGGAGACGCTCCTTACGCCGCTGCGCGCCGGCCTGACGGTGACCTTCAATTACGAGGATCTGCAGGCGGACAGTCTCAGCGCCGACGCCTTCGGCGAGAAAGTGTCGACCCTGCCCTTCATCGATGCCGTGCGGGTGCTGGTGCTTCGCGATTGGGGGCTGCTGGCCGGCAAGCGCGACAAGGGCGCCGGAGCCGAGCGCGCCGCCGGGTACCTCGGCCTGACCCCGGACTCGACGCACCTGGTGCTGATCGCGCACACCACGATCGCCCCCGGCAACGCGATCTACAAGGCGGTCGCCCTGATGGAGCGCGACAAGCGGGCGCGCATCCAGCGATTCGAGCCACCGAGGCGGCCCGACCGCGGCGGCTGGGTGCGCAAGCTCGCCGAGGAGCGCGGCCTTACGATCACACCCGGCGCCGTGCGAACGCTCCTGGAGCGGGCCCAGCCCGACCTGCGGCTGCTCGACCAGGAGGTCGCGAAGCTCGCCCTGTACGTCTCACCGCAGACCCGGATCGACGAGGACGCGGTGCGGGCCCTGGTCAGCGACACGCGGGAGGAAGAGATCTTCGCGCTGACCGACGCGCTCGCGACGGGCCGGCCGGGCGAGGTCGCCGGCGTCCTGCAGTCGTTGCTCGATGCCGGCCGCGAGCCGACCTGGTTGCTCTATACCCTGGTCATCCACTGGCGGCGCCTGATGCAGGCCCGGGCGGTCCGCGATCGCGGCGGCAGCGTGGCCGACCTGCAGGCGCGCCTGACCGATCACCCATTCGTGGTGGAGAAAGCCTTTCGTCACGCGGCGGACTACACGGCGGCGGAGCTGGATCGTGGATTCCACGACCTCTTGCGGGTCGAGGAGCAGATCAAGCTGGGGGAACTGGACGCGCGATTGGCGGTCGAAGGGTTTGTGCTGCAGCGGGTGCTGAGCACCGCCGGCTGAACGCCGGCTAGGCCTTGGCCTTCGCCGGCTTGGCCGTCGCCTTCTTTTGGGTCGCGGCCGTCTTCAGGGGGGCTGCCTTGGCCGGCGCGGACGCCGCCGCACGCTTCTTCTCCGCCTTCTCCGCGGCCGGCGCGATCTTGGCCAGCGCGCGCATCAGGCGGCCCTTGCGCCGAGACGCGTTGTTGCGATGCAGGATGCCCTTCTCGGCCGCCTTGTCCAGGGCGCTGATCGCCCGCCGGACCTCGTCGCTGGTCAAGGTCGCGTCGCCTTCACCGGGGCGGCGCGCGCGCGCAACCAGCGTCTTGGCGGCCGAGCGCGTCGAGCGATTGCGGTCCCGCTTGCGCAGCGAGGCGCGCACACGCTTCTTGGCCGATTGGGTATTCGCCATGCGAGCGCTGATTATACAGGCGCCCACTAGAATCCAACAGGTGTCGATCGAGCGGCGGCGTATCGCTTCCGCCGCCACGCTCATCCTCGTCGCCTACGGGCTGAGCCGCATCCTCGGCGCCGTCCGCGAGCTCGTCATCGCGAACACCTTCGGGACCAGCCACACGCTCGATGACTACCGGGTCGCGTTCGGCGTCCCCGATCTGCTCTTCAACCTCTTGCTGGCCGGCGCCATCAGCTCGGCCTTCATCCCGGTCCTCTCCGAATTCCTGGCACACGACGAACGGGAGCGGGCGCGCGAGATCGGCGCGCGGGTGCTCAATACCGCCCTGCTCATCCTGACTGGCGGCGCAGCCCTGTTGTTTGTGGTGGCGCCGTTCTACGTGTCGCTGATCGCCTTCGGCTACAGCCAGCACGATCACGAGGTGATCGTCGGCCTGACGCGAATTCTCTTGTTGCAACCAATCTTCCTCGGCGCGGGCGGACTGGTCATCGGCATCCTCACGGCCCACCAACGCTTCCTGGCGCAGGCACTCGCCCCCCTCTTCTACAACGGCGCCATCATCGTGGCCGCCGCCGCCTTCGCGCCCCGATACGGCGTCACCGCGCTCGCCGTCGGGGTGGTGGCGGGGGCCCTTCTGCATGTGGGGGTGCAGCTGCCCGCCCTCTGGCGGACGGGCTGGCGGCCGCAGCCCGCGTTCGGCCTGAACGACCCGGGCGTGCGCAAGGTCGGCCGCTTGATGTTCCCGATCGCGCTCGGCCTGGCGGCGGCCCAGGTCAACGTTTTCGTCGACACCATCCTCGGCACCTCGCTGCCGCACGGACGGGTCGCGGCGCTGCGATACGCGGATACCACGGCGCAGCTCCCGCTGGGCACCTTTTCCCAGGCGCTCGCCTTCGTGCTGTTTCCGTTCCTTGCCCGCGATGCCGCCCTGGGCGCGATCGCGTCGATCCGGCATCGCACCGCGCTGGCGTTGCGGCTCAACATCTTCGTGCTGGTGCCGGCCTCGGTCGGGCTCGCCGTCCTGAGCGTGCCCATCATCGTCGTCCTCTTCCAGCGCGGCCCCTTCGGCGCGGACTCGGTCGCGCAGACGTCTTTCGCGCTCGTCTTTTTCAGCCTGGGCCTGGCCAGCCAGGCCGCGACCGCCCTGCTGGTCCGCGTCTTCTACGCGCTGCAGGACGTGATGACGCCCTTGAAGATCTCGCTGGTGGTGATCGTCGTCAACCTCGCGACGAACATCATCCTCGTGCACCTCCTGGCACAGGGCGGACTTGCCCTGGGCACCTCCATCGCGGCGACGCTCAATGCGGTCCTGCTCGGCACCGCGTTGCGGCGGCGACTTCACGGATTGGAAGGCCGCCAGATCCTGGGGACGGCCGGTCGGGCCGTCATCGGTGTCGTGCCCATGGCGCTGGTTGCCGGCCTGACCGCCGCCGCGCTGACCGGCGGGTCGTTGCACAACGGGATCCGGCAGGTCGCGGCCCTGGTGGCGGCCGTGCTCCTGGGTAGCCTCACCTACGTCGGCGTGCAGCGATTGCTGCGCAGCGAAGAGCTGTCGGTCGTGTTCTCCGTGATCAGGCGTGACCGATCGCGCGTCTAGACTGACTCGGCAGTGGGGCTGATCCTTCCCGCCTACGCCAAACTGAACCTGACGCTCGACGTCACCGGCCAGCGGCCCAATGGGTATCACGAGATCGACTCGGTGATGCAAACCGTCTCTCTCCACGACCTGGTGTCGGTCGAGCGCACCGAGTGCCGCGTCTTCGAGGTGGTGGGGACGCCGATCAGCGGCGAGAACCTGGTGCTGAAGGCGGCCCGCGAGCTCGAAGCCCACGCCGGCCACGCGCTGCCGTTCACCATCCGGCTCTTCAAGCGGATCCCGATGGGGGCGGGATTGGGCGGCGGGAGTGCCGATGCGGCCGCTTTCCTGAAAGCGGCCATCCATCTGTACGGGCTTCACGTCGCCCCGGATGAGCTGACCGCGATCGCGACCGCCGTCGGCCAGGACGTGCCCTTCTTTCTCCGGGGCGGCACCGCGCGCGCCCGCGGCCTGGGATCGACGGTCAACGCCTTGCCGCCGTTTCCGCCGAGCTGGCGCTTTTTGATCGTGTGCCCGCCGATCGAGGTGGCGACCCGGACGGTGTACGAGGCGGTCGACGGGGCCGCCCCCAGCGAACATCGCACGCCGGCGCTGGCGGCCCAGCTAACCAGGCTCGAGGTGACGGATGGGGCGCTCTTCGGTAATGACCTCGAGGCGACGGCCCGCCGGCTCTTCCCCGCGCTCGAGGCGGCCATCGCGCCGCTGACCCCGGCCGTCCCGGGGTTGCGGATGTCGGGGACGGGCGCCGCCTTCTTTGCCGCGTTCTCGACGCTGCAAGCGGCGACCGACGCGCTGGCCCACGCGAGCCGGGCCGGCGCCCGCGCCTGGATCTGCCGGCCCGTCCCCGCGTGGCAGTGATGCGTCCGCGGCTTGGCCCACGGGGAGTCACGGCGCTGTGGGCCGGGAAGGCGACGGCCGCGCTCAGTCGTGGCCTGCGCCGTGGCGGCGGCACCACGCTGCCGGGCGACGTGTCGCGCTTCATCGATCCCCAGATCCTGACCAAACTGTCGAGCTCGCTGCGCGACGGCACCATCGTCATCACCGGGACCAACGGCAAGACGACCACGGCGGCCCTGGTCCGCCACATCCTGGAGGCGGAGGGCCGCCAGCTCGTCGCCAACCAGGCCGGCGCCAACCTGGTCTTCGGGGTGACGGCGGCGGTCGTCAACCGCACCGGGTGGGGCGGCGCGCTGCCGGCCACGGTGGGGCTCTTCGAGATCGACGAGGCGAGTCTGCCCCGCCTGGTCAGCGAGGTCGGCCCGGGCGCCATCGTCGTGACCAACCTGTTCCGCGACCAGCTGGATCGGTACGGCGAGCTCGAAACCACGGCCGGCCATATCCGCCGGGCCCTGATCCAGGGGCCCGAGGGGGTGACGGCCGTGCTCAACGCCGACGACCCGATGGTCGCGGCGCTCGGCGACGGACTGCCCCGCGTCCTCTACGCCGGGTTGGACGATCCGGCCTTGCTCCGCCCGGAGTTGAGCCATGGCGCCGACGCGAAATTCTGCCCCCGCTGCGGCAGCCCCTTCACCTTCGAGGGGGTCTACTTCGGCCACGTCGGTCGCTATCGCTGCCCCCGCGGCGACTTCACCCGGCCGTCGCCGGACATTCGGGCCACCTCGGTGCGAATCGTCGGCATGGAACGGATGCACCTCACGGTGACCGACGGGCGAGAGGTGGTGTCGGTCGAGGTGCCCCTCTCGGGCCTCTACAACGCCTACAACGTGGTGATGGCGATGGCCGCCGCGCAGGCGATGGGCGTCGGCCTGCCGAGGAGCGCGGCGGTGTTGAAGGATTTCGCGCCGGCGTTCGGGCGGATGGAAAAGATCGTCGTCGACGGGCATGCGGCGGTGCTGCTGCTGGCGAAGAACCCCACCGGGTTCAACGAGGTGCTGCGCACCTCGATCCAGTTCGGGAAGGGACGGTCGTTTCTCCTGGCGCTGAACGACCGGATCGCGGATGGGCAGGACGTCTCCTGGATCTGGGACGTCGACTTCGAGCAGCTGCGTGAGGTGGCCGAGCACATCGTGGTCACCGGCGACCGCGCGCTCGACCTGCGCGTCCGGCTCAAGTACGCGGAGATCCCAGCGGAGCGGATCGAGGTCGTCAGCGACTGGGGCGCCGCGCTGCAGCGCGCGGCGGCCGCGACACCGGCCGGCGACACGCTGTTCGTGCTGCCGACCTACACCGCGATGCTGGAGTTACGCGCGGTCCTGACCCACGCCGGGACGCTCCAGCCCTACTGGCAGCAGCGGCCGGTTGAGGCGAAGCCAGAGCGCGCCGACCGCGCCCGCCACGAGTAGGGCGGCGATGTTGGTGACGTGGCCGAGCACCGCGGCCGCGGTCACGAGCGACGGCGGTCCCGCGCCGAAGGTGCTCAGCACCAGCAGGAAGAATCCCTCGTAGGTACCGACTGACCCGGGGGTAATGCTGATCGCCTGGCTGACCACGAAGATCGTGCAGGCGAGGAAGAGGGTCGGCACCGACAATTGCGGGCTGACCGCGCGAAAGAGCGCGATGAGTCCCAGCACGATGAACAGCCAGATGATCAGGCTCAGGAGTCCCGCGCCCGCCAGGCGACGCGGCGACTTGAGGGAGGCGAACCCCTTGATCACCGACGCGCTGAGGTTTTGGACGACACCGGTGGCTCGCGCCGGGAGACGAGCGGCCAGCGACGAGATCACCGTCAGGGTTCGTGCCGGGTAAGTGACCATCAGGTAGGCGAGCACGCCGATGCCCAGGGAGGCCAGGGCGAAGACGACCACGCCGGTCCACAGGCCGGCGCCCTGCGATGAGCCACCCGAGACGGTGGCGGCCGCGATGGCCAGCACCAGCAGCGCGATCACATCGAGGACCCGCTCCAGGATCACCGTGGCGCTGGCTTCGCCGACGCCGATCCGGGCCCGGGGCGCGATGGCGGCGATCCGCAGCACCTCACCGAGCTTGAAGGGTGACACGGAATTGACCGCGAAGCCGATGGCGGTGACGGCCGTCGCATCGCCAAACCGAGCCATCGGTGCCGAGGCCCCAAGGATGAGCTGCCAGCGCCAGCCACGCACCAGGATGAAGCCCACAAAGGACAGCGTTCCCAGCAGGATCCAGCCGGGGGAGGCATGGCCGAGCGCCTGCGCGACCTGCGCCGGGTGGACCGACCGCAGCACGCCGACCAGGATCAGCAGCCCAACCACCAGCAGGGCGACCGCCTGGACGGCGCGGCGATTCACGAGCGCCGTCCGGCGAGGCGCGCGACGGTGAGCATGGCCCGCACGATCTCCTGTCGTGAAATCTTGGATTCGCCGGCGACCCGGTCGGTGAAGGTGATGGGAACCTCGGTGATGGTGAGGCCGGCCCGCTCGCAACGGGTCAGCAGCTCGATCAGCGCCGAGTAGCCGGAGGAGCGAAGCGGTTGGGTCACGAGGAATTGCAGCGAGCGGAGGCTGTAACAACGGAAGCCGCCGGTGCAATCATGGGTGCGGAGAGAAAGGGCCTGCCGGGCGACCAGGTTGGCCGCCGCGCTGAGGACGCGGCGCCCAGGGCCCCATCCCCTGATGCCGCCGCCCGGCACATATCGAGAGCCCACGGCAACGTGAGCGCCATTCTCGACAGCCTCGAACAGCGCCGGCAGTCGATCTGGCGGATGGGAGAAATCCGAGTCCATGGTGGTGACGGTCGTGAAGGCATGCTGTAGGCCATAGGCGAAGCCGGCCATATATGCGGTGCCAAGGCCCAGCTTGCCGGGACGGGCCATGATCTCCAGGCGCGGGTCTTTCAAGATCCGCTCCCGGACCAGGTCTCCGGTCCCGTCCGGGGAGGCGTCGTCGATCACGAGCACGTCGGCATCGGGGACGGCGGCATGGACCTCTTCGATCAGCTGCAGGATGTTGGCGGCCTCGTTGTAGGTCGGGATGCAGACGAGCGGACGCGTCACCCGCCGTACCATACCCAATGTGAGCGGGGTATCGTTGCGGATCGCGCATCTCTACGCCGAGGAGATGAACATCTACGGCGACCGTGGCAACATCCTCACCCTCGTCAAGCGCGCGCAGTGGCGCGGGATCGAGGTCGCGGTCGAGGCCATCGGCCGCGGACCGATCGCCGGCCTGGACCGCTTCGATTTGATCTTCTGGGGCGGTGGCCAGGACCGTGACCAGGCGCTGGTCTTCACTGACGCCGCCGCGCACAAGGCGGACGCCATTGCGCGGGCCGTGGCGGACGGGTCGGTGGTGCTGGCCGTCTGCGGTGGATACCAGCTGCTCGGCCAGTACTACGTCACGGCGGACGGGACACGGCTGCCCGGACTCAACCTGGTTGACCTGTACACGGTTCCCGGACGTCGGCGGAACATCGGGAACATCGTCATCGACGCGGGTGAGCTGGGACTCACGCCACCCACCCTGGTCGGGTTCGAGAATCACAGCGGCAAGACGTACCTGGGGGCCGGGCTCCAACCGCTGGGGAAGGTCCTGCGCGGGGCGGGGAACAACGGGGAGGACGGCGGGGAAGGAGTCGTGATCGGGAACGTCTTTGGGACCTACCTGCACGGCTCGCTCCTCCCCAAGAATCCGCAGTTTGCCGATCTCCTGATCGGGCGAGCGATCCACCGTCGCGAGGCCGGGCCCCTGGCGCAGCTGGACGACTCCGTGGAGATGGCTGCGCATGATGCCGTGGCCGAGCGGCTCGGCTGTAGGCTTGACGCATGAGCCAGGCTGCCACCCCGAACGGTGCCGGGGTGAGTCCGCCGCCCGGGGCGCACGTCCCGGCGACCCCGGGGCGCGATCCAGCCTCGCACCTGGTCGCCTCGTCGAGCATCTTCCAACGCCCGAACTGGCTGCCCCTGACGCTATTTTTGGGCGACGCCGTCATCGCCGCGGCCTCGGTGATCCTGGCCTATCAGTACCGCTACCACCTCGATCGCATTCCGCAGGTCGTCAAAGAACCATTGGCCTTCGGCCCCTACGTCGCGGCCTTGCCGATGGTCGTCGCCATGTACCTGTTCGCACTCGCCGTGAACCAGCAATATCGCTCCTGGCGGGGACGGACGCTGGTCGACCAGCTGTTCGCCATGGGCAGCGGCATAGCGCTGGCGGGCATGCTGATGCTGGCCGGGATGTCCCTCTATCGTGGATTCCAGTACTCCCGGCTTACCTGGATTTACACGATCGTCCTCACCGCGCTCTTGATGACGGTGGAGCGGTACTTCCTGCGCCAGTACGAAACGCGACTCCGTCGTCGCGGCATCGGGACGGAACGCGTCCTGATGGTCGGGACCGGGACCGGGAGCCAGTTGCTGATCCAGCGGATGGCGATGTTCCCGCAGTACGGCTACCAGGTCTCTGGCGTGCTCGACGATCGGCTCGATGCGGGGACGGACTTCGCCGGCGCACCGGTCGTGGGCCGGATCGCGGACCTTCCCCGACTCATCCCCTCGCTCGGCATCCACCAGGTCTTCCTCGCCGTACCGGGCGCGACCAACGACGAGCTGGTTCACCTGGTCAAGATCTGTGACGACCTCCAGGCGGAGTTCAAGCTCGTGCCCGACCTGCTGGAAATCATGAGCTCGCGCGCCGCGGTCGATGCCATCGATGGGCTTCCCCTCATCGGGATCCGGCGAAGCCGGCTGCGTGGCGGCGCGGCCCTCTTGAAGCGCAGCATCGACGTGGTGGTGAGCGCCGTCGCGCTGGCCGTTGCGTCGCCGTTCATGCTGGTCGTTGCGCTCCTGATCAAACTGACCTCGCCCTCAGGGTCGGTTTTGTTCCGGCAGCCACGGGTGGGACTGCACGACCAGCGCTTCACCGTGTACAAGTTCCGGTCGATGATCCCAGACGCCGAAGCAAAGACTGGCCCGGTCGTGGCCACCCCGGACGACGATCGCTGCACGCCGGTGGGGCGTGTGTTGCGCCGGCTCAGCCTGGACGAGCTCCCCCAACTCTTCAACATCCTGAAGGGCGACATGAGTCTCGTCGGGCCGAGACCGATGCCGATCTTCCTCGTCGAGCGGTTCACGGAAGAGATCCCGCGCTACCTCGAGCGGCACCAGGTGCGGCCAGGGCTCACCGGCTGGGCGCAGGTCAACGACCTGCGGGGCGGCGAGGCCTTCGCCGATCGGGCGATGTATGACATCTATTACGTGGAGAACTGGTCATTGGTGCTCGACCTGAAGATCCTGATCCTGACCGCCACGCGCGTCTTCTTCCAGCGTCGCGCCTACTAACCGAGTTCCCAGCGCGGCTCCGTAGGCGGCCACCGTCTGTTCGGCGGTGCGTCGCCAGCTGAAGGCATTGGCGCGATCAAGGCCGCGCTGACGCATCGCGCCGCCCGGGGGTGCATCCAACACCCGGCCGATCGCCATCGCAAAGGCCGCAGGATCAGCGGGGTCGCAGAAGATGGCTCCGCCGTCGGCGATCTCACGCAGGACCGGGAGATCGCTGCAGACCACCGGCACTCCGCAGGCCATGCCCTCGATCACCGGCAGCCCAAAGCCTTCCGCTCGTGAGGGGAGAACCACGACGCTGGCGCCCCGGTACAGATCGGGGATGCCGCTATCCGGGACGCGCCCGGGAAGCACGACCGACCCCATCGGGAGGTGCGCCGCCGCCTCCCGGACCTCGGGATGGCGCGGGTCGTCGCCGGCGATCACCAGTTGCGCCGATGGGTGCGACCGTCGAACCGTCTGAAACGCCTCGATCAGCAAGGGCACGTTCTTGTACGCTTTCCACTGCCCGAGGTAGAGGACGTAGGGGGGCCTGAGGCCGAGCCTGGCCTGCCAGGCGGCCTCCGCATCCAGATTCCGCGTCGGGTTGAATCGCTCGTCGGCGGCCTCCGGGATGGCCACGATCTTCTGACCGGCGGCGGGGAAGTACCGCGTGACGGCCGAGGCCGTTGCGTCCGACGGCGTGATGATGCGCCGGGCACCCGACACGGCGTTGCGCATCAGCATCTGGTTGACCATCCGAGGCAGCGGACCGGAATGGATTTCCGGAAACTGGAACGGGAACAGGTCGTGGACCGTCACCAGGAACGGACCCGGCTTGACCAGCGGTAGGTTGTAGTGGGGAAAATGAATCAGGTCGAGACCGGCGCGCATCAATCTGAACGGCAGGAGGGACTGCTCGCCGAGGCGATACGGGGAGGCGTTGACCGTCATGAGGCGCGGCGCGGCGCCGATCACGGCTCGCACGAGGGCCGCGTCCCGTGCGCGGGCCACGACCACCAGGCGGCTGCCCAGGATCGCTGCCAACCCGGGGAGCAGGCCGCTAATATAGCGACCAATGCCCAGCGCCCCGATCAGGCGCGCATCGAACCCGATGCTCTTCACGGTCGACCCGCTCTCAGTGGTGACGATCCATAGGATTATCGCCTACCTCTGACGACGTCACGGCGCGGCGGCAGGAAGCGCGTCAGCCCGAGCCGCTGTCGAGCCCGCGCCGATACCGGCTGACGGTACTGGCGGCCGCCGTCACGGCTGCGCTGGCCCCCGCCTACGTGATTCGCTGGCACATCGGCCCCGTGCCGACCACGCTGCTCGAAGTCGCGATCCTCCTGACGCTGGCCACCTACGGCGCAGAGACTATCCGAGACCGTTCCCGCGTGGAATGGCAGACACCCCTGACGGTGCCCGCAATCCTGCTCCTTGGGGCCGGCGGGATCTCGGTCCTCGTCTCGGGGGACCATCGCGGCGCGCTCGGTCTCTACCGAGCCTATTTCCTCGAGCCGGCGCTATTCGCCCTCGTCCTGGTTGGCGCGGCGACCACCCCGCGTCGCGTCGCGGCGGTCCTGCTCGGGTTCGCATCCGGCGGGGTGGTGGTCGCCCTCCTCAACGGCGCCGTCGTCGTCAACGCCATCCGCCATCACGTCCTGGACCTGGCCACCACACCGCCGGTCGTGATCTACCAGACCGCCAACGACGTGGCGCTCTACCTGGTCCCGCTGATCGCTGTCGGCGCCTCCCTGCTGCTTTACGCCAGAAGCCGGGACGAGCGCCTGGTCGGTGGCCTCTTTGTTGCCATCGCGTTAGCCGCCTGCCTGTTGAGCTTTTCTCGTGGTGGCTACCTGGCGCTCGCCGCCGTCGGGTTGGGCCTCGCGCTGTCCCACCGCCGGGCAAAATGGTTCGTTCCGGTGGTGATCGTGGCGCTTGCGGCCGTCAGCCAGGTGCCGCTGATCAAACACCGCATTGCCTATGAGTTGCATGCCGTCCCTGGAAACACGCTGGACTTTCGGCTTCGAATCTGGGGCCAGACCCTTCGCCTGCTGAGTCATCACCCGATCCTCGGCGTTGGACTTTCGTATTACAAGCAGGCGATGGGACCGTTCTGGCAGGACCTGCCGAAGGTGATCTACCCCCACAACATCGCGCTCAACTTCTGGACGGTCACCGGGCTGCTCGGGCTCGTCGCCTTCGGGTGGCTCACCGTGCAGGCCCTGATCCTGGGCTGGCGGGGCTGGCGGCAGCTCGCCCCCCCGTGGCGGCCCTACCAACTCGGGGTCTTCCTGTTCCTGATCGGGATGATCGTGCACGGGCTGGTCGACGTGCCGTTCTTCAAGAACGATCTCAGCCTCGAATACTGGGCTCTCCTGGGCATCCTTTGGGCGGGCCATCGCTGGGGTGCGTGGCATCAGACAAGCAGCTGACGCCCACTTACGTTATACGGGGGTGGCCGAGCCCGACAGTTCCCCGCCGGACTACTCCGCGGTCATCCGCGACAGCCAGGTGGCGATCCTCGCCAGCGCGGAGCGGATCACGGTCGTCGGACGATGGGTGGTCCTGGCGGCGGCCGTCATTCTCAACCATTTCGGCAACCGAAACGCCCCGGCGTCGGTCTTCATCGTCGACCTGGTCCTGTTCAGCTGGGGCCTCATCAACCTGGTCGTGTCCGTCGTCCTGGTTCGGGGCTTCCGGCCCGGCCGCTGGTTTGGCTTTCTCACCACCGGCGTCGACCTGCTGGTCGCCGCCAGCATCCTGTACTTTTCCGGCGGGTACGGCGCCCCGACCGACTTTTCGCTGCTCTTCTTTCTCCTGATCATCGCATCGGCGGTCCGCCTGGGACTGCCCGGTGCGCTCTCGACCGCCGTGGTCGTGTCGCTGCTCTACGTCGTCCTCGGCGGAATGACGACCTTCGCCAACGTCTCACCGCCGCCCGGGTTTGTGATTGGCCGCGTCTTCCTGTTCCTCTTCGTCGCCCTGGTTGCAGGCCTGCTGGTTGGGGATGTTCGGGCCCGGTTAGATGGCGCTCTACGGACGGCCATCGAGCGAGCCACGCAGCTGGACGAAACCCGCCGCCGCGCGTCGCTGGAAAAGGAACGGGCAGAGCGACTGCAGGAGATCGACCAGGTTCGCTCGGACTTCATCGCGATGGTGGCGCACGAATTGCAGACGCCGCTGGCGAGCATCAAGACCCAGGCGGACACGCTTCTCACCCAGCAGCACCGTCTCGATCAGGAAACGCGGAGCGCCCTGGTGGATGGGATCCATCGCAGCGCGGTCAGCCTGACTGGACTGGTACAGGACTTTGCCGCGGTCAACCGGATCGAGAACCACCAGTTCAGCTATCACTTCGAGCGCCTCGACCTGGCCGAGTTCATCAAGGACGTCGTTGATCATTTCGCCGCGGACCCCCAACGGTACCCGATGCGGGTTCGCGTCGAACCGGGCCTGGTCGTGCGGGCGGATCGCCGCCGGTTGCAGCAGGCCCTGGTCAACCTCTTGAACAATGCGGTCAAATACTCGCCGCGCGGTAGCAACCTCGCCGTGATCGCCTTTCCCGAGAAGGACTTCGCCAAGGTATCGGTGCACGACGAGGGCCTTGGCATCCGTGATGAGGACCTGCCCAAGCTGTTCAACAAGTTCACGCGCTTGTTCGATAAGCGCGCCATGAACATTGGCGGTTCCGGACTCGGGCTGTTCATCACCAAGGAGATCGTGGTCGCCCATGGCGGGCACATCTCGGTGGAAAGCGAGTGGGGGAAAGGCTCGACCTTCTCGTTTTCCTTGCCACTTGCGACATCGAACCAGTCCAAGGCCTGAGCGACTCTATACTGGGGCCGACCGTACCATTGGGGCGTCGCCAAGTGGTAAGGCAGCGGACTTTGGATCCGCCATTCGTAGGTTCGAATCCTACCGCCCCAGCCATCGCCTTCAGCCGTAGGGACCAGCAAGCTTAGGCGGAAAGTTGGGGCGAACGTCGCCTCCAGGTCACGGTTCCCGGTCAGCGTATCGGACTCGAAGGTCCGCCCGCTCTGGAGCGAAGGGGCCCATGCCCCATTCGGGCCGCTCGGCCTGTAGGGTGGGCAAAAGTCCGGTCTGCTCGGCAGGCCACCTTAACCTTCACCTCGCCGAACACAAGCGTTCGGCAGGGCCGAGCGGAGGCGCCAGCGCATCCTCATGGGTGCGGACCTAAGGGTTCGCCCCGCGACAGTAAGAAGTCGGTGGCCCGAAGAGGGGCAAAGCCAATTGTGCCGCGGCGGATGGACGTTTGCCGCCCTAAACACCACTGAGACGCAATGCGAGCGCCCGGCGGGCTCAGCCTGTGGCGGCGGTCTGGTGGCGCGGGGGCGCAGGGTTGGAGGGCGGCGGCACGTTGTGGGCGCAGGGACCCCGTGAAGGCAAAGCTCTGGCTCCTGATCGTTCTGGGCGGCGCCCTCCTGGTGGGGGCCACGGCGGTCGGGCTCCTGGCGCTGACGGCGCCGCACCGCCCCAGCGCCCCTGCCCACGTCTATGACGATCCTGCCGAGCTCACCTTCGAGATCATCCCCTACCTGCAGGCCGACCACCTCATCCAAGCCTGGTCTCCGATGGCCGACTACCTCAGCCTGCAGCTCGGGCGCCCGGTGCACATCAAGATCGCATCCAGCATGGAGAGCCTGCCTACCGACCTGCAGCAGTACCACTATCCGCTGGCATTCGGGTCGAGCTACGACTACGTCGTCGCCCATCACCTGGCGGGCTACCTGCCGCTGGTCAGCAACTCGCTCCCGACCTACGGGGTCATCATCGTGCGCAAGGACTCGCCACTACCCAGTGGGGAGGATGCCAGCGGGTTGCGCGGGAAACGGGTCGCCATCAACAGTCGCGGCACCGCCATCTACCTGGCGGCCCGCGCTTACGCCCTGACCCATGGCGGCCTTCGCCTCGAGAGCGACGCCCAGATCCAGGTCCTGGGAAACCTGGATGCCATTACTCAAGCGGTCCTCTCTGGGAGGGCCGATGCGGGCGTCAGCTACCAGCCGTACCTCAATACCGTGCCACCGGCGACCCTCGCCCAGTTGCGCGTGCTCTTCGAGACGGCCCGCTACCCATCGCCTCCGATCATGGTGGACCCCAACCTCTCACCCGACCTGATGGCGAAGCTGAATCATGCCCTTATGGATCCCGCCACCTTCGAGCAGCGGCAGGCCCTGCTGCCACCGCTGGGATGGACGGGGCTGCTCCACCTCGACGACAAGGACTTCGACTCCATGCGCCAGCTTGCCCAGGCGCTGGACCTGCCCCTCTAGGGGACGCCCCGTTAGAAGACAACACTCTGAAGCTCGGAAGGCAAAGCCAGTTGCCCAGGGCCGGACGGACTTTTGCCGCCCTCCAACTCAATAGCGACTGAGCTGGTGGCCTCGCCCCCTGCGAGCGCGTTCAAGACGAATTCACCTGGAGAGCTTCGCCCTCAGTAGGCGGTCAACACAAGAGACGACGCGGCGTTCGATGGCAGCCAGAAAAGTTGCCAACTCTGACCAG
>DATCOB010000056.1:0-3026 GCA_036564925.1 Candidatus Dormiibacterota bacterium | reverse complement strand
GCACATGCACCAGCCGTATTACAAGGACGACCTGACCAACACCTTTCTCCTCCCCTGGGTGCGCCTGCGCTGTGCCAAGGACTACTACAAGATGCCGGCCCTCCTCGATGACTACCCGGCCATCAAGCAGACCTTCAACCTGGTCCCGTCGCTCGTGGAGCAAATCCAGGACTACGTGGACGGGCCGGTCAACGACATCTACCTGGATCTCTCGCGCCGGCCGGTCTCCGACCTGACCGGGGACGAACGCGCCTTTATCGCCAGGTGGATGACCGAGTCCAGCCAGATCCGTCGTGTCCGGCAGTACCCCCGCTACCTCGAGCTCGTGCAGAGGCGCGAGCAGGCCTGGTCCAGGGACTCAACAGACCTGGCACACCTGTTCACGGACCCCGAGCTGCTCGATCTGCAGGTCTGGTTCAACCTCGCCTGGCTTGGTCCCGAGGTCATCGAGGGCGACGTCGAGATCGGAAACCTGGTACGCAAGGGCCGCCATTTTGTGGAGGGCGACAAGGCCCTGGTCATCGCGGCCCAGATGGACCTGCTGCGCAAAGTGTTGCCCAAGTACCGGGAGGTCCACGAGCGCGGGCAGGCCGACCTGATCACGACGCCGTATTACCACCCCATCCTGCCCCTGCTGGTCGACGTCAGAAGCGCCCGTGTCGCAAGCCCCGACATGCCGCTGCCGAGTCATCCGTTCGCCTATCCGCAGGACGCGGCGGAGCAGCTCCGCCGCGCGGTCGAGTCGCATACGGAGCGATTCGGAAGCATGCCGGAAGGCCTGTGGCCACCCGAGGCGGCCATCAGTGACGCCGCGGTGTCGTTGATTGGCCGCGCGGGGTTGCGATGGCTGGTTTCGGATGAGGGACTGCTGGCGCGTTCCCGCGGGGTCTCCATCAGCCGCGATGGCGAAGGCACGCTGATGAACCCCGAGCTTCTCTACCGGCCGTACCGCCTCCAGGACGTCACGGCGCCGGTCGACATGGTCTTCCGGGACGCGCGCCTCTCCAACCTGATCGGCTTCGACTACCAGAAGTCGACGGCCGAGGCGGCGGCGACCGACCTCGTCGACCGCCTGCGGGTCATCGCCCGGCGACAGGAGGTGGACGTGCCACTCCTGGCCGTCATCGCGCTGGATGGCGAGAATTGCTGGGACTTCTATGAGGCAAACGGCAATCCATTCCTCCACGCCCTCTATCAACGGTTGAGCCATGAGGACGAGGTGGTCACCACCACGGTCTCGGACTTTCTGTCGACGTTCCCCGCGCGCTCGTCGCTCAAGGCGGTGGCGCCCGGGTCGTGGATCAGTGGAACGCTCGACACCTGGGTGGGCGACCCGGAGCACAATGCCGCATGGGATCTGCTCGCCGCCTCGCGCCTCGTGCTTTCCGAAGCTGGGACGGCCTCGGACGTCCAGCGCAACACGGCGTACCGCGAGGTGCTGATCGCGGAGGGAAGCGATTGGTTCTGGTGGTTCGGCCGGTCGCACGACTCGGGGATGGATGTCATCTGGGACAACTTGTTTCGGCTGCATCTGCGCAACCTCTACACGGCGCTCGGCCAGGATCCTCCGACCGCGTTGTTTCACCCGATCGTGAAGGAGGGGCAGGGGTCGGCCTGGAAGCGCCCCGACCGCAAGATCACGCCTCGCCTGAACGGGCACGCCGACGACGCCGAATGGGACGCCGGCGGGTACGTCGACATCACCGCCCTGTTTGGCGCCATGCATCCACCACAGGGGCAGGTGCGCCGGATCTGGTTCGGTCATGACGATGCCAACCTTTACTTGCGCGTTGACCTGCTCAAGAATGCCGACCTGGACCTGAGGATTCTGTTCGCCGGCACCTCCGGGTCCGACGCCGCTGGTTTCCAGGCATCCCGCGTGCTCCGGGTCCACCGCTCCGGGCCGATGCTCACGCTCGACGTAGCGTCCCACCGCGGCGGATCCGCCGGTTTGACAACCTGGACCGGCCAGTCGCCCTCGACTGACGGCCTGGCGTTTGCCGTCCCGCTCGGGGTGCTGCTCGAGGAACCAGGACAGCGTTTGCAGATGGTCGCCCAGGTCTTCGACGAGCACGGCAAGCCTGTCGAACACGTTCCACCAAGCGGGTCGATCACGGTGCGGCCGTCAATGGAGCCAACCGCCGGCGTGCGCCGGCCGCTGAAGATCCTGTTCGTGTCGGCGGAGGTCGCCCCGTTCGCGAAGGTGGGGGGCCTGGCCGATGTGGCCGGCGCCCTCCCGAAGGCGCTGCGAGCGCTTGGCCACGACGTGCGGGTGGTGATGCCGCGATACGGGACGATCGATGTCGACAAATACGGTCTGCGGAAGGTGCTGGTCGGCATCCCGGTTCCCCTCGCCCACCAGCCGGTGCCGGCCGACGTCCTCGTGGGGCAGATTGGTGACGATATCCCCGTCTACCTGATCGAGAACCAGCAGTTCTTCGGACGGGAAGGCATGTACGGCTTCTGGGACGACGATGCCCGGTTCGTCTACTTCAGCCGAGCGGCCCTCGAGATGTTGCGTCCACTCGACTTCAAGCCGGACGTGATCCATGTCAACGACTGGCACAGTGCCGTCGTGCCCAACATGCTGGCCCGGCTCTACCCGGACGATCCCTTCTATGCGGGGATCGCGACCGCGTTGACGATCCACAACCTGGCCTTCCAGGGAACCTACGGCTACGGCACGCTGCACCTGGCCGGGCTGGACCCGTGGGGGCTGATCAAGGGGGGAGCACCCGGCCTGGACGAGATCGTGAATCTCCTCGGGCGCGGCGTGCATTTCAGTGACGTCGTCAATACCGTCAGCCACCGCTACGCGCAGGAGATCCTGACCCCGGAATTCGGGGAAGGCATGGACCCGGTGCTGCGGCTGTTCCGCGCCAAGCTTCAGGGCATTCGCAACGGGATCGATGACGGGGTCTTCAACCCTGAGACAGATCCGGCACTCCATACCCGCTACGGCATCGAGACCATCGATCGCAAGGCCGCCAACAAGGTGGCGTTGCAGCGAGAGCTCGGCCTGCCCG
>DATCOB010000055.1:0-2697 GCA_036564925.1 Candidatus Dormiibacterota bacterium | reverse complement strand
CGAAACGGTGACCGCCAGGTGCGGCCGCTGGCCACCGACCTCGGGCAGGTTACCGCCGTCCAGCTGCTGACGCGCCAGCTCGACCAAGAGGTCAGCCCGCCGCTGCTTGGGGGTGCGCTTGTCGTCCGGGGTCGGCGGTCCGCCCAGTGCATTGAGCGCGATCTGCAGGATTGCCCCACCCTCTGAGTCAAGCCGTCCATTGAGATAGAAGACGCCATCCAGCGTCTGGCTCAGTGAAAGGAAGCGCCGCTCATGCGACTCGTTGGCTTCTTCGCGAATCGAGTCGGGGTCCATCAAGTGCCGCAGCTTCACGGTGACAACGTGCAATCGACCGAGATCCAGCTCCTTGGCGGCGCTGACCAGGATCGTCTCCGCATTGGCCTCCATCTTGTCGCCGAGCTTCTCCGCTGTCCTGGCGATCATCGCCGCGTGCGGGTAGCTGAAGTCGCCGTCGGCGAAGGCTTCAGTCGCCTGGGGCAGAGACTCGAGCTCGCGCGCGACGGCGACGCGGCCGGCCGCAGCCGAGGGTGAGAAGTTGCACTTCCAGCGCAACCAGGCCGCCGCGGTAAGCGCGGCGGTGGTGGCGTAACCGCCACCTTTGTCGAATCGGCGGAGGCGGCGTGTGCACTCCGCCTCGCAGCCGTTGATGTGCCGGCGCAGCTCCTGGATGTCATCACCAATCAAGGCCGCCGGGACCGCCTCGAGCTCTTCATCGCGCAGGCGCTGGAGGCCCTGGTTCATATCCTGAAAGGGCGCCTGTTCGGGGCTAGATTGGTGCCCGAACTCCACCATAGAACGCATGTTCGTATTTTAGCAAATCCGTATTCAAAAGCAACCTAAAAAGGCCCTTAACACGGCACTATGTTCGAGCCAGAATTCACTTCGCCCGCCATCTCCACATGGCGTGGCATGTCGACTCCCAAACCTACCCCGACGCCCTCTTCCCAGTCCCGTCACCACGTCGCTGCGACTGCCTGCGTCCCACGCGCCATTAGCCCGGTCTATGCCTAGACTGATTCCAATGGGAACACCCCCCGCCGAGATGCCCTCGTCGCCGTCCACGCAGGTGGTCGGTCAGCAGAGCCACCCCTCGACCGTTGTCCCGACGGGTGGCGGCCAGGGCCCGGGTTCGACCATGGTCGCCGGGCGCCGCATCAACACGCTTGCGATCGTCTGCCTGGTGACCGCCCTCATCGCCCCATTCGGCCATGTCACGGGCGTGTTCGGCTTTGCCCTGATCCTCACCTCGATCGTCACCGGTCACATGGCCCGCGCCGAGATCCGAAGAACGGGAGAGGAGGGAGCAACTCTGGCCCTTATCGGCCTGATCATCTCGTACGTCCACATCGCGGTCGCCGCGCTGATCACCATCTTTTTCTTCGGGCTGGTAATCGCGTTCCTCGCCGCGATCTTCCATTTCGTTGTCACGTCCGGCGGCTGAGCGATCTCCGACCCGATACCGCCAACCCCGCCACCTCCCCAGACCCCAACGTTCCCGCCGCCAGGTCAGCCACCCCCCGGCTATTACGCCCAGCCCGGCTACGGGTACTACCAGCCGCCCACCGACGGGATGGCGATCACCTCATTGGTGTTTGGCATCGCAGCCTTCCCAGCGATCTGCTGCTATGGCCTGCCGGCCGTCGCCCTGGGAGTCACGGCCCTGATCCTGGGCCGCATGGCACTTCGCCGGATCGCTGCCAGCGGAGGAGCGGTGGGCGGACACGGCCTCGCTCAGGCCGGCTGGATCACGGGATTGGTTGGAGGTTCGTTGGGGCTGCTCTACGCGCTGTTCACAGTGGGCGTCGTCATCGTGGCCTTTTTCGCGGCGGCGAACGGGATTGGAATTCCCAGCCCGACGCCTTAGGCTACGCGCTGCATGTCTGATCTGCCTCCGCCACCGCCAGGTTCCGGCCCGCCCCCTCCGCCGTTCCAACCGCCACCCGGATATTCCCAGCCCCCTCAGCAGTTCCAACCACCACCCGGGTACCTGCCGCCACCGGGCGATATCCCGCCGGCCGGTTACTCGAGCCAGGTCCCGCCGCCCTACATGCCCGTGGCCGCGGTCGGCGCCGGCGGCGCCCTCATGTCCCAGTTCGGCGGCGCGGCCCTGTGGTCGATCGGTCTCGGCATCGTCTCGATAGTCGTGCCCTTCGTGTCGAACTTCTACTTCCCGATCATGCCGATCATCGGCGGACTTAACGGTATTCGTGCCATCCAGCGCGGGCGCGTGATTGGAGGCATCGTCGGCCTCGTTCTCAACGGCATCGGCGGGCTTGTCGCCCTGTTCGCAAGCGGGGTGATCGGAGGCTAGGTTCTCGCCGCGGCCGGGGCTGGGGAGTCGTCGTGCGCGGGAATTGTGAGCATCGGGAAGATCCCCGCCACCAGCACCACGGCAACCGCGGTCCACAAAGCCACGTCAACGGAGCGTTCGATCAGCGTCCCGGCAAGCGCGGAGCCGATCGGCGTGCCGACGAAGTTGAGTGACATCGACACCGCGAACGCCCTACCGAACCAGGCAGGAGCGGTGCGTCGCTGCCGCAGCGTGAAAAGGCTGATGTCGAAAGGTCCGTTGGAGATGCCCATCGCGACGAGGGCGATCGCGACAGCCACCACGCTCGTGGCGAACGGAAGCGAGGCCATCGCGATAGCGCTCACGATGATTCCCCCCAGCATGATCTGGCGCTCCCGGCCCTGCGT
>DATCOB010000054.1:0-4775 GCA_036564925.1 Candidatus Dormiibacterota bacterium | reverse complement strand
GTCTTTGCATTTTTCCTGTTGGCGGCAACGTGCCAGCCAAGCCCGCCGACTGGATGCACGCCGCCGGCGAGTCCGGGAACCATCGCGAACGCGGCCGGCAACGACTGGCCCTCGTACGGTGGCGGCGGGACCGCAAACCTGCGATATTCATCGCTCAACCAAATCCACAGCTGCAATGTCCAGCACCTGCGGGGAGCGTGGACATTCCACGCGAAGTATGGTGAGAAAGGCAGCTCGTTCGAATCCACGCCGGTGGTGATCAACGGCGTCATGTACCTGACCTCGGGGCGCGACGACGTGTGGGCGCTCGATGCCAAGACGGGCTCGGTGAAGTGGGAATACCATCCCGGCGTCAATACCGACAAGATCAACGTGTGCTGCGGCGTCGTGAATCGGGGAGTTGCGGTTGGCGCCGGCAAGGTCTTCGTGGGCCAGGTGGACGGCAAGTTGGTCGCCCTCGACCAGCAGACCGGCGCCAAGACCTGGGAGGTGCTGGTCGGTGCCCCAAAGGATGGCTACTCGGAGACCATGGCTCCGCTCTTCTACAACAACATGGTCGTCATCGGGATCTCAGGGGCTGAGTACGAGACCCGCGGCTACGTCACGGCCTACAAGGCCGATGACGGCTCCCAGGTCTGGCGCTGGTACACCATCCCGGCGCCGGGAGAGCCAGGATCGGAGACCTGGCCGGCAGGCTCTGATATCTGGAAGCACGGCGGTGGTTCCATGTGGATGACGCCCGCGGTCGATCCGGACCTGGGGCTGCTCTACCTCGGCGTGGGCAACCCGGGTCCCGACCTGGACGGCACGGTCCGCAAAGGCGATAATTTGTACACGGAATCGATCGTGGCGCTCCACGTGAATGACGGGACCTACGCCTGGCATTTCCAGGAGGTCCACCACGACATCTGGGACTACGACGCGGTCAGCCCCGCCGTCCTCTTTGATGGGACGATCAACGGCCACCCAGTCAAGGCGCTGGCGCAGGCGGGAAAGACGGGCTGGGTGTACCTCCTGGATCGGGCCACCGGCAAACCGTTGATCCCGATCGACGAGAAGGCCGTCAAGCAGGATGCACGGCAGAATACGCCGGCCACCCAGCCCTTTCCGCAGGGTGACTCTTTCGTGCCGCAGACGCCGACCGGTGTGGGTCCATCCGAGAAGTACCCGCAGGGGGGCATCTTCACCCCCTTCGAGGAACTTCCGGTGCTCGAAGCGCCGGGCGCGAATGGTGGCGATGAGTGGTCGCCGATCACCTACAGCCCGCAGACCGGATATGTCTACGTTCCGGGGATCGTGCAGCCCCAGATCTTCACCTTTAACCCCTCCGAAATCCAGCAGGGGAGCCTGAAGCTGGGGAGTGGGTTCGTATCGCCGCCAAACCAGAACACCTCGGGCACGTTCACCGCCATCGACACCAGAAGCAACAAGATCGCCTGGCAGAACAAAACGCCATATATGATGATCGGCGGCACCATGTCGACCGCCGGTGGACTGGTGTTTGTCGGCGAGGGCGACGGCATTTTCAAGGCCATCAATGCCAAGACCGGCGAGATCCTCTGGAGGTTCCAGACCGGTGCCGGTGCGAACGCCGCACCAATGGCCTACCAGGTGGATGGCGAGGAATACATTGCCATCGCCTCGGGCGGAAACTTCCAGCTGAACTACCCGCGCGGCGACACGCTTTGGGTGTTCTCGCTGAAGGGAACGATGGGCCAGGTGGCCGGACCGACCCCGCCGAAGACGAAGAGCGTGCCCGCAACGCTCGGGGCGGCGGTCTCAACCGACAAGGTGACGATCGTGAACTTCGGGTTTCAGCCGGCCAATGTGACGATCACGAAGGGCACCACCGTGACCTGGACAAACACGGCTGCCTTCCCTCACAGCGCGACCAGCGACAAGAAGGTGTGGGACACGGGTGTCTTGCAAACCGGCCAGTCAGGATCGTTTACGTTCAACACCCCGGGGACCTACACCTACTTCTGTAAGCCGCACCCGTTCATGATCGGGCAGATCACAGTGACGGGCTAGCGACGACGATCGACGCTGCGGGCACCTTCGTGGGGGTGCCCGCAGCACCCGCCCGGTCTTGCCCGGGTTCGCGCAGGATGAATCGATGGATTCCAGCCAGCGGCGAGGTCAGCGCGATCCCCGGGATCGCTCCTGGAACGGCCTTCAGGGTCAGCGCCATCTCGCCGGTGGGGAGGTCGATTCGCTGGAACCTGTAGGGGGCAAAAGTCCGTCCGCCGTGGGGCGATTGGCTTTGCCCTTCTACGTGGTTTGACGCGCACGGCGACGTGGTGGCGTGGTTTGGTGGCGACGTCAGGTTGGTTTGTGGCCCTCGATCATTTCGCAAGCAGGACCGATAGCCAGTTCGGGATCGTCGTGGATCGCGTCTGGCAGAGGGAGCCGGAGTTCTCCGCCGAGATGCGATTGTTGAGCGAGCGGGCCGCTGCGGCGCAGCAAACTGATTTGAAAAAGCGAGTCAAGCGGCAGCAGCGAAACTAACCGACCTGCTTGTCGCACGCTGCCTCCGTTACCTGGCGACTGAGGCACGACTGGTTCGGCAACTCATCCTCGAGATGGATTGCGCGCGCACATTGCCCTTGGTGCTCGCACTTGGAGGGAGGGAATCTTCGGAGGCAGACGGGGGATGTGGAAGGGTTACCCTGGTCGCAGGATGGCGTTCGTGAAGCGTGTAGCGACGAGCTGTTCCACGCGGTGATGGCCTGGGGCGACGAGGCGGCGGCAGCACGGCGGGTGCAGGAGCATTTCGAGGCGGGCGCCGATCACCTGGTGGTGAGCGTGGTCACCGCTACGCCCGAGGACTCGGTCAGGGAACAGCTACGGCGACTCAAGCGGCTGCTCCGGGGCTGAATATGGCGCTCGAGCTCCTGGCATTTCACGGCCGCACGAATCACACACCGGTGAGTGTGCGTGCGGGCAGCCGGGGACTCGATTGGGCGAACCAACCCTGGCCGTTTAAAGAGTACGGCGACCTCCCTGTGATCCGGTTGCCGGCGGAACGTGAGGACACAAAAGTCCCGGCGCTCAAGGCGCTGCGCGGCGCCAAGCCCACCGAGAAAGCCGGCCGGCTGAGCCTTCACGACCTGGCGCACCTCCTCTATTACTCCGCCGGCGTGACGCGGGTGCGATCGGGAGGTGGCCAGCCGTTCCACTTTCGGGCGTATGCCTGCGCCGGCGCGCTTTACCCGATCGAGGTTTACCTGATCGCCGGCGACATGGCGGACCTGCCGGCGGGTGTCTATCACTTCCACCCGGGCGAGTTTTCGCTGCGGCCGCTGCGGGGGGGCGATCACCGCGGGGACCTGCTGGCGGCCGTGGCCGGCGATGCCGCGCTGGCGACCGCTCCAGCGGCGCTGGTCCTGGCCGGCATCTACTGGCGCACGATGTGGAAGTACG
This sequence comes from Candidatus Dormiibacterota bacterium, assembly GCA_036564925.1. Lineage (GTDB taxonomy): Bacteria > Chloroflexota > Dormibacteria > CF-121 > CF-121 > JALYYC01. Next base: position 1,352 of record DATCOB010000054.1, on the reverse strand, counting down.
AGGCCCGCGGCTACCGCCACCTCTACTGGGACAGCGGCATGGTGCTGGCGAACCTCTTTGCTGTCACGGCTGCGATGGGGATCCCGACCAACCTCATCTTGGGATTCGTCGATAGCGAGGTCGACCGCTTGCTGGGTCTCGACGGCCGCCACGAGGTCTCGCTTGCGATTATCGCGATGGGGGAGGGGATGGCGGTGCCGGCACGGTCAGCCGCCGTCCTGGCCATCGATCCGGAGGTCAACCCGCTTTCCAGGCGAGAGATCGAGTACGCCGACGCCCACACCGCGCACGACGTCTCGCGATTCCAGTCTGCTTCCGATGTCGAGGTACGGCGCCGCGCGCGCTACCGAGCGCGGCCCGCGGGCGGGCCCGGCATCAAGCTGACACCGCTCCAGGAGGTCCCGGCCGAGCCGGTCGAGCGCGTCATCCTCCGGCGCGGCTCGACGCGCCGCTTCACGGACGAGTCGATCCGCTTCGACCAGCTCTCAACCATTCTCGAGGTTGTGAGCGATGCAGCCATCAACCAGGTATACCTGCTCGTGTCCGCCGTCGATGGGCTGCAACCTGGCGCTTACTTTCTCGACGCCGAGGCTAAGGAACTTGTACTGCTCAAGGCCGGGGCGTTCCGGGAGGCTGCCGGGTACCTCTGCCTGGAACAGCCGCTCCTGGCGCAGGCGGCCGCGGTGATCTTCTTGATGGCGGACCTTCAAGCGGTCCTCGACGCGATGGGTCCGCGCGGCTATCGCGCCGCGTTGCTAGAGGCTGGCGTCCTCGGTGGCCGGATTTACCTCGGCGCCTACGCCTTACAAATCGGCGCCACCGGGTCGACCTTCTACGACGAGGAGGTCACCGGCTTCTTTTCACCAGACGCAGATGGAAAGAGCCCGATGCTCGCCATCGGCGTGGGCCGCGACGCGCGCCGTTTTCGCGACCGGTCCTAGGCGATCAGCTCAGAACGCGCTAGTCGGCGGCTTGGCCGAAAAGAGCGAGATCGCCTGCTTCAGAATTGGGACGGAGTTGTGCCGCCCTAACAGCGTCACGCAGCCGGCTGTCGGTGCTGGTGGGTAATGGTCACGCTTTGGCCGGGACCCGGGGGAGGAAGCACCCAAGTTCAGGGGATCGGATGGCCGTAGCGCTGCGCGAAGGTGGCGCCCCAGCGGTAAAGCTCTTGACGACCGGCCCATGAAGGGTCGAGCTGGATTGGAAGCGTGTCATCGACGTCCACCGCCGCGCTGATGTCGGGCACGACGAAGGCCTGTATCGGCTTGCCCTTGGCCCTCGCCAGCCGGACCGCCGTCAAAACCTCGCGGCTCGGCGTCGACTCGAAACGCAGAACCACGACCGCATCGATA
>DATCOB010000053.1:0-18402 GCA_036564925.1 Candidatus Dormiibacterota bacterium | reverse complement strand
CTTCCAGCCGGCGATCAGCGCCCTGACCGTGATCGTCCTGCTTCGACTGCTCGTCGAGCACGGCGTCGACTGGCGCCGGAGCGTCGCCCTTTCATTCATCTATGCGTTCGCCACCGTGGCCTGGCATTACAGCGGGGTGCTGTTCAGCGAGCCGCTGGTCGGTCTGTGCCTGACCGGCAGCATGCTGGCGCTGACCCGCTTCGTCCGAACCAATAACCCCCGAGCCATCCTGATCGCCGGGACGCTCATCGGGGTCAGCATCGTGGCCCGTCCCGACTCCCTGCTGCTGATCGCCGTGCCGCTGTCCGCCTATGTCGGGTGGTTGGCCGTGACGCGTGCCTTGCGCGCGGAATGGCTGCGCCTGGCCCTCGCCTGGTCGGCGCCGATCGGCGCCGGCGGCGCCCTTGACATGCTGTACAACATCGTGCGCTACGGCAGCCCGCTGCAGTTCGGCTACCTGCACGACGCGATTGGGTTTTCGCACAGCTTCGCCGTCGGTATTGTCGGGCTGCTGGTCAGCCCGGGGGTCGGCCTGTTCGTCTACATGCCGGTCCTGCTCCTGGCTCTGCTCGGGTTCCGCAGTTTCGCGCGCCGCTATCCGGTTGAAGCGTTGACCATTGGCGCGTTGTGCGTCCTTCGCATTGTGTTCTACGCCGGGTGGTGGGCCTGGGATGGATGGAACTGGGGGCCGCGCTTCCTGCTTCCGATGGTGCCCCTGCTGTTCATTCCGCTCGCGTTCGTGAGGTGGCGTGGGCTGATGGCCGTGACCGGAGGTGCCCTGGTCGTCTGGGGGCTCGCAGCCGAGTTGCTGGTGCAGCTCGAGCCCTGGGACCTCTACTGGGCCTGGGTGTCGCCCGCGACCGCCCGGGACCTGGGGCTGACCTTCTGCAACTGCTTTCCAACACAGAGCCTCAACCTGATCAGGGTCAAGGAATACCTCGACTTCAACGTTGGTTTATCGCCGCTCGCCCAGCAGCTCGCTCTCTTCCTTCACGGCCACTGGCATCCCCGCTGGGATGCGCTCATCCCGCTCATGCCGCTGCTGGCCGCCGGGACACTGGCCGCCGGCTGCCGGACATGGCAGGCGACGGCCCGGCTGGCCCGATCCGAGTCGCAAATGGCCGCCCGGACGAGCCACGCCGCCTAGCCTGGCACGGGAGGCTCGTCCTTGGTCGCCGTTCTAACTGTGCAGTGTCTCGGATTGCGTCCCGGCCGATTCTCGAAGTCGGGCTCCTGGCGCCACCAGCCTGCTTGCCGTCACCAGCTCTGGACGGCACTCGAGCCTGGACCAGGTGGAGTTATTCACCGCTCCGCCGACCCGGTTACAGCGATTTCGGGAACTACTACCTGTACGCGCGGACGGGGATTCGCGACGGCTGGGGGAAGCAGCGTGCGGATCTGGCACCGCAGCCGCGAGCTGATACGCATCAGCGCCGCCCGCATGCCGGGTCAGCTGCTCGCCCGAGGATCGATGACTTGCGGAAGGAGCTCGTATAAGCGTGATCGAGGGCGGAAGAGAGAAGTTGGCGCCATTACCCTTGGCCGCGTGGGCGCGGAGCCCCCTCGGACAATCGAGGTGCTCTGAATGCCACGTCGTCCTTAGTGAAGGGGTCGGGGCGCAGGTTCCGGCGGGACCGTGCCCCAGGTGTGGAGCGACCACCAGGACTACCTGGGTTGGGCTTCACGCTGAAATATCGGTATCTCCCACTTCGCGGCGCACAGCCACACCGTACGGGACGGTCGGCAAGGCGCGGCACCCGCACACTGCGCAGCCCGTACGGCGAGTCCAGCCGGTCAGGCCAAGCCCCAGTTGCCTGGATGCTCGCCGGCAGTGTGATAGCGGTGATAGGAAAATCGAATTCAAAAAATTGCTGGGGCGGTAGGATTCGAACCGAGGGTGTGCGCCCCGCTCGGTAGACTCTTCGTGATTTGAGCGTTACTGCCGAGCATGGCGTCGATCTTCTGAAGGGCCTGAACCCTCCGCAGCGGGCGGCTGTCACGGCCAACGACGGCCCGCTGCTGATCTTTGCCGGTGCCGGTAGCGGCAAAACGCGGGTGCTGACGCATCGCATCGCCTGGTTGATCCAGCAGGGTCGCGCCGAGCCTGGCGAGTTGCTGGCGGTGACCTTCACCAACAAGGCGGCGCGCGAGATGCGGGGCCGCGTCGAACATCTCTTGAACCTTGCCGCTGGCGGCATCTGGATGGGCACCTTCCATGCAATCGGGGTTCGAATCCTGCGGCGGGACGGCGCCCCCGACGGTGTCGATCGGCATTTTGCAATCTACGACGAGGCGGATCGCCTCGCGGTCGTCAAGCGCATCATGAACGAGCAGCGGATCGACGAGAAGCGCTACCCGCCCGGCGGCATGGTGGCGCTCATTTCGCGAGCCAAGGATGAGTTGCTGACATCCGAGGACCAGCTCAAGGCCGCCGGTACGCACGTCGAGGAGTTGGGGGCGCGGGTCCGGCAGGGATACGACGCCTTTCTCGAGCGCAATAACGCGCTCGATTTCGACGACCTGCTGCTGCGGGTCGTCTGGTTGTTCGACCGTCATCCGCAGGTGCTCGAGCGCTACCAGCGTCGCTTCAAGTACGTGATGGTGGACGAGTATCAGGACACCAATCGGGCCCAGTACCTGATGGTGCGCCATCTGGCCAGCCAGCACCGCAACCTGTGCGTGGTCGGCGACGACGACCAGTCGATCTATGGCTTTCGGGGCGCCGATGTGCGCAACATCCTCTCCTTCGAACGCGATTATCCCGACGCGCAGGTCGTCAAGCTCGAACAGAACTATCGCTCCACACAGGTGATCCTCGACGCCGCGTACCACGTCATCAAGGCCAACCCGAACCGTGCCGAGAAGCGCCTGTGGACGGACCGGCCGGGCGGCCCGAAGGTGGTGGTGGCGCAGACCTATGACGAGCAGGAGGAAGCGCAAACCGTCGCCCGGGAGGCGTTGCGCCTCGTGGCCGAGGGTGACTACCGGCTCGGCGACCTCGCCGTGCTGTACCGGACGAATGCCCAGTCGCGCGCCTTGGAGGAGGTGCTGCTTCGCCGGGGGGTGCCATACCGGCTGATCGGTGGCCTGCGATTCTACGAGCGCCGGGAAGTGAAGGACGTTTTGGCGTACCTACGCTTGGTCGCCAACCCCCAGGACACGCTCAGCTTTTCCCGGGTCATCAATGTGCCCCGCCGTAAGCTCGGCGAGAAGTCCCTATCGCAACTCGGCTACTGGGCGGACGCGCACGGCATCTCGGCGTGGGAGTCACTCGGCCGGCTCTCGGAGATGGAGGAGTTGACGCCGTCGGCCCGGTCGGCGCTCGGCGATTTCCGCGACCTGGTGAGCGAGGTTCGCGCGGCGAGCCAGGAACGCCGGTTGGTGGAGGTCGTCGATCTGCTCCTCTTGCGCAGCGCTTACGAACGGCATCTGAAGGATGGGAGCCCCGAGGGCGACGATCGCTGGGCCAACGTTCTGGAGTTGCGTGGCCTCGCGTCGGAGTACGACGGGTTGCCGCCCGGCGAAGGACTGCAGGCGTTCCTCGAGGATGTCGCCCTGATGAGCGACGTCGACACGATGGACGATCGAGCCCAGGGGATGACGCTGATCACCCTGCACATGGTCAAAGGCCTGGAGTTTCCGGTGGTGTTCATGCTGGGCATGGAAGAAGGTCTCTTTCCGCACAGCCGGAGCCTTGACTCGTCAGCGGGTCTCGAGGAGGAGCGGCGACTTGCTTACGTGGGCATGACGCGGGCCAAGGACCGCCTGTACCTCTTTCACGCCTTCCGGCGGCACCTCTGGGGCAGCGCGAACTTGAACCTTCCCTCGCGCTTCCTGGCCGACATCCCGGCGGAGCTGGTGGATGGCACCGCGGGCATTCCGGGCGGGGTCCCGGTGCCGGGCATGGCGCCGGCGCGGGTGATCGAGGCAGCCCGCCCCGCCATCCCGGTCGAGCTGGTGCAACGCTACGCGCCAGGGGACAAGCTCGAACATCGCTCCTGGGGCCCGGGGGTCGTTTTGAAAAGCACGATGACGCGAACCGACGAGGAGATCATCGTGAAGTTCGCCAAGGTCGGAATGAAGATCCTGGCCGTCAGCCTCGCGCCGATCGTCAAGGTTTGAGTACGGCCGCAGGCCCGATCGACGAGGCGCAGCGACGTATCGGCGAGCTGCGCACGCAGATCGACCAGGCGAATCGCCAGTACTACGTGCTCGACCAGCCCGAGCTGACCGACGCGGAGTACGACGCGCTCTTCCGTGAGCTGGTGGAACTGGAGAGCGAGTATCCGGAGCTGGTCACGCCGGACTCGCCGACGCAGCGGGTCGGCAGTCCACCCTCGGATGCCTTCGCGAAAGTCACCCATCGTGTGCCGATGCTGAGCCTGGGCAATGCCTTTGAGCGTGACGAGGTGCGGGAGTTCGATAAGCGGGTGCGCCGCGCGCTTGGAGACATGGCGATCGAATTCGTGACCGAACTGAAGATCGATGGATTGGCGATGAGCCTGCTCTACGATCAAGGTCGGTACAAGGTCGGCGCGACCCGTGGCGATGGCTACGTCGGGGAGGACGTGACGCCGAACGTCAAGACGATTGCCAGCGTCCCCCTGTCCGTCCAGATCCCATCGGGCTTTCCCTCGACCTTCGAGGTGCGCGGTGAGGTCTACATGCCGAAGCGGAGCTTTCAACGCCTGAACGCGGACCTGGCATCGCAGGGAAAGCCGCTGTTCGCCAATCCGCGCAATGCCGCGGCTGGGGCCGTGCGACAGCTCGATCCGCGCGTCACCGCGAGCCGGCGGCTGGATACCTTCATGTACGCGCTCGACCCTACGGGTGGCGCGCGCAGCCAGGCGGAGATCCTCGCGCGCCTTGGCGACATGGGCTTTCATGTGAACCCCACGCATCGCACGCACCCGGACATCGAGGCCGTCATCGGGTTTCTCGACGAGTGGCAGGCCAGACGGCACGAGCTCGATTACGAGATCGACGGCATCGTCATCAAGGTCAACCACCTGCGCCAGCAGCAGGAGTTAGGTTTCGTCTCGCGCAGTCCGCGGTGGGCGCTCGCCTTCAAGTTTCCTCCGGAACAGGCGGAGACCGTTGTCGACGCCATCAAGGTCTACGTGGGGCGCACCGGCGCGATCACGCCCGTCGCCTGGCTTCACCCGGTCGTCGTCGGTGGGACCACCGTCAGCCGGGCCACCTTGCACAACGAAGACGAGGTCGCTCGCAAAGATGTCCGGCCGACGGATCATGTGATCATCCAGCGGGCCGGTGACGTCATCCCCGAGGTCGTTCGCGTCCTCAAGGAGAGGCGGTCGAAGTCGAGCCGGCCGTGGCACATGCCAAAGACGTGCCCTGAATGCAAGACCGCATTGGTGCGGGAGCCGGGTGAGGCCGTCACCCGCTGCATCAATCCGCTCTGCCCCGCGCAGGTGCTGGAGCACCTGCGGCACTTCGTCTCGCGCAGTGCGATGAATATCGAGGGATTTGGGTACGCGACCCTTGAGCAGCTCATCGAGCGGAAGATGGTCCGCGATCCTGCCGACCTGTATCACTTGACGAAGGCCCAGTTACTGTCGCTGGAGGGCTTCGCCGATAAATCGGCGCAGAACCTGCTGGACCGCATCCAGGCCAGCCGGCCGAGCACGCTGTCGCGCTTCCTGTTCGCGCTCGGGGTCCGTCACGTCGGTGATCACATGGCGGCGCTGCTGGCCGATCGTTTCGGGACGATCGACCGGTTGATCGCGGCCGGCGTTGAGGATCTCCGCACCGTTGACGGCGTCGGTCCGGCGGTGGCCGATGCGGTCCACGAATACTTCCAGCGGGTCGAGTCACGGCGCTTGATCGATCGCCTGCTGGCGGCGGGGGTGGAGCTGAAGCCACCGGAACGGCGGCTGGGTCCCCTGAACGGAACGGCCTTCGTCCTGACCGGGACGCTCGCCGCCATGACCCGGGCGGAGGCAGAGGAGCGGATCCGGGCCCTCGGCGGCAGCGCGGGGTCGAGCGTGTCGAAGAAAACCGACTACCTGGTGGTGGGAGCCGATCCGGGCTCCAAGGTGGCCACGGCCGAGCGGCTGAAGGTCCCGATCCTCGATGAGGCGGCGTTTCTCCGGCTGATCGCAGTCCCTTCTTAGGGTCCCTTCGGAGGCGGACTGGGGGATAAGGCCGGTAAAAGATAACCCTCAGTGAACGATATAAGGATTTGTAACGAACTGTGACAGCTCCTTAACTTCTCTTTTATGGCACGCGACGCATATTGCCGTCATGTCAACCGCGGCGGCTCGGGAAGCGGCCGAGCCCGTGGCCACGCCGTTCCGGTCGCTGGGCCGGAAGGGCGTCATCGCCCTGCTGGTGGGGCTGATGCTCGCCTTGATCGTGGCGTTGGGCACCATCCTGCCGGGCGGGACCCTGGTGCTGTCCTGGTACGTGCCGGCCTGGGATCTGGCCACCGTCGTCAGCATGGCCGTGGCCCTATTCCTGTCGTCGACCGATGTCGTCATCCGCCGCAATAGCCGGTGCCTGCCCATCGTCGCCAGCAGCGTGGTCGTCGCCTGCCTGTGGCTGGCGCACATGCTGACCTTCCCGAAGGTGCTGCCGGCCAGTCTCCCATTCGTGACCGACCAGACCGCGGGTTTTCTGTTCCACGCCGCGCATGTCGCCACCCCGGTCCTGCTCATCTGGATCCTCATGCAGCGGGGCGGCCCGCTGGCCAACCCTCGAGTCGCGCTGGCGCGCGCGATTGGCGCCGCCCTGGCGGCGAGCGGCGCCGCCATCGTCCTGATCGTCGTGGCGAGCGCCACCCTCCCCCGGGTGATCGTCGATGGGCGATTCACCGACTTCAACACCGTCTTGCAGATCGTGCCGTTCCTTCCCGTGGCCATTGGCGCCGCCCTCTACCGGCGGGGACGCCACGGGGAACGCTGGATCGAATCGAGCGCGATCGTGGCGCTCATCCTGGTCAGCGTGGAGACGCTGACCTTTTTGCTGATGCGGGCCCGCTACGACGGGTTCTGGTACCTGGGTCACGCGTTCGTGTTCCTCCCCGACGCGGCGTTGCTGGGTGGCGTACTCGGACTGTATGCGGCGGCCAAGCGCGAGGCCGACATCCACCTTCGCCTGATGACGTCCTTCAAGGCGTCACAACAGGGCTTGCAGGTCATTGTCGATACGTCGCCAAGCGCCGTCATCACGTCCGACGAGCGTGGCTTCATCACCGGATGGAACAAGAAGGCGGAGTTGATCTTCGGCTGGTCCCATGACGAGGCGCTCGGCCGGACGCTGTCGGGGACGATCATCCCCGACAAGTACCGCGACGCGCATGACCGGGGACTTGCGCGATTTGCCGCGAGCGGTGAGGGCCGGATGATCGGCAGGACGGTCGAGCTCACCGGCCTCCGTCGCGATGGCCACGAGTTTCCGATCGAGGTCTCCATCTCCGCGACCGGGCGGTCCGGAAGCGAAATTCAGCTGGTGGCCTTCATCACGGATATCAGTGAGCGACGCCTCGCGGAGCGGCTCCGGAACGCCCAGTTCGCCGTGACGCGGCCACTGGCGAACGCCGCGACCTGGCCCGAGGCGGCGCCGCAGGTCCTCCAGGCGATCTGTGAAAACCTGGGATGGACGCTCGGGGAGTTCTGGTCGGTGGATCGGGACGCCAGCCTGCTGCGACGGGAATACGGATGGCACAAGCCGAGCCGGGAGCTTCAGACATTGGAGGAGGTCAGTCGTGACATCACCTTCGCGCGGGGCAGTGGCCTGCTGGGACGGGTCTGGGCCACCGGGCGCGCCAGTTCCATCCTCGATGTCAGCACCGACGGAGATTCGCCGCGGGTCGCCGCCGCCACCAAAGCCGGGCTGCGCGGGAAATTCGTCTTCGCCGTCACCAATGGACGAAAGGTGACCGGCGTGATCGCCCTCTTCAGTCGCCAGCGTCAGACCCCGGATCGCGCCACCCTGCGGGTGCTGGCGGACATGGGCAGCCAGATCGGTCAATTCATCGAGCGTCGCCGTGCCGAGGACGAGCTCCGCAAGAGTGGGGATCGGATTCGCGCGGTGCTCGACACGGTCGCCGATGGCATCGTGACCGTGGACGAGCGGCTCATCATCCGCTCGTACAATCCGGCCGCCGAGCGCCTGTTTGGCTACCGGGCGGAGGAGGTCGTCGGAAAAGAGTTTGGCCAGCTGATCGCGGAACCCTACCGGACCGAGCTCAAACCCCAGCTGCGCGGCTACCTGCATCCACAAAAAAATGACGTCGTCCTCGGCAGCCACGAGGTCTGCGGCCAGCGCAAGGATGGCTCCAGCTTTCCCATGGAGTTCAATGTCGGCCGCCTTGGCCCGGGTCGCCTGCTCATCGGGAGCCTGCGTGACGTGTCGGAACGTCGGGCGGAGACGGAGGCGCTGCAATATCGGGCCCTGCATGACGCGCTGACCGGGCTGCCCAACCGGACATTCCTGCGTGAGCGGCTCGAGGAAGCCGTCCGCGCCGGGGAGCGCGAGATGAAGCCGTGCGCCGTGCTGCTCATGGACATGGATGGGTTCAAGGGCGTCAACGATACCCTGGGTCACCTGGCCGGTGATCAACTCCTGCAGCAGGTCGGCGCCCGGATGCGAGGCGTCCTGCGAAAGGCCGACATGGTGGCGCGCTACGGGGGCGACGAATTCGCCGTCGTCCCGTGGGGGGCCACGGACGTCCCGCGAGCGGTCTTGATCGCAGAAAAGATCCTCGAGGCGGTCGAGCAGCCGTTCACGATCGAGGGCCAACCGGTGACGGTCTCGCTCAGCGTCGGCATTGCCGTGTACCCGGCGCATGCCGAGGGCGGCGATGCCCTGATGCGCCGGGCGGATGTGGCCATGTACGCGGCCAAGCGCGCCAAGAGCGGGTACAGCATCTACGCAACCGACCAGGAGGAGGACACCCCAACGCGCAGCCCGCTGATCGGCAAGCTGCGATATGCGATCGACCAATTCGAGCTGCTGCTCCATTACCAGCCGATCGTCTCGTGCACGGACGAATCCACGGTCAAGGTCGAGGCGCTCGTGCGCTGGGGCCACCCGAGCCACGGCCTTCTGCCGCCCGATGACTTCATCCCGTCCGCGGAACAGAGCGACCTCATCAATCCGCTTACCGCGTGGGTCCTGAACGAAGCGCTCGGGCAGATCCACGCCTGGGTCAAGGCCGGCATCGATACCGGGGTCTCGGTCAATCTCGCGGCGCGCAACCTCCTCGACCCGGATCTTCCCGACGCCGTCGAGGCGTTGCTGCGGACCTGGCAGGTGCCGGCGCATAAACTGACGCTGGAGATCACGGAACGGAGCATCATCGCCGCCGAGGCCGAGGATACGTTGCAGCGGTTGCATCAACTCGGCGTGCAGATCTCGGTGGATGACTTTGGGACCGGCTACTCGTCGCTGGCACATTTGAAACGCCTTCCCGTTAACGAGATCAAGATCGACAAATCGTTTGTGCAGGACATGGTGACCAACCGCGATGGGGCCGCGATCGTGCGTTCGACGATCGACCTGGGACACAACCTGGGGCTCAGGGTGGTGGCCGAAGGCGTCGAGGATGCGGCGACCGGCGATCTCCTGCGGGAGTATGGTTGCGACTTCATCCAGGGCTATCACGTCAGCCGGCCGGCCGCGGCCGCTCCCCTTGGCTCCTGGCTGCGGGCACACGCCGGCCAGTTGAAGACGGTGCCCATCTCGAGCCGCAAGAACGACGCCCTGACCGCCTGACGCGCGGCTGGTCCCGACGACGCCTCGCCCCGGCGTGCACGGTAATCTATAGGTGTTGCCCGAACCTGATTCCGAGCTTTCGTCCCGCGAGGTCGAGCACGTCGCGCTGCTTGCCAGATTGGGGATTACCCCGGAAGAGGTCACGCGGTATCGCGATCAACTGCGCAACATCCTCACCCACATCGATGCGCTGAACCGGGCGGACACGTCGAGGGTCTCGGCCACCGCCCACCCGCTCCAGCAGCGCAACGTGATGCGCGACGACGAGCGAAAGCCCTCACTGACGATCGAGGCGGCGTTGCAGAACGCCCCCCGGGTGGAAGACGGCTACTTCAAGGTCAAGGCGATCCAGGAATGAAGCCCTTTCAGCGAACGATTCGCGAGCTCCACCAGATGCTGGTCAAGCGCGAGATTTCCTCGATCGAGCTCACCGAGTCGGCGCTCGGCCAGATCGACGCCGTCGGACGCGAGACGCACGCCTACCTCGCGGTGACGCGCGACCTGGCACTACGACAGGCCCGCGAGGCCGACGCGCGGATCCGTGAGGGTCGCGCGGTTCGACCGCTGACCGGTATACCCGTTGCGCTCAAGGACGTCCTCTGCGTCGAGGGGGTGCCGACCACCGCCGGCTCGCGGATCCTGGAGGGCTTTGTGCCACCCTACAGCGCGACCGTGGTGGAGCGCCTCAGCACGGAAGGGGCGGTATTCCTGGGAAAAACGAACTGTGACGAGTTCGCGATGGGCTCGTCTAATGAAAATTCTGGCTACCGCCCGGTACGAAACCCATGGGACCTCGATCGGGTTCCGGGCGGGTCGAGCGGCGGCTCGGCGGCGGCGGTGGCCTCGGGCGAGGCGGTGGCAGCGCTCGGGAGCGACACCGGTGGGTCGATCCGCCAACCGGCGGCGCTGACCGGCACCGTCGGGATGAAGCCCACCTACGGCCGGGTCAGCCGCTACGGGTTGATCGCCTTCGCATCATCGCTCGACCAGGTCGGCCCGATCACCCGCGACGTCGCCGATTGCGCCACCCTGCTGCAGGCGATTGCGGGCCACGACCCACGCGACTCGACCAGCTCAGAGCACCCGGTGCCTGATTACGTCGCCGGCCTGCAGGGCGGCGTGCACGGCATGCGCATCGGGGTGCCCAGGGAGTATTTCGTTACCGGGATGGAGCCGGCCGTCGAACGTGCCGTTCGCTCGGCGATCGAGGTGTTCGAGCGGCTCGGCGCCGCCATCGAGGAGGTGAGCCTGCCGCACAGCGACGTCGCGCTGCCCGCCTACTACATCATCGCGCCCGCTGAGGCGAGCTCGAACTTGGCCCGCTACGACGGCGCGCGCTATGGCGTGCAGGCGGGCGGCGGCCACAACGTCACCGAGGAGTACCAGCTCACCCGGCAGCAGGGCTTCGGCGCCGAGGTGAAGCGCCGCATCATGCTCGGGACCTACGCGCTGAGCTCCGGCTACTACGACGCCTACTACCTGAAGGCGCAGAAGGTCCGTACCCTGATCATCGAGGACTTCGCTCGCGCTTTTGAGAAAGTGGACGCCCTGCTCGGGGCCACCTCGCCCACGGTCGCCTTCCCGCTCGGCGCCAAGACGCAGGACCCGGTCGCCATGTACCTGAACGACATCATCACCATCCCGGCGAATCTCGGCAACGTCTGTGGCATCTCGGTGCCGTGTGGCCTCGCGCAGGGCCTGCCGATCGGCCTGCAGGTGATTGCCCCAGGCTTTCGTGAAGAGGTCGCGCTTCGGGTCGCCTATGCCTTCGAGTCGGCCACCAGCTTTCACAAAGACAGGTCTCCCCTGATTGGGGCTGCCGGATGAGCGCCATCGCGACGCGCTACGAAGTCGTCGTCGGCTTAGAAGTTCACGCGCAGGTCACGACGCAGAGCAAGATGTTCTGCGGCTGTTCGACCGATTACCTGGTGGCCGCGCCCAACGCCAACACCTGTCCGGTCTGCCTCGGGTTGCCGGGATCGCTGCCGGTCATCAACCGCAAGGCGGTCGAGGCCACCATCCGGACCGCCCTGGCGCTCAACTGCGAGATTCCCGAGTTCTCCAAGTTCGACCGGAAAAACTATTTCTATCCCGACCTGCCCAAGGGCTACCAGATTTCCCAGTACGACCTGCCATTCAGTCGCAACGGGCACCTCGAATTCGAGGTCAAAGGTGAGCCGCGCCGGTGCGGCATCACCCGCGTCCACCTCGAGGAGGACACCGGGAAGTTGCTGCACGCCGGCGCAATCGAGCAGGCCCAGTCCTCGCTGATCAACCTCAATCGTGCCGGGGTGCCACTGATGGAGATCGTCTCGGAACCCGATCTGCGAACCGCCGACGAGGCCCGCGAGTACGTGATGCGTCTGCGCGCGATTCTCCAGTACATCGGCGTCAACGACGGCGACATGGAATCCGGCCAGCTTCGTTGCGACGCGAACGTCTCGCTCCGATCGGTTGGGGCCACCGAGTTTGGCACCAAGGTCGAAGTGAAGAACATGAATTCGTTTCGCGCGATCCACCACGCCATCGAGTACGAGATCGCGCGCCAGACCGAGGTCCTCGATGCGGGCGGCAAGCTGGTCCAGGAGACGCGCGGTTGGAACGACGCGAAAAATGTGACCGTGTCGCAGCGGAGCAAGGAATTTGCCGAGGACTACCGCTACTTCCCGGAACCGGACCTGCCCCCGCTGGAGGTGAGCCGGGCGTGGGTTGAGCGGATCAAGGCGACGTTGCCGGAACTGCCGTCCGCGCGCCGCGACCGGTTGGTCAAAGACTTCGGGCTTTCCGCTTATGACGCCTCGATCCTGACCTCGTCGAAGCCGATGGCGGAATACTTCGAGGAGACCGTCCGGCTGGGCGCCCCGGCGAAGACCGCGGCAAACTGGATCCTGGGCGACTTCAGCCGGTTCCTGAATGCCGATCACAAGGAGATCGGGGAGTCCGCGCTGAGACCGTCGCACCTGCAGCAGGTGATCCACCTGGTGGACAGCGGCGTGATCAGCGGCAAGATGGCCAAGCAGACGTTCGAGGAGATGTACCGCGCCGCCGACCCCGGCCCCGCCCTCGAGGCGGCGAAGCGATCGAAGCAGATCAGCGGTGACACCGAGTTGGAAGCGATCGTCGACCAGGTGATCGCGCAGAACGAAAAGTCCGTGAACGACTTCAAGGCCGGCAAGGCCCAGGCGCTGATGTTCCTGGTCGGCCAGGCGATGAAGCTCTCCAAGGGCCGGGCCAACCCGGAGCGGCTGAACGCCCTCATGCGCGCCAGGATCGAACCCTGATGGAGCTCACGGTCGGCGAACTGGCCCATGGCGGGGCCGCCATCGCGCGGGTCGACGGGCGGGTCGTGTTCGTCGAGGGCGCCTTGCCGGGCGAGACCGTGGAAGCCGAGGTCACCCACCGTCGCAAGGATTTCTGGCGGGCGCAGGCGACGGCCGTTCTGGACTCAGCGCAGGAGCGGGTCGATCCACCGTGCCCCTATTACAAGGCCGGCTGTGGCGGTTGTCAGCTGCAGCACGTGTCGTATCCCGAACAACTCGTCCAGAAACGCCAGATCCTGCATCGGCAGCTGGTCCGGGCTCATCTGGATTTTCCGATCGAGCGCATCGATGTCCGTGGCATGGCGGATCCGTGGCGATACCGGCTCCGCGGTGAATTTCACGTCCTCCGGCGCGGTGGTGCGGTCAGCCTCGGCTTCTTTCGCAAGCACACCTACCAGACGCTGCCGATCGACGCCTGCCTGATCCACGTGGAGGCGATCGAGCGCGCGCTCCCCGCCTTTGCCCGCGCCGCCGAGCATCCCGACGCCAGTCGAGTGACCGCCGTGCAGTTCACCTGGGCCCCCGGCACCAGCGACCTGCTGTGGGCGCCCTATCCGCCGGGAACGGCTGATCCGGGGTTTGGCCCACGCGCCGCCGGCTGGGTCCCCGAGCTGAACCTCAATGACGACTCCATCGGCATCGCGGACGACGGCCGGCATTTCCGAGTCCGGCCCGAGGCCTTCGTCCAGGTCAACGCCCGGCAGCGCGAGGTCCTCTACGAGCGGGCGGTGGCCCTTGCCGCGGCGGCGCCGGGCGACGTGGTGGTCGATGCTTACGCCGGCATCGGCATGCTGAGCGCCCGGCTGGCGGCGACGGCGCGCTCGGTTCACTGCCTCGAGGAAAGCCCCTACGCCGTCCGCCTTGGTGAACTCAACATGCAGCTGAATGGGTGCGGCAACGTGCGCTACCGTCGGGGCCGCGTCGAAGACACGATCAGCCTGGTGGACGAGCCGATCGACGTCCTGGTGCTCGACCCGCCACGCGCCGGCTGCGCGGAGGCCGCCAGCACGGCGATGGCGGCGGCGCGGCCCGCGCGCATCATCTATGTGTCGTGCGAGCCGTCCACGCTGGCTCGCGACGTAGAACGTCTGTGTGCCGCTGGACGCTATACCCTGACAGACGTGGCGCTCGTCGACATGTTCCCGCAGACCTATCACATGGAAACGGTCGTGCGCCTCGAACGCACCCCATGAGCTTCGTCCACCTTCACGCCCATTCGGAGTACAGCCTGCTCGATGGGGCCAGCCGGATTTCCGAGATGGTTCGCCACGCGGCCGACTCGGGGATGCCCGCCGTCGCGCTCACCGATCATGGCGTCCTCTACGGGGCGATCGACTTCTACCTTCAGTGCCGTGCCGCGGGAATCAACCCGATCATCGGCCAGGAGGTTTATGTCGCGACCCGATCCATGCATCAAAAGGAAGGGCGAGCCGACCGGGACCCGCATCACCTGATCCTGCTGGTCAAGAACCTCGCCGGCTACCGCAACCTGATCGAACTGTCGAGCCGGGGGCATCTCGAAGGGTACTATTACAAGCCGCGCATCGACAAGGCCTTGCTGGCCGAGCATGCGGGGGGACTCATCGCCCTCTCCGGCTGCCTCGGCGGCGAAGTGGCGAGTCGCCTGTTGGAAGGCGACGAGGCGGCCGCCGAGCAAGCCGCGCGTGAGTACCAGCGGATGTTTGGAGATGACTACTTCCTCGAGATCCAGGACCATGGGATGGCCGAGCAGGCGCAGGTCAACGAAGGGCTCACCAAACTTTCCCAGCGCACCGGCATCCCGCTGGTCGCCACCAACGACTCCCACTACACCCGTCGCGATGACGCTGAGGCGCATGACATCCTGCTCTGCCTGCAGACCGGGACCGTGGTGTCCGACACGAAGCGGATGCGCTTCCACAACGACGAGTTCTATCTCAAGACCCCGGCCGAGATGGCGGAGCGGTTTCGCGAATTCCCGGAGGCCGTGGCCAACACGGTGCGCATCGCCGCCCGCTGCGATCTTCAGCTGGAGATGCAGCCATTGCTCCCGCGATTCGATGTCCCGGCCGGTCAGACCGCTGAAAGCTACCTGCGTGGCCTCGCGGAAACCGGGTTGAAGGAGCGCTACCCGGACATCACGCCCGCCGTCCGCGACCGCTTCGAAACGGAGTTCTCAGTCATCCAGGACATGGGCTATGCGCCCTATTTCCTGATTGTCAGCGATTTCATCAACTACGCCCGGGCCAACGGCGTCGCGGTCGGACCGGGACGCGGCTCGGCGGCCGGCAGCATGGTCTCCTACGCACTGGGCATCACGGCGCTCGACCCGCTGAAGCACGGATTGATCTTTGAGCGATTCCTCAACCGGGAACGGATCTCGATGCCGGACATCGATGTCGACTTCGACGACCGCAACCGGGACCGCGTCATCGACTATGTTGGCCGCCGCTACGGCCAGGACCACGTGGCCCAGATCATCACCTTCGGAACCATGAAGGCGCGCGCCGTCATCCGCGATGTCGGGCGGGCCCTCGACGTCCCGCTCCGCGATGTCGATCGACTGGCCAAGCTGGTCCCACCGACGCTCGGCATGACGATCGAGAAGGCCATCCACATGGTGCCCGAGCTGGCCCAGGCCGAGCAGGACCCGGCGTATGCGCGGCTCCTCAAGAACGCCCGAAAGTTGGAGGGCCTGGCCCGGCACGCGTCGACCCATGCCGCCGGCATCGTGATCACCCCGGAACCGCTGCAGCGGTATGTCCCGCTGCAGGCCAGCATCACCCGTGGCGAGAAGAACGGGCAGGAGAAGCGGGCCGTGATGACCCAGTACGAGATGAACGCGGTCCAGAAGATCGGGCTGCTGAAGATGGACTTCCTCGGGCTGCGCAACCTCTCGATCATCGAGGACTGCCTGAAGAACCTGCGCGAGACGCGCAAGCTCGACCTGGTGCTCGCCGACATCCCCTGGGACGATCCCGCCACCTTCCGTTTGCTGCAGGCGGGCGATACCAACGGCGTGTTCCAGCTCGAGTCGGCGGGCCTGCGCCGCCTGCTGGTGGACATGCGGCCGACCAGCTTCGAGGACATCATCGCCGCCAACGGGCTCTTCAGACCGGGACCGCTGGAGGGTGGCCTGGTCGACCAGTTCGTGAAGTGCAAGAACGGCGAGCAGGAGATCGTCTATCCACTCCCGCAACTCGAGCCGATCCTCAAGGAGACCTATGGCGTCATCGTGTACCAGGAACAGGTGATGCGGATCGCCTCCCTGCTCGCCGGCTTCACGTTGGGCGAGGCGGACGTCCTCCGAGCGGCGATGGGCAAGAAGAAGAAAGACGAGATGGCGAAGATGCGCGCCAAATTCATCACCGGCGCCGTCGAGCGGGGCGTTACCGAGGCCAAGGCCACCGAGATCTTCGACCTGATGGCCTTCTTCGCCGGCTACGGCTTCAACAAGTCGCACAGCGCCGCCTACGCCGTGATCTCGTACCAGACCGCCTACCTGAAGGCGAACTATCCCCTCGAATATCTCGCCGCCCTGCTGAACAACGAGGCCGGCAACTATGACCGGGTGGCCGCGGCCGTGCTCGACTGCCATGCCCGATCGATCGAGGTGCTGCCGCCCGATGTCAATCGCTCCGACGCCGGGTTCTCCGTCCAGGACGGGAAGATCAGCTACGGCCTCGCCGTGATCAAGAATGTCGGCGGCAAGGGGGTCGAGCTGCTGCTCAACGAGCGGCGCGCACGCGGCCCCTTCAAGTCGGCCCTCGAGCTCTGCGTGCGGGTGGACCCGCGCGAGCTGAACAAACGGGTGCTCGAGAGCCTGATCCGATCGGGGGCGACCGATGGGCTGGGCGAGCGCGGCCGCCTGCTGGCCAGCATCGACCGGTTGGTCGACCGAGCCTCCCAGATCATCAGCGAGCGGGAGAGCGGGCAGACGTCCCTCTTCGGCATGTTGCCCGAGGCGGACGAGCTCGACGATCCCAACGCCGGCCTGGTGTCCGAGATGCCGGAGATGCCGCAGGACGAGCGGCTCAAGGGCGAGAAAGAATTGCTCGGTCTCTACCTGTCAGACCATCCGTTGCGACGGATCGAGCAGGAGATGCATGCCAGGGTCGACACCTACGCCAACCAGGTCACGCCCGACATGGAGGACTTCGAGGTGCGGATCGGCGGCGTGATCAAGTCCGTTCGGGCGATCGTGACTCGCGCGGGGAAGGCGATGGCCTTCGTCCAGCTCGAGGACCTGACCGCCACCATCGAGGTGATCGTCTTTCCGCGACTCTTCGAAGAACGGCGCCACCTGTTGCTGTCTGACGCCATCGTGATCGTGCGCGGCAAGGTCGATGCCCGGACCGTTGGTGGCGATGATGACGAGCGCGCCGAGGCCGCCAAGGTGATTGCCGACGACATCCTGGCGTTCGATGATGCCGGCCACGAGGCCTGGGTTCGAAACCAGGTGGTCCACCTCGACCTCCCCGCTGAGGCGACGGCGGACCAGATGGCGGCTCTCCAGGCGATCCTGGGCGCCTGCGCCGGACCGGACAAGGTCGTCCTGCATCTGCAGCGGGACGACCAGGTGGTCGACATGGACCTCGGCGAAAAGTTCCGCGTGCAGGCTGGCGGGCTGGCCGGCGACCGCGCCCAGCGGGAGATCGATACGCTCTTCAACCGTCCGGTCTGGCGGCTCGAGGTGATCCGCCGGCGAGCGCCGGAACGGCAACCGAGCGGCCGTCCGGCTCGGATCCTGGTCGGGTCGACCGTCTAGCGCTACCCGATCCCGCGGAGCCCTGGGCGGGGTGTGAACGCCTGGACCTGGTAGACGAGGATCAGCACGAGAAGCAGCGCCACCCCGGCCGCTACCGGGGCCCAGTCGAACTGGCCGGAGCGCTTCGGGAACCACCGCCGAAAGGGCCGGGCAAAGGGTTCGGACGCCCGCACGATCATCTGGACCAGCGGGTGGAAGGGGTCCATCCGAAAGAACGAGAACAACACGCGGATCACCAGGATCAAGACCATGAGCTGCAGCACGCTCTCGACGATGCCGAAGATGGCGCCGACGATGTCGCCGGAGATGATCAGCGCCCGCAGCGCGTACAACAGGAGGATGGCCACGAAGGGGGAGAAGTCCATCCCGCCGAGCGGCGGCAGCACGCGCCGGATGGGGTCGAGGAACCAGTCGGTGCCGCGGGCCAGCAGCCGTCCGAACTCCGTGTAGAGCATCCCCGGAAAGTAGGAGAGGACGACCCGGATGATGATGGCAAGGATGAAGAAGTAGATCAGCGTCGCGACGAGCTCGGCGCCGGGGAACATCGGTCGCTAGTCTACGGGTTGCCGATCTCGGCTCAACGGCGGCGCCGGCGGG